>DATBTL010000321.1:0-7272 GCA_036559345.1 Chloroflexota bacterium | reverse complement strand
CTGGATGGAGGGATAGACGCGCACCAGGGCATGGTAGAGGCCGCCGATTCGCCGGGGGAATAAGACGCCGTCCTTGGCCTGGGTATCGGGGAGGAGCGGGCGCTCCTCGGTCACCTGAGACGCATTCGTGGCCCGAGCCAGAGCCATCCGGACCCGGAAGGGCGCCGGCTCCCAGGTTAGAGGCGGGGTTCCGACCGGCGCCACGGATGCCTTGGTGTAGACCAGCCAGAGTTTGTGGTCGAGCCAGATCAGCCGAGGATCCTCGATCCCCAGCCGTCCTTCGGGGTCGTCGAGTGGTGCTTCATAGAGGAACCGCCGCTCGGTGAACCGGCGCCCATCGTCACTCCAGGCCACGCCTAACCGGCTGAGCCCATCGCTGCCTACGGCCCGATAGACCATAGCCACTCGCTCTCCGACCACGGCCACGCCCGGGTTCAGCACTCCGCGCGCCTCCCACCATGCGTCACCGGGAACCAGGATGGGATTTCCTGGGTCGCGAACAAACAAATCGCCAGTCATGTACGTTCCCTCCCTTCATACCTCTGATATAGCCACGCACGGAAGCAGCGGCTCGTGGCGTCTACGCCAGGAGCCGCTGCTTTTCTTGAGTCTTATTCCCGCGTCGGGCACCGGGGAGCTAAGGTCTAGAGCGCGACGCGATTTCCTCCGCGACTGGTCCCGCCGGTAATCAATCGGGCGATCGCGATCAAGATCACCGCCCCAATAAAGGCGATCACGATACTGCCGACCACTTGATAGGTTCCGGTGGTGAACGATCCGACGATGATCCCGCCGATGAAGGCACCAACCAGCCCCAGAATCAGGTCACCGACCAGTCCGGTTCCCGAGCCCATCACCGCGCTTGCTAACCAGCCGGCAATCAGGCCAACCACAATCCATGCCAGGATGCCTCCGGGCGCGAGCCATACGGTTGCGAGCATCTTGTTTCTCCTTTTCGTGCCGAGTCAGTGAAGCGGAACCCAAGCCCTCGTGACCTGTCAGTTCTGACTCTATTGTCGCTCCCTTATCCTGGCTCGTTAACGGCCAATCGGCCCATTCGACCGCGGAAAACGGACTAGGGCACATGGCGGCAACCGGTACTAGACCACTTTCGCGCCATGGTTCGGCTATTTGAGGGAAGAACGACGAGCCACCTCACCGGCATAGTAGAGTATAGAGCGCCGGCCTTACCCTCCCTTCCCAAAGCCGGAATACGCTCGCTAAATGCCGGCGAGGCTGCCGTCTCCCAACTCCGCCTCGCCGGTCACACTTCACTTTCAAGGAGGTATATATGAATCCGGTGAACGTAAATCCTAGTCCAGACTACAGTACGGGCGAGGGCAGCCGGACAGCGGTCGCGAACAATCTAACCTGGGCGATTGCCGTGGTCCTGATCATCGCGGCGATCGCGGTAGCCGTTGTCTACGTCTTCCATAACGTCCATCCCTAACACAACCATTCAGGAGCGGAGGTTCTTACCAGGGATCAGATGACCGGGGACCACTACCTCTGATCAGTCCCTTATCATGGGGACGCTGAGCGCGGTCGAGTGCTTATTCCATTTTTCTCGACCGCGCTTATCATTGTCCGGCGCTCATCTCCTCTTCCAGTGGTTCGCGGGCGGCCCAAACATTCGTATCGTCCATTTTCGCGCGTCCCGATCAACCCAATTCGCTGTGGGCTCCAAGTGATGTTCGGGCGGAGGTGATCCCCGCAAAACAGGCTTCCTCTGGGCGTAAGCAATTCTCCTTCGTATTGAAGTACGGCACGCTTAACAAAATCGTCGCATTACGAGATTTCGGCATGGGAACTGACTGGGAAAGGAATACGCCATGCGTCTAGAGGGGAAGGTAGCCATTGTCACGGGAGGCGCGACCGGCATCGGGAAGGCCATCGCCACGCGCTTCGCCCACGAGGGCGCGGCGGTCACCATCGATTACGTGGGGAAGGCGGACCCAGCGGGCGAGATTGTCGAGGCAATTGAGCACGCAGGCGGCCGGGCGCTGGCGATCAATGCCGACATCAGCAATGAGGACGATGTGCGTCATCTGGTGGAGCAGACGATCAGCAAATGGGGGCGCCTCGACATCCTGGTCAATAACGCGGGAGTGGAAGAGAAGCACCCTTTCCTGGATGTGCCGTTGGCGCTCTGGAACAAGACCATCGCCATCGACCTTACCGGCCCCTGGCTTTGCACGCAGGCCGCCGCCCGCCAAATGATCCAGCAGGGAGGGGCTGGCCGGATTATCAACATCTCCTCGGTACACGAGGATATGCCCATGCCGACCAACGCGCCCTACTGCGCGGCCAAGGGCGGTCTGCGGATGCTGATGCGCACCCTGGCGGTCGAACTCGGCCCTCATCAGATTACGGTCAATAACATTGGCCCTGGGGCGATCGACACGCCGATGGACGCGGCGCTGAAGTCACAGCCGGAATTGATGAAAATCCTTCTGGGAGAGATCCCACTTGGCCGGATGGGGAAGCCGGAGGACGTTGCCGGCCTGGCGGTCTATCTGGCCTCCGATGAGGCGAGCTATGTGACCGGATCAACCTACTTTATCGATGGCGGAATGTTGCGCCAGGCAGGCAGTTTGTGAGGAGTCCGGAAGTGGAAACCAACCAGGAAGCAGGGATCGTCATTCTGGGGGCCGGCTTTGGCGGTGTGGCCACCGCGCGCGGCCTCGCCAAACTGCTGCCCAAGGAAGGCAACGCCACGATTACCTTGGTGGACCAGAATAACTTCTTTCTCTTCACCCCCATGCTGACCGAGGTAGCGGGCGGAGAACTGGATACGCGGCATGTGGTCAATCCGATCCGCCAACTCTCACCACGCGTCCGCTTCGAGCAAGGTCGGGTGGATGGGGTTGCCAGGGACAACGGCGGCTGGCGCGTCACGCTCACCCGAGACGGTCCGGGCGGCGCTCCCGAACGGAAGAGCCTGCCCGCCGGACAGGTGGTGCTGGCCCTGGGTTCCACGCCCAGCTTTCACCACCTTGAGGGGGTGGAAGAGCATGCCTTGACCATGAAAAGCCTGGGCGATGCCAGCGAGCTCCGAAACCGCGCCCTATCCCTGCTGGAACGAGCCGACGGCGCCGACCGCCAGACCGAACGCGACGGGCTGCTCACCTTCGTGATCGCGGGGGGCGGCTTCACCGGAGTGGAGACCATGGCCGCGCTCAACGACTTCGTGCGATCGAGCCTTCGCTATTATCCCAGGCTGCGGAAGGATCAGGTGCGTATGTACCTGGTGGAGGAAGCAAGCCGCCTCCTTCCCGAGTTGAGCGCGAGTCTGGCGGAGTATGCCACCCGGAAGCTGCGGGATCGAGGGGTGGAGATTATTCTCGACACGGGCGTTTCCAGCGTCTCCGATCACGAGGTCCGGCTGACGAACGGCCGCGCCATTGCCGCGCGCACCTTCCTCTGGGCCGCCAGCCTGGCGCCCAGTCCCGTGGTGGCGGCGATCGACGTCCCGAAGAGCAAGAAGGGCGCGGTCGTGGTCGATCCGACCTGCGCCGTATCGGGTCAGCCCGGTTTGTGGGCGTTGGGCGACTGCGCCGAGGTGCCGCGGACCCGCCACGGCGAGAAGGGCACCTATGGGCAGACCGCGCAGAACGCCAGCCGCGAAGGGGCCCTGGTGGCCGAGAATATCGCCGCGACCCTCCGCGGCGAGCAGCCCAAGCCGTTTCGGTATCAGCCGCTCGGGGAGCTGGCCATCGTGGGGCGGCACCGCGGGGTGGCCAAGATCAAGGGAGTGAAGTTCTGTGGGGTCATTGCCTGGGCCATGTGGCGCGGGATTTACCTGGCCAAATTACCTCGGTTGTCCAAAAAAGTGAGGGTTGGGATCGACTGGACCCTGGATATGATTTTTGGCCGCGACATCAGCGCCCTTCCCACCTCGACCAGTGGGGAGAAGAGTGGAGGGGCAAGCAAGGCCAAGACGTCGGGGTGAGCAAAGGTGACGATAGGGGAGAAAGGTCCGATGTAGGGGCACCCCTGGTGGGTGCCCTCGCGCGGGCCGCCAAGGGCACCCACCAGGGGTGCCCCTACAACTAGTTACAGCCTAGACAAAAAGGAGAGCGGTTCATGGCCAAGAAAACAACGGCCGACCTCTTGATCGAACGCCTGACCGAGTGGGGCGTCGATACAATCTTCGGCTTCCCCGGAGATGGAATCAATGGGATATTCGAGGCCCTGCGAACTCACCAGGATACGATGAAGTTCATCCAGGTGCGCCATGAAGAGGCAGCGGCCTTCGCCGCCTGTGGCTACGCCAAATTCTCCGGCCGCCTTGGGGTCTGCCTGGCGACCTCCGGTCCTGGCGGTATTCACTTGCTCAACGGCCTCTACGACGCGAAGTGCGATGGGCAATCGGTACTGGCGATTACCGGTCATACCTTCCACGATCTGATTGGCACCCATTATCAGCAGGACGTGGATCTTGACAAGTTGTTCATGGACGTGGCGATCTACAACGAACGGGTGATGGGACCGGAGCATGTGGTCAACGTGCTCGACGAGGCGGTGAAGAGCGCCCTCCGGCTGCACGGGGTGGCCCACCTCACGGTTCCCAAGGACATTCAAGAAATGACCATGGACCATGGCGACCGCTCCACGGCTAACCCCGTCAAACACAGTGCCCGTATGTTCGCCGTCTCCTACCCACTCCCGCCCGAGGAGTATCTGCGGCAGGCGGCCGACCTGATCAACGCGGGCAAGAAAGTGGCGATTCTGGCTGGACGCGGCTGCTTGGGGGCGCGCGACGAGGTGACTCGGCTGGCCGAGGCGGTGGGCGGTCCAATCGTCAAGCCGCTGTTGGGGAAGGGCGTGGTCCCCGACGATAGCCCATATACCACCGGCGGGATTGGCCTGCTCGGCACGGCCCCATCCCAGGACGCGATGGAGGAGTGTGACACCCTGATTATGCTGGGTACCAGCTACCCGTACATGGAGTTCCTCCCCAAAGCCGGGCAGGCCAGGACGGTGCAGGTGGACAGGGATTCATCACGGATCGGCCTCCGCCACGACGTGGAGGTTGGCTTGGTGGGTGATTGCCAGGCCATCCTTACCGCGCTGCTGCCTCTCATCCAGCACAAGGAGGATCGCGGATTCCTGAAAAAGGCTCAGGAGCGGATGCAAGACTGGAACCAGCTGATGGAGGAACGCGGCACGCGCACCAGCATGCCGATGAAACCCCAGGTCGCGGCCCGCGCCTTTAATGCGTGCGTCAATGACAATGCGATCGTGGTCTCCGATTGCGGCACGGTCACGACCTGGGCTGCCCGCCATATCCAGATGCGGGGCACCATGCAGTTCTCGGTCTCGGGGCTCCTGGCCACCATGGCCTGCGGCCTTCCCTACGCGGTGGGCGCGGCCGTGGCCTTCCCCGGCCGCCAGGTGGTGGCGATGTGCGGCGACGGCGGTTTTACCATGCTGATGGGCGAGCTTGCCACCATGGTCAAATACAATCTGCCGGTCAAGGTGATGGTGATCAAGAACAACGTGCTGGGGGAGATCAAGTGGGAGCAGATGGCCCAGGAGGGGAACCCCCAATTTGGGGTGGAGTTGCAACCCATCGACTTCGCCGCCTTCGCCCGGTCCTGCGGCGCGGCAGGCTACTGTCTTGATGACCCAAGTAAAGCCGAGGCGGTGATGCGTGAGGCGTTCGCCCAGCCGGGCCCGGTGGTGATTGAGGCGGTCGTGGATCCCAACGAGCCCCCCTTGCCGGGGAAGATATCCACCCAACAAGCGATTCATTTCGCTCAGTCACTGGCTCGCGGAGAGAAGGATGCCTTAGGGATCATCAAGACCGTCCTGATGGACAAAATACGTGAGGTTGTGTAGGTGGAGGAGATCACACGGGTTACCTCAGACATCGACCGGCATATACGCGAAGGGCGATTTCAGCGTAGCCTCTCCCTGATCGCCGGTTTCTCCGGCATGCTGAGTGGGCTGGAGGTGCTGACCGAGCACTATCGGGGCAGCTATAGTCAGCGGGTCATGTGGAGCCCAATCATCCTCAGTCCGTCCCTTCTGGTCGCGGGCGTCTGGGGCGCCCTCAGCCGGAAGGCGGCGCGAACCGTGCTGCCGATCGTCTCCGCCGTCACCATACTGGATGGGCTGATCGGGTTTGTCTTCCATGTGCGCGGCATTCACCGGAAGCCCGGTGGTTGGCGGGTGCCAATCTTCAACCTGGTCATGGGGCCGCCTGTGCTGGCTCCGTTGCTGTTCGCGATTAGCGGCTATCTGGGTCTGATCGCGGCCTTCCTTCGTCGCGAGGGCGATCCAAGCGCGCCCGTTGATGGGCGCGCCGAGAACTCGGGGTCCGGTGCGAACACCCGAAACCCATCAAGCTCCGGGTGGTCGCGACTGTTGCCGAGCGCTGTCGCGGCGGAAGGCGAGGAGCTGGAGCAGCATGTTCGCGAGGGGCGATTCCAGAAGCACCTGGCGGCGATGGCCGCCATATCGGCGGTCTTTAGCGGAGTAGAGGCGCTCTACTCGCACTACAAGAATAACTTCCGCTACAAGGCGCAGTGGACGCCGATCCTGCTCACCCCGGTACTGTTCGGGGCCGGGATCGGCGCCATCTACAACCGCGCCTTCGCCCGCACCCTGTTGCCGCTGGTCTCGATTCTCGCCATGCTTGACGGCGCCGTGGGCACCTTCTATCACGCTCGCGGGATGTTGCGTCGCCCTGGCGGGCTCAAGTATCCCCTCTACAACCTGATGTATGGGCCGCCCCTCTTCGCCCCTCTTCTTTTCGCCGCCAGCGGCTTCATGGGCATACTGGCCAGCTTGTTGCGGAGGGCGGACTGATGGGCCGGCGGAACGGTAAGGACGGCACGCCCGCCATTCCCCAATCGGGGAAGGTTCCCAGACCGGAACTGCTGCCGGTTGATCCGGCCACCAAACGCCCATTGCCGCCAAGGGCCCAGCCGGGCTACTATCCCGGCTTCAGTACGCTCAGCCAGCAGGACTTCTGGGATGAAGCCACCCGGAACGTCGTGCTGACCCGTGTGCGCGAGGTGCCGCCGATCCGCTTTTTCACGCTCGAGGAGGCGGTGCTGATGCAGGCGGTCTTGGACCGCGTACTGCCCCAAGATGATCGCGACGCGGAGCACAGGATCCCCATCCTTCCCTTCATTGACGAGCGTCTCTACTTTGGCCGGATCGACGGCTATCGCTACGACAGCATGCCGCCCGACGGCCCCGCGCACCGGCTCGGCCTGCGGGCCATAGAGGCGATTGCCCGCCACATTCATGCCACGCCGT
>DATBTL010000320.1:0-9905 GCA_036559345.1 Chloroflexota bacterium | reverse complement strand
GTCCCATACCAGAGTCACTGGTAACCCGGCGTTCGGGGCAACCCGAGCGTCGGCGCTGAACCGGAGCGCGATCTCTTGGCTCTCGAAGTACCACTTGAATCAAAGGACAATAGCCTTGATTACCTTGAAACGAGTCGCACCCGCCGTGGCGGCCGCCCTCCTGCTGGCCCCCACGGTTCTCCCCAACCACTCCTCGCCAGCGCGGGCGGCCGGGGGATTCAGTTGGAGATGTTCACCAACATGCAGAAGTCCGAAGCGGCGGTGCTGCAGACCATGGCGAACAAGTGGGCCGCCGCGAACGGCGCCACGGTTAAAGTGGTCCTCAACACCGGCACGTTCCAGGCTTTCGCCACCCTTGCTCGTACCGGGAAAGGCCCCGACCTCGAAGTCGGGATTCCCGACGACAATATCGGTACCTTCCAGTTAGCCGGCCTGCTCTCACCTGCCCCGGCAGGCCAGTTCAAGCCATCCGACTACGTACCGGGCGCCGTATCGGCGGTCAACTTTGGCGGCCAGGCGTTCGCGGTGCCCTTTGACCTGGATACCTATGCCCTGGTCTACAACAAGGCGCTGGTCCCCACGCCCCCCAAGACCATGGAAGATCTGGTCACCATGGCGGCCAAGTTCCCCAATACCAAGGGCCAGAACTTCGGCTTCCTGTTTGACCCCTCGAACCTCTATTTCTCCTATGCCTACATCCGGGCCGCCGGCGGCTACATCTTCAAGCAAAACGGAACCAGCATGGACACGACCAATATTGGTCTCGCCACGCCGGGGGCAATCAAGGCGTATACCTTCTTCCAATCCCTTGTACAGAAGAAGATCATCCCGGCCAGCATCCAGACCAGCGCCAATGCCGGCGTGGTCCAGGGGCTCTTCCAGAAGGGCCAGCTTGGAATGTGGATTGACGGCGACTGGGATATTCTCGCCAACAGCAAGGCCCTGGGGAAGAACTTCGGCGCCGCCCCATTGCCCACCCTGGGCGGCAACACCCCACACCCCTTCGCGGGCGTGCAGGTGGCGTTCGTGAGCGCCTTCTCACATCACCAGTCCCTCGCTTGGTCGCTGATCAAATACCTGCAGCCGATCTTCCCTTACGCCGACTACAAGGTTGCCGGGAGGATCCCGGCTCGGGTCGCTGACCTGAACCTCAAGTCACTCAAGAACGACCCGATCTTCTCCGCCTACATCAATTCCGCCCTGAACGGCGACCCCTTGCCGAACGTGCCCCAGATGGGCCAGGTGTGGGCACCCGCCGCGAACAACATCGATCTGGTTCTGACCGGGAAGGAGACCCCGGCCACGGCGGCGACCACCATGGTGACCCAGATTAAGAAGGGTATCGCCCAACTCGGAGGGTAGTCGCGAGGCAGTTCCTTGTAGGGGCACCCCTTGTGGGTGCCCTTCGCGGCCCGCACGCGGGCATCCATCACCCGGGGCTACCCGATGCCCCTACAGGGAACCACCGAGGGCACCCACAAGGGGTGCCCCTACAAACGATGATCGATTTGCTGCCGTGGTACTTCAGCGTTTCGCGCGGCCCCGACGGTAAGGAGGACATGGTCGATGGCGTCATCGGATTTCCCGCTAGTCATTCCACGGCGCCGCCGCCGTCCGTCGCTCACCCCGTACCTCTTCCTCGCGCCGGCCTTGATCACCATGGCCATTCTGGTGCTCTATCCCGCCCTGTATACGCTCTATCTCTCCTTTACTAACTACAATCTCTTCCATTTCAACCATTTTTCCCTGGTTGGCTTCAAGAACTACTACGATATTCTCAATCCCAATGGACTCTTCTTTGAGGATTTTATTCCGGTCTTCATCTGGACCGTGGTATTCGCGCTGTCGACCGCGATCCTCAACTACGTGGTCGGGTTCTTACTCGCGGTCGTCCTGAATAACCCGCGGATACCCGAACGCGCGATCTACCGCACCCTGCTGATTGTGCCCTATGCCATCCCCGGCGTGATCACCACGCTTGTCTGGGCTGGTTTGCTCGATCAGAGCTTTGGCGCTGTCGACGCGCTCCTGACCAGCCTGCACCTGCCCTCGATCCCCTGGCTCACCGATCCAACTGGGGCGCGAGCCGCTATTCTCCTGGTCAATCTCTGGCTGAGCTTCCCCTTCAACCTGATTCTGTGTCTGGGCGCTCTCCAGGCGATCCCCGCCGATATCTATGAAGCGGCGACCGTCGACGGCGCCTCCCCGTTCGACCGGCTCCGGCTGCTGACCTTGCCGCTGGTGTTCCGCATTACCTCACCGCAATTGGTCGGCGCCTTCTCCTTCAACTTCATGAACTTTAACATCGTGTACCTACTGACCGCGGGCGGCCCGCCGAGAGTGGGGGGGACCGGCGTATCAGGGTCCACTGATGTCCTGGCCAGCTACGCCTATGCGCTGACCGGAACATCGCATCGGTACGAGCTGGCAGCCGCCGTAGGGATCATCATCTTCCTGATTCAAGCGGTCCTGGCGCTGATTGGCTTCTGGCTTACCGGCAACCTGAAGGGGAATAAGCAATGAGTGCCGCTGTGAAGGGTTTCCCGGGACCGGCCCACCGGCGTGTATCCAGGCAAGTCTCTCTCCGCGGCGACCTGGGCACCTGGCTCATTCGGTTGTTCTTGATTGTTATGTGCGTGCTCGTCCTGCTGCCGGTGCTCTGGGTGCTTTCCGTCTCGGTGCAGCCGGGTAGCTCCGGCTATTCGTCGTCGCTGATCCCCTCGAAGCTGACCGGGGACAACTATGGCGGCATCTTTAACGCCGGCTTCTGGACCTGGACCAAGAACAGCTTGATTGTCAGCTTCGCCGCCGCAATGACCCAGCTGATCATCAACACGCTGGGCGCGTTCGCCTTCAGCCGCCTCCGCTTCTGGGGCCAACGATATGGGCTGGTGGCGATGTTCATGATCCAGGTATTCCCTCAGGTCGCGGCCATCTCGGCGATCTTCACCCTGGTCGTCAAGGTCAATCTCTTTGATACGCTATGGGCAGTCTACCTGGTGTTCATCGGCGGCAGCGCGTACTACATGATGCTGCTGAAAAACTACATGGACAGTCTGCCGAAAGAATTGGATGAGTCCGCGCGCGTCGACGGCGCCAATTCCTTTCAGATCTTCTCCCTGGTGATCCTTCCGCTGATCCGGCCCATTCTCTTTACCATCTTCTTCTTCAGCTTCGTCGCGATGTATGGCGAGTTCCTGTTCTCAAACCTGCTGTTGCAATCGACCGATAACTACACGATGATGGTTGGCCTGCAACATGAGGTCGCCGGGCAATATAACACCAACTGGTCGGTGTTCTCGGCCGGCGCCATGCTCGCCGGGTTGCCAATCCTGATCGTGTTCTTTGCCTGCCAGCGATTCCTGGTCTCCGGACTGGCCTCCGGCTCGGTGAAGGGGTGATCGGCGCCATGCGGACGCGCATGGCGCTCCATCGGCGTGCCACCCGTATCGCGCTCGTGATCCTCTGCCTGGGCATCGCGACGCCCATGCGGGCGTCGGCGGACGCGGCGCGACCGAGCGTCGCTCCTGGTGGTCCCGGTGCGACGGCCTACTGGGGACTCGGACGGAAGGACGGGGTGGGCTCCGCCTACGGGTCGGCGTCGAACGTATGGTATACGCTGGCGGGCGGTGAGTTGACCGAGGTGTTTTATCCCACCACGGACACGCCGGACGTCACCTCGCTCTCCTTTATCGTCACCGATCGGCACACCTTCGCCGACCGGCAAGCGGTCGATTCCGCCTGCGTCACCACGCACCCCGACCCCCGCTCGGAGCAGTACGTGATCATCTGCGATGGTCAGCGCCGCGCCTACCGGCTGGTAGCCACGTATCTGTCCGATCCACTTCGTCCCACGGTCCTGATTCACCTACACCTTACTCAGCCCGCTGGGCACGCGCCGCTCGCCGTCTCCGTGCGCTACGACGCGGCCCTGAACGGGAATGGCACCAACGACACGGGACGGGCCGCCGGTCCGGCTCTTCTGGCCCACGACAACCAGGGACATTATGGGCCGGTCGCCTCGGCGCTGATCGCCACGCCGCCGCTCACCGAGGGAACCACCGGGTACATCGGGACGGCCAGCGACCCACTTACCGGGTTTCAGACCCATTTCGCGCCCGGTACACGGTACGCTGGGGCGGGACCGGGGAATATCGTGCAGGGAGCGTTCGCACCACTGCGGCAGGACGGAACCGCCGACCTGGGCCTGGGCTTCGGTCCCTCCGAAGCCGCCGCTCTCCACACCGCGACCTTGAGCCTGGCAACCCCATTCTCCCACACTGCTTCCGCGTTCACGGCTGCCTGGCACCGCTATGCCGCCGGCCTGACCCAACCGGACGCCCGCTTCACGGCCGGAGAGCGCGATCAGTATTTCGACGCTATCCTGGCCCTCAAAGCGTCCGAGGATAAGCGTTTTCCCGGCGCCCTCGTGGCCTCGCTCAGTACGCCCTGGGGGCAATCGATTCCGGCGGATCAGACTAACGGGCAGGGGTATCACCGGGTCTGGGCCCGCGATCTCTACGAGATGGCCACCGGCTTGATCGCCGCCGGTGATCTCGCCACCGCCCGCGAGATCGTCCGCTACATGCTGGGTACCCTCGAGGGCCAGGACGGCAGCATGCCCCAGAATAGCCTGGTGGACGGGACTCCGGTGGATGGCGGCCTCCAGATGGACGAGATCGCCTATCCACTGATCCTGGCCTGGAGCCTTGGGGTGAACGATCCCGCGGCCTACGGGGCTCATCTCCACTTGCTGGCCGATTACCTGGTCCGCCATGGGCCAATCACCAACCAGGAGCGGTGGGAAGAAGACGGGGGCTATTCGCCATCCACTATCGCGGCGGAGATCGCTGGATTGCTGGCCGCGGCCGCCATGGCCCAGAAGAACGGCGACCCCTCGCGGGCCCTGGTCTACCGGGCGGTGGCCGACGACTGGCAGCGGCGGGTGAAGAGCTGGACCGTGACCTCAACCGGCCCGCTCGCCCGCCACCCCTATTTCATCCGTATCGACGACAACCAGAATGCCAATGATGGGGACAGCCTGGCCATCGCGGGCGGTCCGACCCTCGACGAGCGGTCGGTGGTCGATGCCGGCTTCCTGGAACTGGTCCGCCTGGGGATGCTCTCGCCATCCGATCCGGACGTGATCAACTCCCTGTCCGTGATCGACGCGACCATAAGGGTCAACACGGTGCACGGCCCAGCCTGGTACCGTTATAACCACGACACCTATGGCGACGCGCTCAATGGAGCGCCCTGGAATCAGGCGGTGGGGCAGGGTATGGGCCATCCCTGGCCGGTCCTCGACGGAGAGCGCGGTGAGTACGAGTTGAGCCGTGGGCACACGGCTCGGGCCCTCGCGTACCTGGACACGATGCGCCGCTTCGCCTCGCCAACCGGCTTGATCCCCGAGCAGATCTGGGAGCATCCGCCCGTACCAGTCTCAGCACCGGGAGAGCCGCCAAGCGCCGCGTCCATCGGCATGACCCCTGGGCAGGCCGACGGCTCGGCAACTCCCCTCAACTGGGCCATGGCTCAATACGTTCGCCTGCTGGCCGACCTCCAGTCCGGTGCCCTCCTCGATCAGCCGGCGATTACGCGCGCCAGGTACGTGACCCATTCGGTGGGACAGGCCCGTCTGATTGTCACCTCCCCTAGCGCCGATCTTACCGGACATGGGGCGCGAACCTTGACGATCGCGGGTAGGGCGGCGCCCGGCTCACGGATCGTAGTGCTGGCATCGGGAAATAGTGGTGCCTCGTCCTATAGTCTCGCCGTGACCGCCAACGGCTCCTTTAGCCGGAGCATCACCTTGCCCGCCGCCTATGCCGTGCGCCTGAGCGTCGCGGCCCAGGACGCGGCGGGGAATACCGCCCTGGTGATCAGGAAGGTCCTCGAATAGCAGGGCCTCAGTGAAGAATATTGACGGCGCGCGCGGCTACCAGGGCTACCGTGAGCAGCGAGGCCAGCGACTGCACCATCATCAGCAGTTTCGCCCATCCGGTCAGCGGCATGGTATCGGTGGGACTGAACGCGGTAGCGTTGGTGAAGGCAACATACAGATAATCGACAAAGGCGGGCGACCAATCACTGGCGGCGCAATGCGGGGTGGTCATCTGAGGGAAGAGGAAATCGGGGCGCCGGTGATGGGGCATGGTCCGTTCGTCCGGCCCTCCCCGATCCAATTCCCAATACCAAAGAGCGAAGATCAATATATTGGTCAGCCAGATCTGCACCGAGGAGATCAGCAACTGATTGCCGCTGGCATTCGTCCCATGCAGCAGATGATCCACCAGAAAGGCCAGCGAGATCACATTGGCCACGTTGACAATGGCGATCAAGGCCACGGAGCCAACCCGCTGGGTCATCGACTCGCCGTGGGTCCGATGGGGAGCCAGGAAGGTGAGCGCCACCAGGAGGACGCCCGCGATCACGGGAATGAGAAATCCGGGGCCCAGGGTATACCGTGACGGCAGGGTGCCGTAGAGAATAAGGATGGCCAGCACGGCCAGCGAGGCCGGCCAGCGCGGCTCCTTCCGGGCTTGCACCCCCCAGGCTACGTCATCATCACCGGACGAGGGCACGGTCATATCGTTCATGGCAGGCCAACCTTCGCTCTCAGGGTAAGCACTCGGCAATCCACGCGGATGCGGTCCCTCCGGCCTCACAGTACATAATAGCGACGACCGGCCTTCTGTGTGGTGTGGGAAGGATGCGGTCCAAGGCCGGGTTTGCGCTTCAGGAAGGGTGGACAAGCAGCCGCAATCTCAGGTTCTCAGGCTGTTCTCAGGATCGATCCTTATGATGACAAGGAGAGAGATCCTGTTCAGCCGGAAGAGAGAAGAATGAGAAACGAGATCGAGCATCGGGCGAGACTGCCGAACCGCCAACCCGCGCGGCACCACCCGCCCTGGCGCGGGCTGGGCGCGGCCGTGCCGCGGACCATCGCAGTCGCCGCCCTGTTGTGTGGGGCAGGCGCGAGTTTCTTGCGGCAGGCGCCGGTGGCCGGCGCCGCGTCTGGCGCCACGGGAGAGTGGTTGCGGTACCATGCCGACGTGGCCGGCAATGCCATGCCGGCCGGCGATCACTACGGCACCGTATTCTGGCGCAGCCCCAAGATCAACGACCAGATCTTCGCCCTCTCGGTGGCTGGAGATCGTGTCTATGCCACTGGCACGGGGACGAAGCCCGCGGTCTACGCGCTGAACCGCGACAACGGCCAGCCCATCTGGGCGCGCCAGGTAGACAACCTGGTGATGACCCAACCGATCGTCGCCAACGGCCGAGTCTACATCGGGACCGGCGACAACACCTACTTCTTCCAGCACGGGGTGAAATATTTTGGGACCGGCTCGAATTCGATCTACGCCCTTGATGCCGGAACCGGGACCGTGGCCTGGCGTCTCAAGGTATTCGGCGATGCCATGCCAACCCCGATCGATGACCACGGGACTCTCTACTGGACCACCGGCGGACGGAGGTTTCTGGCGATTGATGCCGCCACCGGCAAGGTACGCTGGTCGCTGAGCCTGCCGTCGTTCGCCAGTATGTCGTCACCCGTCCAGGACGGAAACCTGGTGATCTTTGGCGGCTCTCAGACCTACGCCGAATACGCGGTGAACATCCAGACGCACAAGATTGCCTGGCAGCATACCTTCGGCACCTGGGATGGGCTCAAGATCAGCAACGGCGTGGATGACTGCCCGCCCGCCTTAGTCAATGGACGGATCTTCTGCACCGGGAGCGCCAGCCTGAATCCGGCCCGGCCAACCGGTGGCCAGATCCGCCAGTTTGCTTTCGCGCTTGACGCTCAGACTGGCCGCCTCCTCTGGCGGCACAATCAGGGCGCGGGTTTTAGGCCGCCGTTCTTCGCGGCGGGCGTACCCCTGGCTCAAGGCGGCGTGGTCTACGTGGAGAGTCCCGGGAATAAGGGATTGCAAGCGCTGGACGCCCGCACCGGAAAGTTGATCTGGATGACCAAGCTCGACGCGATGGACCGGAGCGCGCCGGTGATCGATGGGAAGAACCTGTTTATCGTGGACGATAAGGGATCGCTGTATCAAATCGACGCCGCCGCTGGCAAGCTGCTGCACCGACTGGTGCTCGGCGGCGCGGTAGGGAACGTAGGGATCGTACTGGCGAGCGGCACCCTCTACGTCCCCAATGCGGGAGGCTACGTGGACGCAGTGCCCGAGCACGCCCTTACTGGCGCCGCGGGATTCAATGTCAAGCCCTTAAACCCACCTATAGTAATGCCCGCCGGCGGGGCGGCGGCCTGCGGGGCATAGTAGTAAGGTAGAGAGTAAATGAGTAACGTGGATCGGAAGCGCTTCCTCGGACTGAGCGCGGCGGCGGCAGGGGCCCTGGGGGCCAAACAGTTGTTCGGGGTGGGCGGCGTGGATGCCGCGATAATGAAGCCGGGACAGTTCGACCAGACATTTCTGACCAAGAAGGCCGACATCAAACAGGTGTGGGATTTCACCAGCACCGACCAGGCGCAAACAGGGATTGGCGCCATGAAGAATGCGATGAACGCATTCCAGTTCTCCTATTTGAAGAGTCACTACCTGTTGATCGTCCTGCGGGGCCCCTCGGCTGTCGTGTACGGGATGAATGACGCAATGTGGGCTAAATATGGACTGGGCGCGAAGTACCAGATTTTCGACCAGGCGAGGGGCGCCTACGCTACCCACAATCCGCTGTACCCACGCACCACCAGCGGCAATGGGAAGCTAGACCCCAATGACCAGAAGAGCCTGTTCGAGGACGCAAGCCTCCAGGCACTCCAGCAGCGCGGCGCCTTTGTCGTGGTGTGCCATGACGCCCTGGAAGGCCAGGCCAGGTTGGCAGTGAGAGACAAGCGAGCCCATGGGATGACCATGGCGCGGGTCTACGCCGACATGGCGGCTCATCTGATTCCCGGCGCCGAAGCCACTCCCTCGGGCAGTTCAGTTATCGCGATCGCCCAAATGGACGGCTTCACCTACGCCAAGCAATAGCAGAGCACACGTGATCTAGACGAGACGGGAGACCGAGGCGTGCCTCGGTCTCCCGTCTCGTCTAGATTTGCCCATCCAACCATAATCTGGTACCATTTCGATAGTAGTTGAAATATTGAAACAAGTGGATGCCTATGCAGGAACGGGAACGATTGGCTCGGATCTTCCGGGCCCTGGGCGACCAGACTCGGCTGCGCTTGGTCGCGGAACTGGTGGTGCGGGGCGAGATGACCTGTGGGGAGTTCGCCGTGGCCTGTGATTGCGCCAACTCAACCCTCACCTACCACCAGCGGATCTTGAGCGAGGCCGGGCTGATCTCGGTGCGGCGGGCCGGCCAGTTCCGGATGTTGGTGCTCCAGCGCGAGGTATTGGAAGCAGCCCTCCCGGGGCTGAGCATTCGGCTGGCGGCCATGGCCGGCTTGGGAGAAACGGTGACGGCGGGACCGGCGCGGGCGACGGCGCCCGCCTAGCACCGGCCAAGTTCACGACAACGACGTACAGATGGAAGAAGGAAAATCACGATGAGCAACAATGTCATTCATACCGACGATCAGGGTTTTGGCAAGGCGGTTCTGGAATCGACGCAGCCAGTGTTGGTCGACTTCTGGGCCCCGTGGTGCGGGCCATGCCGGGCCATCGCTCCTGCTATCGAGGAGTTGGCCGATCAGTACGAGGGGCGTCTCCGCACGGTGAAGGTGAACGTGGACGATAGTCCGGACACCGCCTCCCGCTACGGGATTCAGAGCATCCCTTCGCTCGTCTTCTTCCGGAACGGCGAGGAGATTGAGCGAGTGATCGGCGGCCTCCCGAAGGCCCGCCTGGACGCCGCCATCCGCCAGGTTCTGGAGCCGGCCGGGGTCCAGAAGAAATAAGGATCAGCCAGCGGGGTTCGGGCCCGGTAAACGG
>DATBTL010000319.1:0-4416 GCA_036559345.1 Chloroflexota bacterium | reverse complement strand
GTGACCAGCACGACGGTCGTGCCCTGGTCGGCCAATTGGCGGAGAGTCCGGAAGAGTTCACGGGTCTCCTGCGGGGTGAGGACCGCCGTCGGCTCATCCAGGATTAAGACCCGTGCCTGGCGATAGAGCGCCTTCAGGATCTCTACCCGTTGCTGCAAACCCACCGGCAGATTCAGCACCAGATCCCGAGGCTCGACGGGCAAGGCGAACCGCAGCCCGATCTCGCGAACCTCGCGCTCCGCGCGCCCCATATCGATCACGCCGCGCCGGCCTGGTTCCTGGCCCAGAATGATGTTCTCGGCCACCGTGAACGAAGGGACGAGTCGGAAATGCTGGCTGACCATGCCGATCCCGGCTTTGATCGCCTGGCGCGGGCTGGTGAAGTGCGCGGGACGGCCAAAGACCTGCATGCGCCCCGCGTCCGGCTGGTAGAGCCCATAGAGGATGCTCATCAGGGTGGTCTTGCCGGCCCCGTTCTCCCCGACAAGGGCGTGGATACTGCCCCGGTCAGCGGAAAAGTCTACCGCGTTGTTCGCGATCACCAGGGGGAACCGTTTGACGATTCCCCGCATCTCGATCGCGCGCGTGGTCTCCATCATGCAGCCTCTGCTCCCACCATTGGGATGCTGGAAACTAGTATAGCTTGGCGCAAGTCGGCCGCCGGATGTAGGGGCACCCCTCGTGGGTGCCCTGGTTCGGACCGCCAAGGGCACCCACGAGGGGTGCCCCTACGGAGAACTGCCTCGATACTTCCACATCGGTGTACTAAGGCGCGACGGAGGGGCACGGCGCCGCTCGAAGGCGGGTCGTGCCCCTACCGCTCGGTGAATGCCGTTCGCGTCAGGTCTGGCTTGGCACGGGAATGGCCGGCGTGCCCATCATTTTCTGGCCCTTCTTGAGGTCGAAGTAGTTTGGTACGACAATTTTACCACTGAGGAGTCCGGCGCTGAACTGCTTCGCGTAGGTAAGAACGGCCGCCGGAATCAGTCCCTTATTGCAGCTATCCATGGCCGCTATCACGCCACCCTCCGCCGGCCCGAAGGTAAGGATCTTGCCGCCGAGGTTCTGGCCATTCACCGTAGCCTTAATCAGGGCATACGCTTCATTATCCACGCGCTTGACCATCGAGGTCAGCACATGACCTTTGTCCAGACAATTCTCGTCCGAGTCCACCCCGATCGCCAGCTTGTTATGGCTCTTCGCCGCCGCCAGGACACCGACCGTGGTCAGTCCCGCCACGCCAAAGTTGATATCCGAGCCCTTGTCATACAGGGCGTTGGCGTACTCCGTCCCGCCCGCCGGATCGGTGAAGCTGCCGGTGAAGCTCTGCAGCACGTTCACCTTCGGGTTCGAGAGCTTGGCGCCAAAGTAGTAGCCGATCCAGAATCGGTGGATGATCGCGATATCCTTGCCGCCCACGAAACCAATGGTCCCGGTCTTGGTGACCCGCGCGGCGATGGCCCCGACCAGGGCCGAGCCTTCCCAGTCCGCCGTTACCGTGCTGACGATATTTGGGGCTAGAGGGTTCGCGCCGACATCAACCATGCCGAACGCCTGCTTGGGGTACTGCTTGGCCACGGCCTGCATCGCCGCGACCATGTCGAAGGAGGAGCCAATGATGATTTTATAGGTGCCGGCGGCCGCGGCTCGTTGGAGAGCCGGTTGGAACTCCGCGATGCTGTGTGGTTGAATGACATTGAAATTTACGCCAAGATTCTTCTTGGCCAGGTAAAATCCTTTGACCATTTGATCGTTGAACGACTTATCGCCCAATCCCGACTCGGAGGTAATCATGACGACGCTGATGCTTGCCGCGGCGTGGGCCGCTGGACGGGCGAGGCTCAAGGGCATGATCGCGACGACGCTTACGATTGCCAGGGCCAGATTTCTAGCCCGTTGTTGCCAGCGCATGGTACCCTCTACATTCCTTCAACTATCAGTCTCCGCGGGCGGCGTTCTGCTGCCGTTGCGGAACAACCCTGGTCCGCCTCAACTCTCCCCGGATTGGTGACCGCTCCCTCCTCTCTGCTCCGTAGGGACGCCCGCCGCGAGTGATCGGAGACGACGAACTTCGGCCATGTACGCCTCTACTTTGGCGGGCACAAAGCGACCGAAGGCATCACTGCTGTTTTTCAAGCTGGAGCTGACCATGATGGCGTCAGCGACCTTGAAGCTCTGAGCCAGGTTCGTAAGGGTGCTGCTGCCTCCCAGCAGGCGCGGCACGGCCGGAAAGCGCCGCTGGGCCTGCCCCAAATAATCGAGCGATTGTTCGAACGTCGTGCCGGTCAGCACCAGCGCCTCCGCTCCCCCGAGGTCGACCGCCTCCCGGACATCGGCGATCAGGGATCGTCCGCCCAGGGGCACCCCCGTGCGGTCGTGGACATCGGCAAAGAAAGCGACCTCGGCGCAGCCAAGAGCAGTCCGCGTGGCCTGAGCCAGGTGCGCGCAGCCGGAGACCAGACCAAAGGGGGTGACCATGGTGCCCACGAACACCTTCAGACGCACGAAGTCCAGTTCCGCCGCCGATGCCACGGCCACCATGGCCGCTGCGTCGTTCTCCAAAAAGTTGAGTCCGAGCGGGAGGGATGTGCTCCGCCGTACCTCGGCCGCCAGCAGGGTCATCCAGGCAATCTGGGCGGGCGAGACGGAGTGTCCGACCGGCAAATCGCCGAGGTTCTGGATCATCAGACCATCGACGCCCGCCTCGGCGACAATCCGCGCGTCGGCCAGCACGCCGGCCAGCAGTTCGGCTCGGCTCAAGCGGCAACCGCGGGCGCTGCCCGGCAACGCATCCGTTTGGAGCATGGCGATGATCGGTCGATGGCCGGCCCGCATGTGCTCGAGGAGAAGGCTCACTCAACCATACCTTTCAACGGTATGTCCCCTATCATCCGACCGCGCCCTTTACTGGGCGATGCTCGACGAAGCAAATATCTGCTGAAAATTGATCTCGCGCCGGGAAGACTGGTCGAAGCCAAAAAAGGCAACGCCCCGATGATGCGCCAGATAGCAGGAAAACAGTTCTGCCCAGGTCTTATAGACGATAGGGGTGAACTCCTCGAGTACCGCGCCCGGCACGGGCAGCAGCACGTCCGCGGCCGCCGCAATCTCCGCGTCATCGGCGGCGGCGACCGCGACCACGGTCCCGCCCACCGCGCGCATGGCCCGCATCTGCTCGATCGCCCGATCACGGGAGGCCCCCGGCGGCGCGATCACCACGCTCTGCGTCCCCGGTTGGGTCAGGAAATACTGCTCGTGGGCCCATTCCTCCAGCTCCACGGCGGAGGCGGGACAACGAACCGCCTCGAAGAGCTTGGCCATGGCGGCCAGGGCCGTCCCATAGTTCGGGCCGCCGCCTAAAATGTAGAACTCGCGGGTGTCCTTTGCCAGAGCCGCGTACTGGTCGACCAGGGGCGTGACGAGGGGAATGGTCTCCCGCAGGATCGCGGCCGTCCGGGCCAGTTCCCGCCGGCCGGTGGCAATCCGCCCGCGATCCACGCCACGGCGATCGCCCAGGGCAAAGGCGATCTCGTAGAGTACGGCCAGGCTGCCCAGGTAGGTGAGGGTGCCGGGCGTCACCACGATCTTGTCAGCCCCTTCCTTGATATTGGGCGGTGTCCTGGTCAGGATCACGGCGTCGGCCGCCGCGGCTAGGCTGCTTGCGGGCGCGGCGGTGATGGCGATCACCAGGGCGCCGCGCGATCTGGCCAGCTTGGCGCCCTCGACGGTTCGGGTCACTTCCCCGGAGTTGGATACCGCGATGACGGCGGAATGGGCCGGCAAACTATCCACCAGATACCGCGAGAACTCCAGCGCCTGGACCGGCTCGACATGAACCCCGGCATACCGCTGAAACGCCAGCCTGGTGGCCAGCCCCGCGAAATGCGAGTCGCCACAGCCGATCAGGTAGACGTGCTCAAGCTTCTCCAGATTCGCCGGCTCAAGCCGGGCCGCGATATCCTGGGCCAGAGTGCCGCCCAGGCACTGCTCGAGATAGCCGGGCTGTTCGGCGATCTCCGCCAGCATTAATTCTTTTTCACGATCCATGTACTACTATACTTTCCCATGTAGTTCGGTTGTTACTCACGCGACGATCAAGTGCGCGAGGCTCCCTGGCCCGATTATGGCGCCAGAGACTTCCGAGATCCTAAACAATGGCGCCAGTATACAGCAGCCGGACAAGGCTGTCTATACGTAGCTAATTGACATTTTTAATTGTCTACAATATGATTTACGGCAGTATTCATGGGAGATGGTGATGGCGCGGAATGGCGCGGAACTTGAGGGTGCCGCCGACGGGGTGATCCTCGAAGTGCGTGACGCTGTCGCCGTGGTCACCCTCGATCGGCCCGAGGTGCATAACGCGCTCAACCTGGCGATGTGGCGGCGGCTGCGGTCGGCGTTCCAGATGCTTTC
>DATBTL010000318.1:0-9081 GCA_036559345.1 Chloroflexota bacterium | reverse complement strand
CCTGGTATGGCCTGGCCGATGCGCTGGGCGAGGCTCGCTCCGAGATGGAGGCGGCCTGCGCCCTTGAGGGCAGGGACCGCGCCACCCTGGAAGTGACGGTGGGAGTGAACGTCGATTATAGCGGTGGCGCTGGTGAAGGTTACAGACGGCCGCCCCTCTCGGGATCGGCGGAGGAGATCGCCGCCGGCCTCCGGGGCTACGCGGAGGCGGGAGTCGGCCATGTGATTTGTTCCCTTGAGCCGGCGAATACGGGGTCGCTTGCGCGCATGGCAGAGGCGCTTGCCTTCTACCGTGGCGCCAGCGGCTAACCTACTCGCGAGGCACTGGGAGAACGCTTAGCCTTTTCTCACCCTTTTCTTGGTCCGCGTTCAGGAGATTCTTATCCTCCGGCCCTACTCTGAGTAGTGGGGACAAGCTGAAGGGCCGCCCCGCCACGCCGCTAAATCGATGCCGGAGATCATGGTTCCGTCATCATCGGGTCGTATCGTGGCAGGCGGCCCTCGCCGCTGTGTCTCCGGTTCAGCGATCGTACCTATCGCACCGTCGAATAGTCTTGTAGGAGGTCTGGACACATGATGAGGGGCGTGCCGGTATTTTGTGATCCACGTTGTATCACGGTCGTGGATAGCAAGGGCTTCTGCCTGGGAGCTGCACAATGTTGATTGCATTTTCCAGGTGCGCCTGATGATGGGGGAAGCACCGTGAAGGATAACGGACGATGAGCATCGGGCTCGTGAATGAATCACGGGACGCTCCACTGATCACGCCCCGGTCTCGGCGCCTGGACTACCGCACGATATCGGCCTGGACCTTCGCGGCGATTCTCCTTGTCAACGGGCTGGCGATCGTCTGGCTCTGGGTGTACGGGAAGAATATCTCCGGTGTCCACGGGTGGGGAGATCTCTGGACCAGCATTGGCCGCCTCACGGGGCTGCTCAGCGCCTACCTCGCCTTGATCCAGGTCTTGCTGCTGGCCCGGCTGCCCTGGCTGGAGCGGGTGCTGGGCTTCGACGGTCTCACGGTCTGGCACCGGCTCAATGGGAAGCTCTGCCTCTATCTGGTGCTGGCGCATGTGGTGTTCATCACCATCGGCTACGCGGCGATGGATCAAGTGGGCATTCCGACCGAAGCATCGCGGCTGCTCACCAGCTATCCGGGCATGATCGCGGCAACCATTGGCACGGTGGTGATGATCGGGGTGGTCGTGACCTCGCTGGTGATCGTGCGCCGGCGCCTGCGGTATGAGCTGTGGTATGCCGTGCATCTCCTCGTCTATGGGGGCATCGCCCTGGCCTGGTTCCATCAGATTCCCACTGGCAATGAGTTGACGGCAAACGCGACCGCCGCCAATTATTGGATATCGCTGTACCTGGTCACCCTGGCCCTGCTGTTGTGGTTTCGCCTCGCTATTCCCATCGTCAGCGCCTTCCGCTACCGGATGCGAGTCGCGGCGGTGACCGAGGAGGGTCCGGGCGTGGTCTCGCTGCATATTACCGGGCGGCATCTAGAACGGCTCGGTGCGCGGGCGGGGCAGTTCTTCCTCTGGCGGTTTCTCAGCCGCGACCGCTGGTGGTCCTCGCATCCGTTCTCTCTCTCGGCGGTGCCCGACGACCGTTCCTTGCGGATCACGGTCAAGGGCGTGGGCGATTTCACCCGTCGCATCGGAGAGATCGCGGTTGGTACCCGCGTGATCGTCGAGGGCCCGTTTGGCGTCTTCACCGATCGGGCCCGCCATCGTGACCGCGTCCTCTTCATCGCGGGCGGCATCGGGATCACGCCAATCCGGGCCATGCTGGAGGAGATGTCGGGCCACCTCACGTTCATCTACCGGGTGATTCGCGAGGAGGATCTGGTCTTCCGCGCGGAGCTTGAACGGCTTGCCCGCCTCCGCGGGATCACGCTCTTCTTCGTGATCGGGGATCATACGCAACCGGAAACGCGGGATCTGCTCTCGCCGGAGCACCTTCACCAACTCGTCCCCGATCTCCTCGAACGCGAGGTCTATCTGTGCGGGCCGCCCGCCATGATGCGTATCCTGGAACAGAACCTACGGCGCGCCAACGTGTCGCGCAAGTATCTCCACAGCGAGCGCTTCGCGCTCTAGCGATCCGCCAAATCAGGACGAGACGAAAAGGAAACAGACCATGCGTACATCGATCTCCGCCGCCCTGCTCACCGCCGCCGTTACCGTGATCCCCGGCGGCAGCGCGTTCGCCGCCAGCCATTCGACGGTCAAGCACACGACGGCGCGGGTGACCACCCACACCTATGTCGGGCCCGGCGTGGACATGCAATGGGGGACCGTGCAGGTCACGATCGTGGTGACGGGCAAGACAGTTTCGGATCTCAGAGCCACGGCGCCCACCGAGCGCGCGCGCTCGGCCTACATCAACAACATCGCCGTGCCGATGCTCCGGAAGGAAGTGCTTCAAGCCAAAACGGTCGCCAAGATCAAGAATATCTACGGCATCTCGGGCGCCACCATGACCAGCGAGGCGTTCTACCAGTCGCTGCTGGCCAGCCTCAAGTCGGCCCACTTGGTGTGAGGACCATGGATCTCGCCGTGCCGCCCGTCCGCCCCGAGTTCTTCCGGGTCGAGCAGATCATGGGAATGCCGATCCTCATTGACGTGCGTGACCCGGACATCGATCCGGCGGCCCTCGACCGCGCGTTCGCCTGGCTGCGCCTGGTCGATGCCCGGTTCAGCACCTACAGGGTAGAGAGCGAGATCAGCAGGCTCAACCGCGGCGATCTGGGCCTTGAGGATACCCATCCCGATGTGCGCGAGGTTCTGGCCCGCTGCGAGCGATTGCGCGAGGAGACCGGCGGCTACTTTGACGTCCGCGCGCCATACCTCGCCTCGGATGGGCGGGAAGCGCCCGGCCCCTCCTCTGGGGCTGTCGATCCCTCGGGACTGGTCAAGGGCTGGGCCGTGACGCGCGCGGCGGAGATCCTGGATGCTGCTGGGGCGCGGAACTACTGTGTCAACGCGGGCGGCGACATCACCGCGCGTGGGCGTCCCGCCCCCGATCCCTACTGGAGCATCGGCATCCAGCACCCGCTCCTCCGCGATCAACTCGCGGCCGTGGTGGCGATCACCGACCAGGCGATCGCCACCTCCGGCGCCTACGAGCGTGGCTCGCACATCATCGATCCGCGCACGGGCTGTCCCCCGGAGGATATTCTCTCGGTCACCGTGGTTGGCCCCGACCTGGCGACCGCCGATGCCTATGCCACGGCGGCCTATGCCATGGGCAAGGCCGGTCCCGCCTGGACGGCACGGCTTGCGGGCTACGAGGCGATGACCATCCTTGCCGATCAGACCGTGCTCTCGACCATGGGCTTCCCCTCCATCTAGTCCCCTCCACGACCTCCTTGCGAGTGTGTCCGCTCCCACGCCATTCTTACCGAACTCTCAGGTAATGCTTTGGTCTTTCTTAGCCAGGGCTCAGGGCGTTCTTAGCCACCGGCCTTAGGCTGGGAAGAGTGGGGAGTGACCCGATGCCTGACCCGCTCCTCCACGGTACGACGGCCACCGCGGCGTCGGGTGGGCAGCCAGAGTTGTGAGGCTTCGCGGCAGAGAGCCTCGGATAGAGAAGGAGCGTTTTCGATGAATAACCAGCAAGCGAACAGGTGGGAACGGCAGTCCCGCGGGAACGGCATGGCATCGTCCCTGGCGCGGGCCGAAACGCGGGAGCGACGGCGGAGCGTTTCCTGGAGGTCTCGGGTGCGGGCCGTCGCGCGTCCGGTGGTTCTGCCCGCTGCCTCGCTCCTCCTCCTGCTCGGAGTGATCAACGTGCCGCTCCCCGCCCACGCGGCATCGCTTGGCAGTGGCTGGGCCGAGCACATCCAAACCGCCGCCGGCGGTCCGGTGGGGAACACGATCACCTTGGGGCAGTACGCGACCACGCGGATCGGGTTCAGCGGCACCCTCAAGCCGTCCATTGGCCGCGCCGGCGTGACCATCGTGGTCCAGAAGGTGAGCGGCGCTACCACCACCGTGGGTACCATGACGACCCTGGCCCGCCGTGTATTCAACACCCAGCCCGCCACGCTGCCGTCCCTCTTTGCCACCATGGGGGTGACCGCGCGGCCGAATACCACCTACCGGATCGCGGTGAATAGCGGCGGCGGCACCTTGACGAGCGCTACCATCACCCTCGCGCGATAGCGAACCGGGGGGCAGAGGCATGCTTTTGCCGCTACCCCGCTGGATAGCTACCATCCATAGGCAATTTCCGGGAATCTCGACCCTCGGCGGCACGCGGGAAAGGACATCGTGGTGCGCATCCTCTTCACCTTCGCGGGCGGCAACGGTCACTTCGAGCCACTGATTCCGATTGCCCGTGCCGCCGAGGCCGCCGGCCACGTTGTCGCCTTCACGGGGCGGCCATGGATGATTCCGACGGTCGAGGCGGCTGGTTTCCCCGCCTTCGCCTCGGGGTCGGATGTCGGCGGCACGCCGAAGAGGGTGCCGCCGCGCGCGTATGACCCCGGACGAGAGGACCGGGGCCTGCGCGAGGGGTTCGCCCGGCGGATCGCGCGTGAACGAGCGCGGGACATCTTCCCCCTATGCGTGGAGTGGCAACCCGATCTCCTGGTGTGCGAGGAGTTGGATTTTGGGGCCGTGGTGGTCGCCGAGCGGTTCGGCCTTCCCCATGCGGCCGTACTCGTGATCGCCGCGGGCTCTTTCGTGCGCCATGCCCTGGTCGCTGAACCGCTCAATGAACTGCGCGCCGAGTACGGCTTGCCGCCCGATCCCGAGCTTGCCATGCTGAGCCGCTCTCTCGTTTTCTCGCCTTTCCCGCCCAGCTATCGCGACCCCGCTTTTCCCCTGCCGGCCACGGCGCACGCTCTCCGCTTGCCGGCCCTCGAATCCACGAACGTCGAGACCGGGTCGGCGTGGCCGGCGCCCCCGGCAGGAGTGCCGACCGTCTACTTTACCCTCGGCACCGTATTCAACGTGGAGTGCGGCGATCTCTTCGCGCGGGTGCTGAAGGGACTGCGGGATTTGCCTATCAACCTGGTCGTCACGGTGGGGCGACACTTCGATCCCGAGGAGCTTGGCCCGCAACCCAATAATGTTCATATCGAGCGGTATATCCCGCAGTCCCAAATCCTGCCGCGGTGTGACGCGGTGGTCTCGCATGGCGGATCGGGGAGCGTGCTGGGCGCGCTGGCGCATGGCCTGCCCATGGTCTTGCTTCCCATGGGCGCCGACCAACCCCTGAACGCGGCCCGCTGCCAAGCGCTTGGGCTGGCGCGGGTGCTCGATCCGATGGTGGCCACCCCGGACAGCGTCCGCGAGGCGGTATCGGCGGTATTGGAGGATCCCGCCTATCGAAGGGCCGCCGAACGACTCAGGGATGAAAGCGCCGCCCTGCCGGGTCCGGAATACGCGGTGACCCTGCTCGAACGGCTGGCGGCGGAGAAGCAACCATAATGAAGCCCCAGCATGAGCGCCGGGACTTCATTATGTACAACCCGGTTCGCCGGAGAGCCCCACCTAGCCTCAGCCGGCGGCCCGGTTCCCGTCACCGAATCTCCGAGCGGCGGCCATCTTCAGCTTCGCGATCTCTTCCTCCCGATTCCTCGGAGTAGCGTTGGACTCAAGCGAGCCGAGAAGTTGGCCCGAGATCCTGGCGATCTCGTCGACCGCGGAGTTGAAGGCGACCTCGTTTATCCTGGATGGGGTGTTGAAGCCGCTGATTTTCCGGACGAATTGCAGCGACGCGGCGCGAATCTCGTCCTCCGCGACCGGCGGTTCAAAGTTGAAGAGAGTCTTAATGTTTCTACACATACCGCCATCTTTCGCTGTCGTCCAGGGAGAAAACGCTCAATGCCTGGGATCGGATTGAGGTTACCATACGCGCTCAGTCGTCGATTGCCTGGTAGACCGCGGTCCAGAAATCGCGGCAGACTTTTGGGGGACTGGGTGAAGTCCAGGCTCGCTGGGTCATCAGGATGGCGACCATATCCTCTCGGGGATCCGACGCCCAGGACGTGCCCAAACCACCGTCCCAGCCGAAGCGTCCGACCGACCCCGCCAGGTCGTCGCGCCGGGTGACCACTGACACGCCGAACCCCCAACCGTGGCTGTCAAAGTAGCCGGCCATGATGTCGTGCATGCGACCGAGCCGCGTCGCGGACAATCCTCCAGTGGTCATTACCTGTTCCTCCGTCCTTCCTGATCCGCCCGTGAAAGCCGCTATTGTACGACACGGAATCCGTTTCCATGTATTCCTCTACGCTCTTTCCTGCTATCTGGTAGAGTAGTACGCGCTAGATGAATTTGCATGCCGTCAAGCGGCGGCGGACTCGGCGTTGACAGATGTCTCGGTGACCGTTGCGCGGAGGAGCACGGCGCTGAGCACGGCCGCCGCGGCAGCGAAGAGCGCGCCGACCAGGAAGGCAGCATGGTAGCCACCGTTGAGCGAGGCCAGTCGGCCCCCGCCCGAGGCCAGCAGACTGGTGGTGCGGGAGGCGGCGAGACTAGCGAGGATCGCGAGGCCGAGGGCGCCACCCATCATGAACGCCGTGTTGACGACGCCCGAGGCCAGGCCGGAGTCGGCCGGCGCGACGTCACTCATCGCCGCCAGCAGCATCGGGTTGAACGCGATGCCACCGCCAAAACCCAGCAGGACCATGCTTGGGAGCACATCGGCGGCGAAGTTCCCGTGGACTGGCGCCCGCGCGAAGAGCACGAGCCCGGCCGCGGCCAGCAGAAGGCCCAGCGCCAACGGCTGCTTGATGCCGAAGCGCATGACGATCTTGGCGGAGAGGCCGAGCGAGAACGCGCCCATGATCAGGTTGGCCGGCAGGAAGGCAAGGCCGACCTGGAGCGGGCTGTATCCGAGTACTAGCTGGAGATAGAGGGCCGAGAGGAAGAACCAGGCAAACATGGCCGCGGACCAGAGGACGCCAACCACGTTGGCGGTCGCCATATTGCGTAACTGGAAGAGGCTAAGCGGGATGAGTGGGGCGCGCACCCGGGCCTCGATCCCGATGAAGACCGCCAGAATCGCCACCGAGACGGCGAGCAGGCCGAGCGTCCGGCCGGATGTCCACCCTGCCTGGTTGCCGTTCACGATCGCGTAGACGGCGAGCAGCAGCGAGGCGGTCACGGTGACCGCGCCCGCGAGGTCGAGGCGCCCGTCAGCCCTCGGGCCGCGCTCGGCCGGCAGCAGCCTCAGGGAAAGAGCGCAGACCACGACGCCGATCGGCAGATTGACCAGGAAGATCCAGTGCCAGTCTAGAGCGTTGGTCAGAATCCCGCCGAGCAGCACGCCAATGCTCCCTCCTCCCGCGGCGACGAAGCCAAAGACACCCATCGCCTTTGCCCGCTCCGCCGGTTCGGTGAACAGGTTCATGATGAGCGAAAGGGCGACCGCCGAGATGATGGCCCCGCCCAGTCCTTGCACCGCCCGCGCTCCGACAAGGAGCTGTTGGGAGCGCGCGAGGCCGCAGCCAAGCGAGGCCAGGGTGAAGAGCGCGATCCCAGCCAGGAACAGACGCCGGTGGCCGAAGAGATCGCCGAGCCGGCCGCCGAGCAGGAGGAAGCCACCGAAAGTCAGCAGGTAGGCGTTCACGATCCAAGCGAGTGAGGTCTCGGAGAAGCCGAGATCCGTTCTAATGGAAGGGAGCGCGACGTTCACGATCGTCGTGTCGAGAACGATCATAAGGTCGCCCAGGCAGAGGACGAGCAGGGCCAGCCAGCGTGTCCGGCCGTCGATAATCATTGTCGTTCCCTCATCCTTTCTCCGTGCGGTTTCTTCACCGCGCCGTGACTGATACGCATGAGCAGGAGTTGCTAGATACGCCATCCGGGCGGCCATGTCTCTTCGTAGCGCGTCTTGCGCCACGAGCAGCATTTCGGGGGTCATAGTGTTCCTCTGGCATGTGCGAAAGGCGGAAACGACCTCTTTCACGCTATGCCTGATCGAGGCACATAGCATGATGGGCCTGCCGAGTTAGGGGTTCGCCGGATCGCGCCGCAACGCCGCGCCTAGCGCGTCCAGCAGATCGCCCGTGCCCTGTTCGCGCTGGGCCGGCGTATCGTGGCCGTCGAGGAAGGCGCCGTGTTCGGTCAAGATCAGCCGCGTGGCCGCGCCCGCGGGCTTGAACTCCACGGTGGCCAGGGAGACCGAGATTCGCGTCTCGCCCATGTCCATGTCGTAGGTGTAGACGATGCGCTGGCCCGGGACGATGTCCTGATAGCGTGCGTCGTAGGTGTAGACCGGCCCGCCGGGCGGGCCACCACGATTGACCTCTCGCCCGCCGATCCGAAAGTCGAGTTCGTACTTGGCATCTGCCGCGTCGGGCCCTTGGAACCAGCGGGACTTGGCCGCGGGACTCGCCCAGGCGGCGAACACGCGATCCGGCGCGGCGTCATAGACGCGCTCGATGACGAAGGTAGCGTGCGTGACGGAGTGTTCGTTCATGATCTATCTCCTTGCTCTGGTTCATCAGGGTGCTCGGCGAGGTAGTCGCCGAGGCGGTCGAGGCGGCGTTCCCAGTCCGTCCGCCGCTCGGTGATCCATTGCTCAGCCAGCCGCAGCGCCGTGGGCTCGATGCGGCAAGTGCGCACCCGGCCGATCTTTTCCGACCGGACGAGGCCGCTTGCCTCGAGTACCTGCAAGTGCTGGACCACCGCCGGCAGCGACATGGCGAGCGGCCGGGCCAACTCGCTGACCGACGCCGGTCCATGGCTTAACCGCTCCACCATGACGCGGCGGCTTGGGTCCGAGAGCGCCTGGAACATCCGATCGAGCGGTCCATATTGGTTAAGCATATGCTTAAGTATATCGACTGGCTGGGCCCGTGTCAAGGACAGTTTTCCACGCGATCTCACGGCCCGCCCGTGGGCCGCGCATGTCAACTAGCGAGGATCAGTAGATTCGGCCGTCTCGCAACATGCCGACCGTTTTGGCGATCCGCCGCCCCAGCCAGCGCGGTGGCCGCTTCGGGCGTGGCCTTGAGGACGACCGCGTGCAAGGTCAGTTTCGTCTTGCCCCCGTGCTCGGCGAAGGTGATGGTCGTGCGTACTTCGAGTTGGGGATTGCCGTTTTCGTCCTCAAGGGC
>DATBTL010000317.1:0-3699 GCA_036559345.1 Chloroflexota bacterium | reverse complement strand
ATCAAGGCCCTCGACCGCGCGCATGACGAGCTGGCCACTCTGCACGAGCGGGAGCGGATCGGCCGCGACTTACACGACGGCATTATCCAGGACATTTATGCCGGCACCCTGCAGTTGGACGACCTGGCCGAGGATCTGGAGGACGGGGCCACCCGCGCGCGCCTGCTGGCGGTCACCGATCACTTCTCCGGCGTGATTACCGACGTGCGCACCTACATCCAGGGTTTGCGCGTGCGCCGCCTCGAAGGCCGATCGCTCAGCGACGGTATTCAGGAATTGACGCGGGAAGTCGCGGGCCAACATGGCCTGACCGAAAGCTTCGTCGTGGAAGGCGAGCCGTATCGTCTCCCGAACGTGGTGGCCAACGCCATGCTGCAAATTGCCCGCGAGGCCCTGGCGAACGTGATCCGCCACGCCCAGGCCACCGCGGCGGAGGCGCGCCTGACCTATGCTCCGGCCGGCGTGACCTTCCACCTCATCGATAATGGCCATGGTTTTGACCCCGTGGCCGCGGCCGAGGACGGGCATTTTGGCCTGGCCAATCTGCATCGCCGCGCGGAGGAGTTAGGTGGGATCGTGACGATCAGCAGTGCTCCTGGCGCCGGCACGCGGCTCAGCGCCTACCTCCCGCGCCCGGAGCCCTCTTCCGGCGTGTAGCGCTAGGAGGCCGCGCCGACCTCGGCCTCCCGCACCAGGGCGACAATCTGCTCGAGGTTCAACGTCTCTTCATGCAGCAGCGCGTTGCTGATCGCGTCGAGCGCGGGCCGATTGGCTCCGAGCAGGGCGCGCGCCTTCTGGTGCGCCTCGTCGATCAACCGGTGCACGGCGGCATCGATGCGTCGGGCCGTATCGTCGCTATACTCCTTTGGTTCCCAGGTCGCGTACGGGCTGCCGTTCAGGCCGCTCTCATCCGCGCCGAAAACCGCGGGCCCCAGCTCATCGTCCATCCCTAATTGAGTGACCATGGCGCGCGCGATCCGCGTCACCCCTTGGAGGTCGTTTTGCGCCCCGGCGGTGATCTGATCGCAGGCGATCTCTTCCGCCGCGCGCCCACCCAATCCCACTACCATGCGGTTGAACAGGTAGTCCCGCGGATAGTTGCGCCGATCGTCGAGCGGCAAGAACTGCGTCACGCCCAGAGACCGTCCGCGAGGGGTAATGGTCACCCGGCGCACCGCGTCCATATTGGGCAACAGGTAGGCGACCAGGGCGTGGCCGCTTTCATGATAGGCGGCGGTGCGGCGTTCGTCCTCGCCCATCAGCGCCCCGCCCAGCGCCCCCAGGGTGATCCGGTCGAGGGCCGTGTCGAAGTCCACCGCCGTGACCTCGCTTCGGTTCGTGCGCGCCGCGCCCAGGGCCGCCTCATTGGCCAGGTTGGCCAGGTCGGCGCCGCTCATGCCTGGGGTTGCTTGCGCGAGAGTATCGAGGCGCACATCGGCGGCGAGCGGGATGTTCCGGGTGTGGATCCTCAGGATCGCCTCACGGCCCTGGCGGTCGGGCGGATCGACCGCCACCTGGCGGTCGAAGCGGCCTGGCCGGAGGAGGGCAGGGTCCAGCACCTCCGGCCGGTTGGTGGCGGCCAGTACGATCACCGCCTCGTTTGGCTCGAAGCCATCCATGGCGGAAAGCAACTGATTGAGCGTCTGCTCGCGTTCGTCATTCGAGCCGCCGCCCATGGGGCCGCCACTACTCCGTCGGCGCCCAATGGCGTCGATCTCGTCGATGAAGACGATGCAGGGAGCGCTGGCCTTCGCCTTATCAAACAGATCGCGCACCCGGCTGGCCCCCACGCCCACGAACATCTCGACGAACTCAGTGGCGCTGATGCTGAAGAAGGGCGTCCGGGCCTCGCCCGCCACGGCCCGGGCCATCAGCGTCTTGCCGGTGCCGGGCGGTCCCACCAGGAGGACGCCCTTGGGAATGCGGGCCCCCAGGCGCTGGTACTTCGCGGGGTCGCGGAGAAAATCGACCTCCTCGCGCAGTTCACTCTTGGCCGTGTCCACGCCCGCCACATCGGCGAAGGTCGTGCCGGGCCGTTCCTCGGAATACAGCTTAGCCTTGCTCTTGCCAAAGCCGAAGATTCCTTGTTGCTGGCCGCGGGCCGCCCGCATCCCGAAGTAAATGAGCCCAATGAAGAAGAGAAACGGCAGCGCCTGCAAGACGAGGCCCAGCACGGTGAGCCAGAGTGGGGCGGCGGAACTGACGCCGGTTACCTCCACCTGGTGGCCGGTCAAGGTATTGGCCAGGTTTGGATCCGCTATGGGCAGGAGGGTGCTCGTATAGCGCGTATAGGTCTTCCCGTTCGCCGGATCCTTATAGGGTTTCCTGAAGTCCCCGGCGGCCGTGCTGGAGGAGATGGTCGCCGTCTTGATGTTCCCGGCATCCGCCTGAGCCACGAACGTGCTGTAGGGGAGGGTGACCGTTGGTCCATTGCCTGAGCTTTTGAGATCTGAACCGTAGAAGACCACGTTAAAGATGAGCAGCCCGATGAGCCACAGCAGCCAACCCCGGCCAGACAGTCCGAATCGGGGAGGTTTCGCGCCAGGGGCGCGAGGCGGCGCTCCCCCGGCTCGGCCGGCTCCGGGGCCGTTCGTGAGCATGCCTTTTGGGTCCTGAGTCATGTGCTCGTCTCGGTTAGCGCTGTTAGGTCGAGCCCGACGGGGCATACCTCTACCTCTTTAATGAGCCGTAAGCCCTGACATCCCGGCTAAGACCCTTGGGGCTGGAACAAGGAAAGTATCATGCATACGTTCAAGGAGTACCCTCTAACTGTAACAGCTTTATCATTCCACGGACCGAGCGGCTTGATACACTAAGACCTGCCACGATCAGAACAGTACGGGCGCCTTTGGCTGTCCTGGTCACGAAGGTTCAGGATGGACCTGGCCCGGTGGGGGACGCGTGGGGCCGCCGTCAAGATGGAAGGACCGATGTATGCGGACGCGGTTTGGCTGGGTGTCGACGGGGTGCGTACTCCTGGGTCTCCTCTTGCTTCTCGGCTCGTTGGCGCTCACCGTGGGGCGCGGATCGCCTGCCACCGGCGCCGCCCAGAGTGTGCCGCCAGGCTTGAACAAGATCGAGCATATCATCTATATCGTGAAGGAGAACCACTCGTTCGACAACTATTTCGGCCGCTTCCCCGGCGCCGATGGAGCCACGGTCGGACGCACCGCCGCGGGCACGGTTATCCCGCTGTCCGAGGCGCCTGACCAAGTCTACCCCGATATCGCCCACGGTGCCTTGGACGCGACCGCCGCCACCAACGGAGGCCGCATGGATCGCTTCAACATGCTGCCGGGCGCGCTCACCCTCGGGGTGAACAACGCCTACACCACCATGTATCGACAGGACATTCCCAACTACTGGGCCTACGCCCGGCACTTTACCCTGGACGATCATTTCTTCACGACGGTGATGGGCCCGACCTTCCCCAACCATCTGGTCACCATCGCGGCCCAGAACGGAGATGTGATCAGCAATCCGCAACACTCCATGAACCACTGGGGCTGTGACGCCCCGGCCGGCACCTTCGTGCAGACCCGCGGCGCGACCGGGCAACTGGGGACCGCCTTCCCCTGTTTCGATTTCACTACTCTGGCCGACCGGCTCAACGCCGCCCATGTCGGCTGGCGCTACTACGCGCCGCAAGCAGGACAGCAAGGGTACATTTTCTCGACCTTCGACGCCATCCGGCACGTC
>DATBTL010000316.1:0-2123 GCA_036559345.1 Chloroflexota bacterium | reverse complement strand
GCCGGCGGCGGTGATGCCGGAGTTGGAGCGTTGCCGCTTGATCGTACGCTACGGGATCGGCGTTGATACCATCGACGTGGCGGCGGCAACCGCCCACGGGATCGTGGTGGCCAACGCGCCAAGGTATTGCGTGGCCGAGGTGGCCGACCACACCGCCGGCCTGATCCTGAGTCTGGCGCGCCGTATCCCCTGGCTGGACCGGCAGGTGCGGGAGGGCGAGTGGTCGGCGGCGCGAAGCCAAGCGGGGGGTGTGCGCCGGCTGAGCATGCTGACCCTGGGAATCGTCGGTCTGGGCCAGATCGGGCGCGCGCTGCTGGCGCGGATGATCCCCTTCGGCATCCGGGTGATCGCCCACGACCCATGGCTCGAACCCAGTGCGATCGAGGCCCTGGGCGCGCGTCCCGCCACGTTCGAGGCATTGTTGCGGCAGTCGGATATCATTTCGCTCCACGTGCCGCTGACGGAGGCGACTCGGCAGTTGATCGATGAGGCGGCATTGGCGCTGATGAAACCGACGGCCATGCTGATCAACGCCAGCCGCGGCGCGGTGGTCGACGAAGCGGCGCTGATTCGCGCCCTCCAGGCGGACCGGCTATATGGCGCGGCTCTCGACGTGCTGGAGCGGGAGCCGCCCGCGCCCGACAATCCGCTGCTAAAGATGGACCCGCGACGGGTGATCTTGACCCCTCATTTCGCCGCCTGGTCCGAGGATGCATTCTCATCCCTGCACCAGGAAGTAGCCACCGCGATGGAGGCTGTATTGGGCAACCGTTGGCCGGTCGGAACGGTCAACCCGCAGGTGGTGCCGAAGAAGCCGCTGGCGCGCTGAATTCAGGATACGCCGCACCAACCGACGATCGCGGCGGCGAGGATCTGGGTCGTCTCGACCACGGTCGCCAGGTCCACCCATTCATCGATGCCGTGCATATTGTCGCCCTGGGCCCCAATACAAGCGGCGGGGATACCAAAAGGGCCACACAAGCGGGTATCCAGCCCAGCGGTGGAGGCCACCAGGGGCGGACGAATGCCGGCGACCTCCTCCACGATATCGGCCATGGCATGAATAAAGGGGTGGTCGGCATCCTGCCGCCAGGGGCCCGCCTGCCAACCAAACCATTCCACGATCGGCGGATGCTCGCGGAGCCAGGGATCCTGGTCCGCCACGGCGGCGACTCGCGCCTCCACCTCGCGCCGGACCTCCTCCATGGTCTGCGGCGGGATGAAAGCCACGCGGCATTCCATGGTCGCGCTTCCCGCCACCGTGGAGGGCCAATCGCCCGCGTGGAAGTTCCCGATATTCAGATTGACGGCCCGGTCGGAGAGACCGCCGAAGAAAGGATCGGGCCAGCGGGCTGCCCGTTCGGCATCGAGCGCCACCATGGCCTGGTAGAGGGTGAGCATCTTACCGATCGCGTTGACCCCAAGCTGTGACTCGGCGGCATGGGCGGTCTTGCCCCGCAGGCTGATCCGAAACAGCATCACCCCCGGCTGGCCGAGGACGAGGGCATGATGAAAGGGCTCGGGATTGAGGAGGGCATCGGCGGTATGGCCGCGGATGAGGGTAGCCAGCGTGCCGGCGCCTCCGCCCGCCTCTTCCTCTACCACGCTGTGCAGACTGACCGTCCCACGGGGACGGAATCCGACATCCAGGACCGCCTTCAGGGCATGGTAGCAGGCGATCGTACCGGACTTCATATCCAGGGCGCCCCGGCCATACAGGCGCCGTTGGCCGGCTTCCTCCACGATCTCGGCCCCCCATGGGTCGTGACGCCAGGCGGAAATCGGATCTGGGGGGACTACGTCGACATGACCGTTCAGGGCAAGCGAGCGAGCCGCTGGATCGGTGCCGCGGAGCGTACCGACCACGTTGGGATTGCCGTCGCTGGGCCACGCGGGCCTGGAATAGGCGGGATGGGCGGAGACTTGCCGAAGGTCCGCCACGAAGCAGTCGATCTCCAGGGGGAGACGCTCAAAGAGGCTCCGCATAAAGGTTTGCACCGGGCCTTCGTGCCCCACCACGCTGGGGATGCGCACGCAGGCGGCCACGTCCTCGATCAGTTGGTCCTGATTGGCCGTCACCTGGTCCAGCACTTTCCGAGTCACCGGGTCCATGGTCCAACTCC
>DATBTL010000315.1:0-20930 GCA_036559345.1 Chloroflexota bacterium | reverse complement strand
CGTGCCGCCGCTCGCGCTATGCATGGACAACGGGGCGATGATCGCCGCCGCCGCCTACTACCGGTGGCAACATCCGGAGGAAGCGGCCGACGACGCGGACCCGCTGCTGGCCGAGGTGGAACCGGGGTTGGCGCTGGAGGCCAAGGGGTACGGGGCCAGGTGATCCGTCGGCCAGCCCTCTATGGCTATGAGCGTCACTCATCCTTTGCTCCGTGCCGTGAAGTAGCACGAAACGGCCGCATAAAGGATACTAGGGACAAGGCAATCAAGGAGGATCAGATGTGGGATGACGCAAAACAACGGCGCCTTAACGAGCTGCGACAGCCGGCGCGACGCGAATCATTGTCGGCGGATGATCAGCAGGAGCTTGAGACTCTCATATATGAACTAGAACAGACGGAATGGGCGGCGTTGCGCCCTACCCTGAGCCAATTCCTGGGCGACCAGGAGGCGCTAGCGGCGGACCTAGGCCAACTCCAGGCACGAAATGCAGTCTTCGGCGCTCTGGCCGACCGGTACGCCGATCTACTCGCGCGCGCCAAAGCGCAACTCGCTGGGCTGACCAGCGAGCGCGAGGCGCTGCGGAGGGAGTATGAGCGCGCGGTCCATTGAGCGTTTGGAAGCTCGGAAGACGCGCTGGTGACGGAACAGGAGCGCCGCGCCATAGTACGCCATCGGTACGGCGAACGTTGCGGCTACTGCGGCGTCCATGAATCCGAGACCGGCGCCGAACTGGAGATGGATCACTTCCAGCCGCGCACGGCCGGTGGTTCCGACGATCTGGATAACCTAGTCTATTGCTGCTCAACCTGCAACCGCCTCAAAGGGGACTTCTGGCCCACGAGCGACTGGCCTACGCCAGTCCAACGGCTCCTGCATCCGGATCGTGACGACCTTGCGCTTCATTTACGGGAGGAAGCCGACTGCGGCTTTACCGCGATCAGTCCGACTGGAGTCTTTCATCTCTACCGTCTACGCTTGAATCGTCCGCCCCTCTTGGCGCTCCGTCGTGCTCGCCAAGAGGGGGTCCGGCTTCGGCAAGCGCTCGAGGCTGCGCACGCGGAACAGGCTCAACTCCGGGACCGCATCGGTACGCTCGAACGGGATTTACAGGACATTGTGATCCAGCTCACACGACTAATGGAGCCGTGAGGTTTCGGCTCGGCAGCGCGAGCCATGTCTCTTTGCGGAGGCGCCGGAATTCACTTCACTCACCCCTTGAATGCTCTTACAGGGCCTTAAGCCGCGGCTTCTCCCGTGCGCGGTGGAGGTCGACCAGGAATTAGCCATGTCCGTCCAAGGTGAGATCCGCCAACGCGAGCGTGATGGCCTCCCCGAGCGAGAGCAACTGCCCATTCGCCCAGGCAGCGACGAACCCCTCCTCCCCCAGCGCGATCGCGAGGTGGGTCTTCGTACGTTCGTACTGGGCGCGCTTCCCCTCGGGGGTGCTCCTTGAGCAGTTCGGCGAAAGGGCCCGTCGCCCGCGCGTCCATGCCCGCGTCCTCATTCTTTGGTAACTGGGTGAGGCCATCATACCAGGCTCACCCTCCGTTGATGTACCGAACCCACCGTGTGTATCGGATTTAATGGTGTATGCGTTGCGTCCGGCCACTAGTATACGTATACTCATACGTATAGACAGTAAGGGGGTGGCGATGCCAACCAAAACGATCTACGTGTCCGACGATGATCTCCCGCTCTACCAGCGGGCGCAGGAACTGGCCGAGGGCAATCTGTCGGCGGCGATCGGGCGGGCGTTGCGGCGGTTCGTCGAGGTGGAGGAGGGGCGACGGATAGGCTACGACGAGATCATCGTGCGAGTGGGACCGGGCAAGGGTCGCAAGCAGCGCTTCTCCGGTGTGCTCCTTGGTGAGTGGGGACATTCCACCGGAAAGCGGGTCGACGTGTTTCGGGTGTACAGAACCCGCACGGGCAAATTCGCGGCGCATATTGCACGTTCGCCCGACGCCAGTTGGTCCTCCGGAGGGTGGCGAGGCTATCTCGGCCTGGGCGAGCAGACTTGGGGCGTCACGCAAGGGACATCCACGCTTGAGGTCGTCGATTCCCTTGAGGCGCTGCGCGAGAAGATTCCGCCCGAGCTCTACGACATGGTCGCCGGTGAGGCCGAGCAGCCCGCCGTGGAGGATCTCGACATCTGAAGTCGCGGCTTGCCCGGCGCTACAGGGCAAGAAGTCACCACAAAAACAAGAGGAGAGGTGGGGTGAGGGATCTGCTACGTCATCGTGGGTTCGTTCTGCTCTGGTGCGGCCAGTTCCTAGGCTTCTTGGGCGACTGGGCTTTGCGCACCATGCTGCTGATCTGGGTCTATCAGCTGACGCGTTCCGGCATCGCGGTGAGCGTGGTGGGGGTGGCGGAGGCGTTGCCCTTGCTCATCCTCGCCCCATTGGCCGGCGTCTTCGTCGACCGCTGGCACCGCGCCTACACGATGGCCGGCGCGGTGATCGCGCGCGCGGTGTTGGTGCTGCCGTTGCTGACCGTGACTACCCGCGCCGGCTTCGGGGTTATCCTGGGGGTGACCGTGCTGGCCAACGCGGCGTCGCAGTTCTTCATGCCCGCGGCCTCGGCCGCCGTGCCGGTGGTGGTGGCGCCGGAGCAGGTGGGGCGGGCAAATAGCCTGCTCTCACTGGTCAGTGGCGGTATTACCGTGATCGCGCCGGGCGCGGCGGCGCTGCTCTTCGCGGGCGTCGGTCCACACGGCGCGGTCGTCGCGGTAGCCGCGCTCTACGGGCTGGCAGCGCTCGTGTTGCTCTTCGTCCCGGCGGGCCGTCCGATAGGAAGGGGCCAGGAGACACCCTCGGTCATGCGCGAGATGCGCGCTGGGTTGCGCTACGTGCGCCGTTCCTCCCTCTTGGTCTCGCTGATCGCCATGGCGTTCGTCGCCATGCTGGGAGTCGGAGCCCTGAGCGTGCTCGACGTCGTCTTCGTCACGCGCGCCTTGCACTTGCGCTCCGAAACAGTGGGCCTCCTCCTGACGTCCAGCGGCGCTGGCACTCTGGCCGGGGGTATCGCCATTTCCCTGCTGAGCGCGCGAATGACGCGGAGCTATCATTGGCTGCTGGGCGTGGCAGCCCTCGTGGCTGGTCTGGGGTACCTGGCGTATGCGCTGGCCCCAACCTTGCCCGCCGCCGCCGCGGTGCTGTTCGTGGTGGGCCTCTCGTTCCCGCCGCTCACTGTCTCGGCCATGACCATGGTGCAGGTGGTGACGGAGGACGCCTTCATGGGGCGTGTGATGAGCCTGCTCAATACCAGCATGGCCGTGGCGACCATTGCCTCCATGGCCTGCGGAGGCGTCTTGACCGACCTCTTCGGAGTGCGGCAGGTCATCGCGGGCGGCGCCGTGCTGCTGATGGCCGCTGGTCTACTCTCGTTACGCCTCATCCGTACGACCCCGACGCGCCAGAGCCGCCCCGAGGAAGCGGCGGCCGAGCCTATTCCCGAACTGGTCGACAGTGCAAGCTAACCGCACAGCCCGCGGTGCCGCCAGGTGCATCGAGGTATGGGCAGGGTAAGTGGGTTGTGGAAGTCGACCATGGTTGGCTGGACGAGCAGGCCGACTGCTATATGGGGACACCCTCGATGACGTTCACGCCCGCTCCGGCCGGCGTGGCGCCCGCCAGCCGCACTCCAGCGGCGGAGAACAGGACTGCGTATTCGTCAAGCGTGCGCTCCCGCCCTCCCGGCATCACCAGCATATTCAGGTCCGAGAACTTAGTCGCGGCTTCCTCGTTCGGCGCGCCTACCACCCGCTCGACGACCAGCAACGTCCCCGCGGAACCCATGGCGTGCCGGCAGGTCCGCAGGATAGCCGTGGCTTCCTCGTCCTCCCAGTCGTGGAGGATCGCCTTCAGCACGTAGGCGTCGCCCCCCTCGGGCACCGCGTCGAAAAAGCTGCCGCCGACCACGCGGCACCGTTCCGCGACTCCGGCCCCGGCGAGCACTTCCGCGACCCCGGCGACAACATGCGGCTGATCAAAGAGCACCCCGCGCATGGAAGGATGCCGGCTCAGCATCGCGCCGAGGAAGGCACCCTGCCCACCCGCCACGTCGACCACGCAGGCGAACCGCGAGAAATCGTACGCCGCCAGGACCGCCTCGGCGACGCGCCGAGAATTGCCGGTCATCGCTCGGTCGAACACGACGCTCGCCTCGGGCCGGCCCTCCCGGTAGGCCCAGACATCCATACCATGGAGGGCACGGAATGCGTTCTCACCGGTTCGGACGCTGTGCCGCAAGTGTCCCCACGCCTGCCAGTAGTACGCCTCGCCGATCAGGGTGGCCCACGGGCCGACCGGCTCAGGCGCATCGGACCGCAGGCAGTCGCCGAGCGGGGTCAGCGCGAAGCGGCGGCCAGCCTCCTCTCGAAACACCCCGACGCTGGCGAGCGCGCGCAGCAGCCGATAGAGAGCGCCCTCGTGTGTACTGGTGGCCGTGGCGAGGTCCTCGGCACTCCGCGGCCCAGCACGCAACAGGTCGGCGATGCCAAGCGTGGCGGCGACATGAAGCGCCTGCGATACCTGATAGCCGTTGACGAGGCGCGTCAGGGTAGCGGCCGGTTGCTCGTCGGGATGGTCAGGAGAATCCACGATGCGTGCTCCTTCTCAACTTTAGCGGGTGGGCGCCATTCCCGTGCCGTGGCGTGCCTCCTGACGCGGCGCACCACCCTCGCGCACATCAGATCCCGCGACTCATAGCAATACTACTCTCCTACTATTCGGGACGCAACGGATTCAAGACATGCGCCCCTTCATGCGAGCGCTACGATTTCCGGCTGGTGAGCATACCCGCGCCACAGGGCACCTACCCACTTCGCTACACTGTGATGGAACAGCAGGACAGGCAGAAGGCACTGGTGTATCCGAGGGTCGGGTGGTGGACTCGATTCCCTGGTGCATCCCGCCTACCGTGGCGCCGACCCTGGGCAGCGACGCCATGACACGATGAGACGGGAGGGGCAGATGATGAGCGAGCAGCCACCAGTCCTCAAGGCCGCCGGTGGGGACCGGGGCGCATCAGCGCTGGAACCGACCGGCGTCCCGCACCTTGACGACGTACTGGGTGGCGGGTTGCCGCGCGGGGCCCTGGTGATCGTGGCGGGGCCACCCGGCAGCGGCAAGACAACCCTGGCCAATCAGATGGCCTTCGCGGCCGCCGAACGCGGACTGCGCGTACTGGTTCTAAGCGCGTTGTCCGAGCCGACGAGCAAGCTACTGGACCATCTCCGCGGGTTCCACTTCTTCAACCAGGATCTGATCGGCGACCCGCTTCAATTCCTCAGCCTGGAGCATTTTCTGAGCCAGGGCCTGGAGGCGACCAGCACCGGATTGCTCGCCACCGCGAAAGCGGCGCGGGCCGACTTCGTGGTACTGGATGGGTTCCGCGGGGTGCGAGGGGTCGACCCGGATCCTCAGCGAGCGCGCCAGTTCCTCTACGACGTCGGCACCACCCTTAGCCTGCAAGGCGCTACCACGGTGATCACCAGCGAAGCGGACGCGCGCGACCCGGCCTTCTATCCGGAGCTCACGACCGCCGACGTGATTATCGGCTTGCATTTCACCCTGGAGGATGTGCGCCACGAGCGAGGTCTGGAGGCGATCAAGATCCGCGGTGGGGCGCCGCTGCCGGGACTGCATTCACTGGTCCTGAACGCGGAGGGTATCACCGTCTATCCCCGACTGGAGGTGCGGCTGCCTTCCGGATTAGGCGCCCTTCCCCGTGCTGGGGACCGTCCGGAAGATCCCGGCACGTTGCCGCGGGCCGGCTTCGACTTGCCCGAGCTGGACGCTCTGCTCATGGGTGGGCTGACACGCCACACGAGCACGCTCCTGGCGGGGAGCCTCGGGGTCGGCAAAACCCACCTGGCCGTACATTTCGGGTTGGCAGGGATACGCGCGGGCGAGCCGGTCGTGTTTCTCGGCTTCCGGGAGACAGCGGCACAACTTGATTATCGGGCCGATTCGGTTGGTCTCGGTGAATCGTGGCGCGCGGCGCTGGCTCCCGGCGGCGGCTTGACCCTGCTTCGCTATGACCCGCTCGAACTGGACCCGGACCAGATCGCCGATCGCCTCCTGGGGGTGCTCGACCAGACCGGGGCGCGACGGCTCGTGCTGGACAGCCTGGCGGAACTGGAAGAGGCGGTGCGCGAGCGCAGCACCGGGAAGCGGTGGCGGAACTTTCTGGTAGCCTTATTGTCCGAGATGCGCGCGCGAGGTGTTACCCTACTGGTGGTCATGGAGACGCCCGCCGCCATCGCCACCGATCTCCGCTTCGGCGCCGAGGCAACCGCTGTCCTGGCCGAAAACGTGCTCCTCATCCAGCAGGTCGCCGAATCCGATCGGATTCGGCGAGTACTCGCGGTGGTGAAGACCCGGTTCTCGGCCCATTCCGCCGGGCTGCGCGAGCTGGTGATCACCGACGACCAGGGAGTGAGGGTGCTGCTGGCAAATATGCAGCCCTCGAATCCGAGCCCGGAACCGCCCCCAGACACGGCACTGGGCCACTAAGGGGCGGTGCGCTACCCTTATTCAAGAGGCGGGCCCGTGCGCTATGGAGACACCTGAGCGGTTTCTCGTGCTGATCGTCGAGGATGAAGGTTCGATTGCCGGCGTGTTGTCCGCGTTCGTGGAGGATCTTGGCTATGCGGCCATGGTGGCTCCTCACGGGGTGGCGGCGCTGGAGATGGCTCGTGCCCGGTGGCCGGCCCTGGTGCTTACCGACTACATGATGCCCTTAATGAGTGGGAGCCGGCTCCTATCCGAACTGCGATCCGTGTCACTTTCCACTGGGCGCACAATGCCACCTATTATTTTAATGAGCGCGGTCAGTCCTCGCCTGAGCGAGATGGCGGGGGCGGACGTGGTCCTGGCCAAGCCCTTTGACCTGGCGCGGTTGGAGGCACTGCTGGAACGGTTCCTGGGTCGTCCAGCATAGCGGATCGCATCCCTGGCCTCAGCCACTTCCAGACCCCCACCGGCATCCGGGGTGCGCCATGGCTTCAATAATGACTGTCCGCCTCGGGGCTCCCTCGGCAAACCGCGATCTTGGCAGTTTCGTACAGTGTTTGCCCTCGCTCTGGCAGTAGATTGCGTCCTATGGTGGTCACGTATCACGCAGGCGCTTGATGCTTGTCACAAGGAGGATCGCCCGATGGACCTTGCCGTACCGACCCCACTGGCCCTGGCGCCGTCCCGCGCCCGCTCTTACGCACGGCGCGTGTTGTGGATCATGTTCGCGATCAACTTTCTCAACTATATGGATCGCTTCATCTTGCCCTCCGTTCTATCAAGCATCCAGAAGGACTTCCACATCAGCGACACCCAGGCGGGACTACTCGCAACGGCGTTCACGCTCGTGTATGCCCTCGCGGCCCTGCCTTGCGGCCTCTGGGCGGATCGCGGCATCCGCAAGAACGTCGTGGCCACGGGCGTGGGGCTGTGGAGCCTGGCCACCCTGCTCACCGGTGCTGCTGGGAGCTTCTTCACGCTCTTTCTATCCCGCGCGGCGGTGGGGGTAGGGGAGGCGGGCTACTATCCCGCCGGCACTTCGCTGCTGGTTGACTACTTCCCCAAGGAGAAGCGGGCCTCGATGCTCGGCCTCTGGAATGTCGGCGCCAGCCTGGGAGTGGGGGTGGGCTTCGCCCTCGGTGGGATCATCGCCGATCATTTCGGCTGGCGCTGGGCCTTCTATGGCACCGTAGTTCCGGGAGCCATCTGCACCATCCTGGCCTTCCGGATGCGCGAGCCGCGGCGGGGTGGAGACGCCGGTACACTCCGGCAGGTGGCGCCGTCCGCGGCGGCGCCGCCGTTCCTGAGCGCGGTACGGACGATCCTCAAGATTCCCACCATGCGCATCGCCCTGATTGCCCAGACCCTGAACTTCTTCGTGCTGGGCGCAGCGGTTCTGTGGTTTCCCACCCTATTGCAGCGTCGCTTCCAACTCTCGGCGAGCAAGGCCGGCCTGATCAGCGGTGGAGTACTGGTGCTGGCCGGAATCATCGGCACCCTTGGCGGTGGCTGGCTGGCGGATCGGCTGCTGCCGCGCATCCCCTCGGCCCGCCTGCTGGTGACCGGCTGGGCCTTCCTGGCCAGCGCGCCGCTCCTCCTTCTCGCGCTCTTCGCCAACAGTCTGACTCTCCTGGTGCCGCTGTTCTTCCTCGGGGGTATCTGCCTGCAGGCGTACAACGGCCCGATGAGCGCCCTGATGCAGGACGTGGTGCGGCCGGAGTTGCGCGCCGTGGCCGTTGCCCTCTCGCTGATCGTGGCGCACCTATTGGGCGATGCGTTCTCACCCGCCCTGGTCGGGGGCCTGTCGGACCTGATCGGTAGTGGGCAAAAGGATACGCTCGGTCACCATCTCACCGGCGCGCTGCTCCTGACCCTGCCGCTGATGATCCTCGCCGCCGCCATTTTCTGTTTCCTCGGCTTACGCCATGTCGCGGTAGATACGCTCCCGGACGAACAAGCGGCCGCGGCCTGACCAGCCCAGCGGGCTGAGTGCCACTTGAGATTGGTGGGCACCGCTCGTTTGCAGCACCCACCCTTGGAAAGGAGATGTCCATTGAGCGCCGCCGATGACCAACATCAGCGCGGTTTCCAGGGCCTTCGCCATGTGATCACTCCCCGAGCCAAGGTACATACCGGATGTGATACACTCGCCAATCAGCGATGCCTCGGGATGAGATAGCGGGTCCGGTAGGAGAGCATGTGGGCTCGGACAGCGCGGCGTTCGTCGTTCATCTCCTTGGCCTGGCGGCTTTCCTCTGGAACGGTCTCTATATCCTGACGCGCGGCGAGGGCGGATCGATGGCGCGCCCACCGACACTGAACGAGCGATTCACTGGCTGCCGCGGATCGACGAGGACACCTATTACAAGTGGCAACGGCGCGCCAGCGATACTATAGCCGGCGTTCTCCGCGATCGCGAGGTCGCGGCCGGCGGCGTCCTGCCTCTGGATCTACCGTAAGGATGAGGAGTGGGAGGTGTATTATGCCCTTCTGGCACCGAAAGTCATCCGAGGAGGAGGAGCAGGCGCGGCGGCGCCTCGAGGCGGACCGCGCCGCGTCAGGGCACACGACTCAAGCTGAGGCGCGGACCGCCCAAGCCGAGGATATCAAGCTGCTTGCCAGGGGCGGTATTCCCGGTACGGCCAGGAGACGGCTGAATCGCCTCAAGGGCGAGGTAGCGGCCGGCGGCAGCTTCAACAGTGACCTATCGCCCAGTGAAACGGCGTTGCTCCACCACGGCGGCTATCGGCCGCTCGGGCTGGTGAGCGGCAGTGCCCTGTACGCCGTGGGCGCCCAGCGCGGATTCGCCGCTCGCGATGGAGAACTGCGGGTACTCTCTCGGGCCTACAATCACGCGACGGACCTTGCGGTCGGGCGAATGGCGAAGGAAGCCCGCGAAGTGCGATCGCACGGCGTGGTTGGCGTCCGTTTCTCGTTCGCTCGGCACGAATGGAGCGAAGACTGCGTCGAAGTGCGGGTCATCGGGACGGCCGTATTGACCACCGGCGCAAGGACGGGAAGTCCATGGCTGTCGGACCTAGCCGGACAAGAATGGTGGGCGCTCCATCAGGCGGGATACGAGGCAGCCGGGCTCGTATATGCGCACAGCGTCTGGTTCGCCGCCACCACCGCCGCCGATGCAAAGATCGTGCGCAACACGGAGAACCGGGAGTTCAGACATCTGAGCGACGCCTTGAAGCAGAGTCGGGATGTCGCCAACGGGCGCCTGCTGGACATGACGCGAAAACTCGGCGCGCACGGCCTGGTAGGGGTGCATGTCTCGCGGCGGGTGGAAGATTTCGAGCTTGAAAGCGACCGCGCAAGGGTGCACCATCTGCTCACGCTCAGCTTGATCGGTACCGCGGTGCGCTACGCACATCGAGAAGGTACACCCGCTTTCAGCACTCGTGCCATCGTCTCGCTTCGCAGCGGAAAGCTGGAGCCAACGCTGGTCACGACGGTACCCTCGGCAGTGTTCGAGTAGGCAGGTCGGGTCCGCGCGGCACGCGGCAATGACATCGCGTATTGCCTGGCATCCTGCTGCTCATTCCGGCAGGCGCGAGCGGGCCGGCGGCTACGCGGGGACACCCTCGACGACGCTCACGCCCGCTCCGGTCGGCGTGGCGCTCGCCAGCCGCGGATCGGCGGCGGAGAGCAGGACGGCGTACCCGTCAAGCGTGCGCTCTCGCCCTCCCGGCATCACCAGCATGTTCAGATCCGAGAACTTGGTCGCGGCTTCCTCGTTCGGCGCGCCCACCAGGGATATGGCAACGAAAGCTTCATACAACAGCCATGCATGGCATGCAAGTATACTTGCGAGCGACCAGTCGTCGGTGCTCCATGACCGTCTTACCAGCTGTCAGCGGCGCAAGTGCGCAGTCCTTACTCGACCGTCAATGGCGGCCCCAGCAACTCCATGCCGTGGGCGCGCCACAGCGCTGGATCCTGCGCCGGCATCGCGTTAGCCTGCGTGACTTCCCGAAAGAACGCTTCCATGCTCCCCGCGGGCACAAATACGACCAGGATCCGGCCGCCGGTGGCGCCCACTGACGCCCACACATGGGGCACCTGCCGCGGTGCGAACAGACAATCGCCCGGATTGAGTCGATATTGTTCGTTTCCGACCTCGAACAGGAACTCACCATCCAGGGCGTAGAACCATTCGTCTTGGTCGTAATGCAGGTGGCGCGCCGGGCCGCCTTTCGCGCGGAACGTGTTCTCGAGGATGAAGAGACCGCTTCTATCCTGCCCGGACACCTTGAAGGCAATCGAGCTAATGCCGAGTCCCCGCTGTTCACCGAAGCGGTCTTCGCCCGCGGCGACGCTGAGGATCCCCGCACCGTCAGCTGGGGTGTGCCGAGCGTCGTTCATGGAAGAGCCTCCGTCCTGAACGGACATCGTATGGCGAGAAGCCGTCTAAGGTGTCATTATGCCACATAGCGGCCAAGAGGAGTCAACCGGGGTGGCACCCGCGGCACTACGCCCGGTAGCCGTTGACGAGGCGCGTTAGGACAGCGAACGGCTGCTCGTCGGGACGGGCAGGAGAATCCCGGTGCGCACTCCTTCTCAACCTTAGCGGGAGGCGCCATTCCCCTGCCCGGCGTGCCGCCTGGCGCGAAGCGCCACCCTCGCGCCCCTGAGATCCTTCGACTCGTAGCGATTCTACCGTTCGGGGCGCGATGGATTCAAGACATACGCATGGTGCATAGTACGACCAGCGCCTACATAGGGTGCGCAAGAGAAACAAGCATAGCGGCGGCAATTGCCGCCGCTATGCTTGTTTCCCTGCCGTTCCTGATTACCTACAGCGCCATCAGCAGCGGTTTCTCCAGGGCGCGGCGAATGTCGGCCAGGAAACGGGCGCCGCCCGCCCCGTCGGTGGCCCGGTGATCCGCCGAGAGGGTGATCTTCATGATCTCACCCACCGCCAATTGCCCGTCGCGGACCACCGGCACCTGACGCACGGCGCCCACGGCCAGGATCGCGGCCTGCGGGGGATTGATGATCGCGATGAAGGTCTCGATGTCGAACATCCCCAGATTGCTGATCGTGAAGGTGCCGTCCGCGTAATCCTCGGAGCGGAGCTTGGCGGCGCGGGCCCGTTCCACCAGGGCGCGGGTCTCGCGGGCAATCTGCCCGAGCGATTTGCGGTCGACGTCGGGGACCACCGGCGACACCAACCCCTCGTCGGTGGCGATCGCCACCGAGATGTTGATCCGGTCATGCAGCAGCAGCTTTCCGTCGCGGTAGCTGCTGTTGATCCCGGAGTGCCGCTGGAGAGCCCAGGCGGACGCCTTGACCACCAGATCGTTGACCGAGATCTTGACCGAGCCCTCGGCTTGCTCGTTCAGGGTTGTCCTTAGTTTCATGGCCTCGGCCATATCGACATCTACCGTGAGGTAGAAGTGGGGGGCGTTCTGCTTGCTCTCGCTCAGGCGTCGCGCGGCGGTAAGCTGAATGCGGGTGAGTGGGCGCTCGGTCCCTCCCGCCGGAGCGGCGGCCGCGGCCAATGGCGCCTCCTCGGATGGCGCTGGCGCGGCTTCGATGGTTGCCGTGCCTGCCTGGAGCGCGGCCTCTACATCGTCTTTTACTACCCGGCCGCCCGGTCCCCGGCCCTGGATCTGGGTCAGATCGAGTTGGTGCTCCTGGGCGAGCCGGCGGGCCAGCGGCGATGCCTTGATCCGGTCCCCATTCTGATTGGCCGCATGGCCATTGGGGGCGGCACTGACCGGGGCGGCGCGCTCGGCGGGGAGATTCGGCGTGGTGGAAGCGGGCGGTGGCGCGGCGGGTCTTGAGGGCGCGGGTGAGGAACCAGGCGCCGCGGGGACGGACTGGGCAGTGGGGAGAGTGGGTGCCGGCGGGGCGGCCGGCGGCTTGGGAGCCGAGGCGGCGGGCTGGTCGGCGGGCGGCTGCTCGCCCGCCTTCAACAGGATGGCGATGGGCTTGCCGATTTCCATCGACTGGCCCTCGGGCACCAAAATGCGATAGAGGGTGCCGGAACTATAGGCGACGACCTCCATGTTGACCTTTTCGGTCTCGATCTCGGCCACGATGTCGTTGGTCTCCACCTGGTCGCCTTCGTGCTTGAGCCAGCGGACAACTTTCCCTTCCGATTGGTCGGCCCCGGTCTGGGGCATCAGGACGTTGCTGGGCATGGTCACCCCCTCCTAGGCTCTATAGAGCAATTGGCGTACCGCCGTGGCCACATGATCCTCACGCGGATACGCCTCGCGCTCGATGTTCTTGGCGTAAGGCAGCGGCACCTCGGCGGCGGCGAGACGGGCGATCGGAGCGTCGAGATAATCGAATGCCTCCTCATAGATCCGGCTCGCCACCTCGGCGCCCATCCCGCAGGATCGCCAATCCTCGGACAGCACCAGGGCGCGATTGGTTTTCCGTACCGAGGTAACCACGGTTTCCATGTCCAGCGGGCGCAGGCTGCGCAAATCGATGACCTCGGCCTCTATCCCCTCCTCGGCTAGGCGAGCGGCGGCCTGGAGGGCAATCAGGACCATGCGCGAATAGGTGACGATGGTCACATGCTTGCCCGATCGCTTCACGTCGGCCTGACCGAAGGGAATCGAGTATTCACCGCTGGGAATCTCGCCCTTGGTGGAATACAACTTGGTATGTTCGATAAAGAAGACCGGATCCTCGCTCCGCACCGCCGTTTTCAGCAACCCCTTGGCATCGTAGGGGGTGGCGGGCATCACCACTTTCAGGCCCGGCACATGCGCGAAGTACGACTCGAAGCTTTGGGAGTGCGTAGCCCCAACCTGGGACCAGCCGGCGGGGGTACGGATAACCAGCGGTACCCGGAACTTCCCCCCAAACATGTAGTGAATCTTCGCGGCGCCGTTGATGATTTGATCGATGGCCACCAGGGCGAAGTTAATCGTCATCAGCTCGACGATGGGGCGTAAACCGCCAAGGGCGGCGCCCACTCCGGCGCCGACAAACACTGATTCCGCTAATGGCGTATCGCGACAGCGCTTGGGGCCAAATTCGTCGAGTAGGCCCTTGGTGACCGTGTACGAGCCGCCATAGGCATTGATATCCTCGCCCATGATAAATACCCGGTCGTCCGCAAGCATCTCCTCGCGGATCCCCTCGCGGAGAGCTTCACTGTAACTGACGGTCGGCACTGGATTCTCCCATACTTTGTATTGACAGCGATTCGAGCCGATACGGCCCACCGGAACGCGGCCGGCGGCTCCGGACGGTATGAAGCGAGATCCACCATCCGATCCGGGGTCGGGGGATCATGGACAGTGAAAGGCGGCACGCGGTGGGCGTCACTGGCAACCGCGCGTCAAGTCCGGTCGGAGACCGTACCGCCCGACGTGAATTAGCCAGCCCATTGAGGGCGGAAATCAAAGCCGGTATTGTCCACGTACACATTCGTGTAGAGATCATCCAGGGACGGTTCGGGGCTCTCGTCGGCGAACTGTACGGCGTCCGCCACCACATCCTGCGCTTCCTGTTCCATCCGCTCCAGATCGCTCTGGTTGACGATCTCGGTCTCCAGGAGCCAGCGCGGGAAACTCTTGACCGGATCGTTCGTCTTCCGCTCCAGTACTTCCTCCTTGGAGCGATAGAGTTGGGGATCGACAGCGGAATGGCCGCGGAAGCGGTAGGTCAGCGCCTCAATCAGCACCGGGCCATTCCCGGCGCGGGCGTGCGCGTATGCCTCGGAGCAGATCCGATAGACCTCCAACACGTCCTGACCATCGACCCTGTGGGTCGGCATGTTGTAGCCGGCAGCCTTCTCGGCGATGCTCGACGCGGCGGTGGTTTCCTTGATCGGGGTGCCCATGGCGTAGAGATTGTTCTCGCAGAGGAAGACCACGGGCAGCTTCCATACGGAGGCCAGATTCAGCGCCTCGTGGAACTCACCCATGTCGGTGGCCCCGTCGCCGAAGATGGTCAGGGTTACTTCATCCAGGCCCCGGTAGTCAGAGGCCAGCGCCATCCCCACGGACATCGGCAAATGGCCGGCCACGATGGCATAGCCACCATAGAAATTCCGCTCGGGATCGCAGAGGTGCATGGAGCCGCCCTTGCCATGACTGCATCCGGTTGTCTTGCCGAACAACTCGGCCATCACCGCGCGGGCGCCAGTCCCGCGGGCCAGGGCATAGCCGTGATCGCGATAATGGCTGAAGATATGGTCCCGGGGTTCCAGCGCGTTGATCGCCCCAACCGCGACCGCCTCCTCGCCGATATAGAGATGGAGGAAACCGCCAATCTTTCCCGCCGCGTACATCTCCGCGCACTTCTGCTCGAAGCGGCGAATTAAGAGCATTTGCCGGTAGAAATCCACCAAGCGAGCAGGCTCGAATCCCTGCAAAGTACGTTCTTGTTGCTCGACGCTCAAAGTCGTCACGTCCTTCCTGCCGGCGTGTCACGCGCGTGGCCACGTTATTAACCGCTGCTATGGTACTTCTGCCCTAAGTGAGGGTCAAGCGGTGATGGAAGTCGGGCCGCGTCCACCCCTATCCGCACACCCTGCCGCGCGTGGCGCGTCTATTCCACTATGATCAACGGCAGGCAATCGCACTACTTTTGCAGATCCCCGGAGGACGCCGCATGGATGCCAGGGCCGCCAGCAAACCAGCCCCAACCGAAACGCTGAGCCCGGAGGCGCGCAAATTGGCCCTCCTCTTGGCCGCCGAGCCGGCCGCAGAGTTGCGCTGCGAGCTGCCGACCCCGCCCGGGATCAACGAATGGTGGGAGCCGGTAAGCATCCGCCGGAAAGGGCGGACCGTCGCCTCAATGCGATTGTCCACGGCCGCCGCCCGTTATAAGTCGCACGCGGAGGACGTACTGCTCCGTCAAGGGCTGGACGTAGTGGCCCTGGAAGACGAATTTCGAGATCTCTGGCTTGCCATTCATATCGTGAGCTTCGTGGCCACTCCCATGGCCCGCGACGCGGATGGGCCGCTGAAGCCGCTCCAGGATCTTCTGTGTTCGATCCTGGCCGTGAACGACGCGCGGGTCCGCTACAGCGCGGCGGGCTTGCAGCTCGATCCCGAGCACCCGCGGGTGATGATCCGGATCGAGGGCTACCAGGTGTGGGACGCCTCGGGTCTGGGAGGGCCGTTCTTTCTGCTGCGTCCACAAGACACCCCAGCAGGCCGCCGCTGCGAGGCGCTGGCCGTCACCTCGCGGCGCCTCCCGGTGCCGAGGCCCCACCTGGCCAGGTTGCTGGCCGAGGAGTAGACGGTAATCTGGCGCCGGCCCAATCGGGCTGATCCGTCCGATCGGACCGATCGGACGGATCGGACCGATCATCGCCTGGAACGGACTACGCCACCGGTTCGGGCAGCGCCGGGTTGGTCGTCGCGACGACGCGCCCACCCGCCACCACCGTACGGGCCAGGTTGACCCCAAAGTGATAAGGGATCTCGGCATACTCGTGGGCCGCCAGCACCACCAGGTCCGCTCGTTTTCCTACCTCAAGGCTGCCGACGCGGTCGGACAAGCGGAGGGCACGGGCCCCGCCCATGGTGGCTGCCCGTAACGCCTCTTCCACCGTGAGACGGAGATTGACGCAGGCAAAGGTGATCGCGAGTTGCATGTTTTCGCTAAAGCAGGTGCCGGGGTTGCAATCGGAGGCCAGTGCCACGGAGACGCCGGCGGCGATCAGATCACGGGCCGGAGCCTGATGCCCATGGGCCAGGCAAAAGCTGGTGCCGGGCAGCAAGGTGGCCACTACACCCGCGCCGGCCAGCGCCTCCATGCCAGACGGAGTGATCTGGATCAGATGATCGGCGGAGGCGCAGCCCAGTTCGGCCGCCAATTCGGCCCCTCCGATGGCCGCGATCTCGTCCGCGTGGAGGCGCAGGCCGAGTCCAAGAGCGGCGGCACACTCCAGGATGCGGCGAGTCTGGGCCACCGTGAACGCGCCCTGGTCGCAGAAGACATCGCAATACTGGGCTAGCGGAGCACAGGCCGGCAGCATCTCGTTCACGACGAGATTCACGTAGCGGTCTCCCTCGCCGCGATACTCGGACGGAATGGCGTGGGCCCCCAGGAAGGTGGGGACGATGGTGCCGGGAAAGGCCGGAATCAGGCGGGCGATCGCCTCGAGCGACCGGACCTCATCCCGAGTGCTAAGGCCGTAGCCGGATTTGGCCTCGAAGGTAGTGGTGCCGTAATAGAGCATGGTGGCGGCGCGGGCCCGAAGCTCGGCATCTAGGGCAGCATCGGAGGCGGCGCGGGTGGCGGCCACCGTACTGAGGATGCCTCCCTCGCCGCGAGCCAGAAGGGCGGCGTAGCTGTCGCGCCCCGCCACTCGGGCGGCGAACTCCCGAGCCCGGCGCCCGGCGAAGACAGGGTGCGTATGGCTGTCCACGAAACCGGGAATCACGCATCGTCCCTCGGCGTCGAGGACCTCCGCGCCCTCGCGCAGGGCCTCCGGCAAATCCGCTTCGGGGCCCAGCCAGGTCACCATTCCCTCGTCCGCCACCAGGGCGGCGCGCTCCAGGACCGCGAGGGGGCCCGCGGCGGCCGGATGGGGCCGCTCGGCCACCGTGGTCAACTGGCCAATTTGGGCTACCAACAAGCGCCGCCGACCGATCATGCGTTTATCTCCCATCCCTCGTTACCGATTAAGGGCACGAAGCGGACCGGCCCCAGGCGACGCAGGGACCGACTGTGCGGGTCGCCCGAGAGCAGGAGGAGTTGCTGTTCCTCGCGAGGGCCGACCGGCATCACCAACCTACCGGGTGGATTGACCGCCAACTGGGCCGCAAGGCGCGACGGCACCCGTGGCCCACCGGCGGTCACCACGATCGCATCATATGGGGCCAACGAGGGGAAGCCCAGGGATCCATCGCCAACGCATACCCGCACGTTCGTCACGCCCAATGCTGCCAGACGCTCCCGAGCGGAGACCGCGAGAGGGGCAAGACGCTCGACGGAGACAACCTCCGCCGCGAGGTAGGCCAGGATCGCGGATTGGTAGCCGGTGCCGGTGCCGATTTCAAGCACCCGCTCGGTCCCCTGCAAGGCAAGCGCCTGGGTCATGTAGGCCACCACGAACGGCTGTGAAATAGTCTGGCCCTGATCCACGGGCAGCGCCTCGTTCTCATAGGCGCGAACCGCCAGGTCTGGCGGCACGAAATGCTCGCGGGGGATACGGCTCATAGCCTCCAGGACACGAGGATCGGTAATCCCTTCGGTCCGCAATTGTTCCAGCAGCCATCCGCGATCGTGCTCTTCCATCTTGCGCCATCCGAGCCGCTGGTTTCGCCGGCTTCAGCGGAACTTCGGTACCGGTTTCCCGCGACGTTGGTAGCCCTTGGTCAATGTCTCGTCAATCCGAGGCGGGTCATAATACATCTGCGCCCGTTCCAATTCACCGCGCGAGCCTTTTCCCGTGTACGAGACCAGAATCCCGCCGCTCAGTTCCACCAAGCACACGTTGCTGGCGGCCGAGGCGTCCAGATCGAATCCCAGCGCGCGGAAGAAGTCTTCGTAGCCGGTAGGACACAGAGGAGGCATCTTTACCTCGCTGACCGTTACTCCGCGTACCTGCTCCTGACTGCCAATCAGCGCCATGACGTCGCTCATCGGCAGGGCGATTCCCTCCGCCTTGAGACTACCCAACTGGCCGGGGAACGCGCGGGCGATATAACCATCCTCGACCTCGGAAACGAGAACATGTCGGTAGACGTTGCGATCGAAGTAGCGTCCGATCGCGCGCAATGCGTCTTGGTAGGTAGGGCGAGCACCAGTTGCGGCCATTTGCGGCATCCTCCAGGTAGGGCGCGGCGATCATTGACTTTATCACTTTAACGCACATACGCCCTTCCCGCCAGGGTACCATGCGTTTGGAGCGCAAAGGTCCATGATCTCGGCGCCTGGAATGCCCACTCATGGGTGGCCGGCGGAAAGCACCGCGGCATCACGGACGAAGTTCCAGGCATCGGGCGAGCCCCAGCCGCTCGCGAAGTCCCAACCGGGACCGGCGGAATAGAGGAAGTTGTTGCCCTTTGTGACATCGTGAAATGGCGGATACGGCCTTGGCGAGCCCGCCAGGTGGTAGACCAAGGGATTCACCCAGCCAAGGGGAGACCCACCGTGGAGGATCGCGTACTGATCCGCCAGGGCCGCCAGCGCGGCCCAAATGGGCATGGCCGCGCTGGTTCCCCCGCCCACGGTCCAGACGTGCCGGTAGAAAATGGCATAGCCGTGACCATCGCCGAGACCGGAGCTGCCCGACGCGGCCACATCCGGCACCTGGCGCCCCCCCGTGCTGAGCCGGCTATGCACCCCAGAGCCGATCTGCCAGCCCAGGTCGTCCGTATCCTTGGTATACACCCGGCTGATTCCGCCGCCGCTCGCCGCTCCGTGGACGCTGGTGGCCGCGCACCCCGGATGTTTCGCGGCCGGGCATGACCACGCGGGTTCGCCCGCGATGTGGGTCGCGGCGCCGGAGGCTTTCAAGGTTAGGTCCGTCGCCCCTACCGCGAGCACATAGGGATCGCTCGCCGGTACGGACACCGAGGGCTGAGTATTGGCGACCGCGTTCGCGGGCTGGCCGGGATCGGCGCAGCCGTAGGCGCCCTCGTCGCCCGTGGCGCTGACAATGGTGGTTCCCTGAGCCGCTAGCTGGGCAAACAGCAAATGCTCGGCCGCCAAAAAGCCGGGAATACCGGCGGCGGTCGGTTCGCAAGTGACCCAGGTCAGTCCGAGCACGTTCACCGTGGGATCGCTGGCGACGGCGCCATAGGCATCGATCAGGCCCTGGCCATCGCTGTCGGAGGGAGCTTCCCACACGTCAATGTTGGCTGCCGGGGCGGCCGAGGAGAGCAATTCGATGTCCACCGTGGCCTCGACGTTCGCACGGGCATGGGCATTCCCCGCATCGACCTGGTGGTCGTGCACATTGAGGCCGTAACCCATGTGATGAGCGAAGGTGACCACGTCGGACGAACTGTACGGAGCCAGCTCCACCAGGGCCACGCGGATGTGTTCGCCGTGGATGCCGGCGGCGTAGAGGGGAGCAAAGTCATAGGCGTTGGTCACCTGGCGGATCGTATACCCGGCGGAGGGGGCGGAAGTCGTCGAAGCCGCGCTTCGCCAGGCCGGTGAGGTGGACGCTGAGCCCGCCAATCCCAGGACGGCCCGCACCACCCGGCGGAAACGCGCGGGCAGGTAGGTAACCTGATCGCCCTTCCTCCCGAAGGCAGCCTCCACCCGTTCGGTCGCTCCCGTGACCTGGAGAACAGTCCCGCCTCGCCAGGGTTTGACCTGGAGTCCCGAGGTGGTCAGCCAGCGGAGCAGCGGCCTGACGTCCGATGGGTTCGGTCCAAATCGCCTGATCCAGGCCGCCGGAGAATAATACCGGCGGTAGGCGGGAGACCGCGGGTTCGCCACCGCGGCGCCGGCGGCCAACGCACCCACCTGATCCCGAGAAGCCAGAACCAGCGTGACCGCGATAGTCGAACGTGGCCGCGTACCCTCGATGGCTCTGGCAGTGATTGAGCCTGGCGCGGCGATCAAGAGCCAGAGCAGAATGGTCACGATGATCAAGCGGCTCGGGTGCGCGCCGGCACCACCGGCGTCTAGACGACCCATGCTGCCACCACCAGGGCGCCTCCAAGAAGGAGCAGGAACGAGAACCCCCGCGCCATGTGCGAGCCGTGCGGAGTGAGTAAGACCGCCAAGGCCACGCCGATGCACAGCAGACCGCCCAGGCCCAGGCTCACGCGGGTGAGTGCGCCGCGAGGCGCGGCCACTGGCGCGGACGCGTGGCGGGAACGGGCTGCCCATCTCCGGCGTGAGCGCCGATTGGCCGGCATGGTTCACTCCTCCAGCAACAATCGGCGCTCCAATACCTGGTCACGAGAAAAATCCCGCAATTGCAGGAACGCCTGAGCGGCGTCAAGCATCGCGTCCATGGGGACCAGTCCTATGACCTCCGAATGGAGCACGGGAACCCCCCAGCGTGCCGCCTCGGCGCGGATCAGATCCATCACGGTCACCAGGCTGGTGGCCTTGAAGTTGGTCAGGTTCATGCTCACCTGGGTGGTTCCGGTACCCGGCATTTCCAGGCCCAGTCCCTTGACGTAGCGGAGCCCGCCCGAGCTATGGCGAATTGTTTTGGCGATCGCCTTGGCCAGAGTGGGATCGGCGGTGCCCAGATACACATTGAAGGCAATGAGTGCCCGGCGCGCCCCCACCGCGACGGCGCCGGCGGACGGATGCATGGCAGCGGGGCCAAAGTCGGGCACCCGGGTCGGGTCAATCGGCACGCTCTCCCGCAGGCCCTCGAAACCGCCTTTCCGAATGTTTTCGAGATTCACCCGCTTGGGGTCTCTGGCCGCTTCCTCATACAGGTAGACTGGAATCGCCAACTCAGCCGCGATCCGCGCTCCCAGTTCCTCGGCCAGGGCCACG
>DATBTL010000314.1:0-2467 GCA_036559345.1 Chloroflexota bacterium | reverse complement strand
CCAACGTGCCCTTCTTCAATATGAGCGCCAGTGAGTTCGTGGAAATGTTGGTGGGCGTTGGGGCAAGCCGGGTCCGCGATCTGTTCGCGCAGGCGAAGGCAAACGCCCCGTCGATTATCTTCGTGGATGAACTGGACGCGGTTGGCAGGCAGCGCGGCGCCGGCCTGGGGGGCGGGAATGACGAGCGCGAGCAGACCCTCAATCAGCTTCTCACCGAAATGGATGGCTTCGATGGCCGGCAGGCGGTGATCGTGTTGGCCGCCACCAACCGGCCGGACGTGCTGGACTCCGCCCTATTGCGGCCTGGCCGCTTCGACCGCCGGGTGACCGTGCAGCGTCCGGACCGGGCAGGACGTGAGGCGATCTTGCGGGTCCACACGCGCAACGTGCCCTTGAGTCCCGAAGTGAATTTGAGTGAGTTGGCCCAGATTACTCCCGGCCTGGTCGGGGCGGAACTGCGGAATCTGGTTAATGAAGCGGCCCTTTTGGCGGCGCGCAAAAACCGCGACAGCGTGACGCAGATCGACTTTTCCGACTCGATGGAAAAGGTCATTCTTGGGGTTGAGCGGCGGATCATGCTGAACGTCGAGGAGCGCCGGAGAGTGGCCTACCACGAGGGCGGCCACGCGGTGCTCGGAGTGCTGATTCCGGAGGCCGATCCGGTGCGGCGCGTGACCATCGTCCCCCGCGGTCAGGCGTTGGGCGTGACCTACCAAATGCCGCTTGACGATCGCTACAACTACTCGTTCGGCTATCTCCAGGCCCGGATTATCGGCGCCCTGGGCGGCAGGGCCGCCGAGGAGCTAGTCTTTGGCACGATTACCTCCGGGGCGGAAAACGACCTCAAGCAGGTGACCGAGATCTCACGCCAGATGGTGACGAAATGGGGCATGAGCCACACCCTTGGTTTGGTCGCCTACGGCGGCTCGGATGACGAGGTGTTCCTGGGCCGTGAACTGGCCACTCAGCGGAATTACAGCGATGAGACAGCCGGCAAGATCGACGAGGAAATCAAGCGGATCATCGACGATTGCTACAATACCGCGCTCGAGACGCTGAGGACGAATCGCGCCCGCCTCGATGATATCGCCGACGCTCTCCTGGAGCGGGAATCCCTGGATGAGAAGGAGATTCTCAGGGTTCTGGGAGTAGACGCGCACGGCCAGAACGGGCACATGCCGGCGGAAAACGAGCCGACGCCGATCGCCGGGGCGACGATCAGCGGATAGCGCACCCGCGAAGTAAATTGGGGTAAGGGAAAGGGCGCCACCAAGGTGGCGCCCTTTCGTTGGGATCGGACGGATACGTCCGATCAGCCCAACAGGTTGGCGGCTCGCGCGGCATCCGCCGCATCGTGAACGATGCTCCGGAGGGCCCGAATCATCGCGTCGGCGTCGGGGCGCTGGAACACGTTACGGCCAAAGACAATCCCGCGCACTCCCGCCTGCATGGCGTTGGCGGCGATATCCAGGACCGCCCGCGCGTCGTCCAGACGAGGACCGCCGAGGAGAACCAGGGGCACTGGCGTACGCCTCACCAGGGTTGCAAGCGCGTCCTGATCGGCCACGTACGGGCCCTTGACCACGTCCGCTCCCAGTTCCACCGCGATTCGGCAGGCATTGGCGATCAATCCAGGATCGGCTCGGTTCGCCTCGGGGATTGCCGCGCCCCACAGAACCGGCTCTACCATCAGCGGCATCTCCGAGACCTCGCACTCGCGAGCCAGTGAAGCCACCAAACGGAGGTTCTCCATCTGCACCGCTGGCTCGATTCCCCACACCAACAACACTTTCACGCACTCCACGCCCATGCGCAACGCGTCCTGGACCGAGGCGATCAAGCTGTAGGCGCGTACCTCGCCATCCGCGCCCGGTACACTGGAGAGAAGCGGCAAATCGATGGTGAGGACGCGGGCCGGAGCGGTGCGGCGCGCGAACAGATCGGCAGTGGCGCGGGCGATCCCGGGACTGATCAGGGTGGCGTCCACCCCAAGCCCTTCCAGCCGCTCCAGCAACAGCCGGGGCTCCTCCAGACCGGCTACGGCGCCGAGGTTCAAGCCGTGATCGGCGGGGACGATCAGGGAACGTCCGCTTGCCGAGTTGAAAAGGCGGCCCAGCCTTACCTGCTTTCCACTCATGAGGTACTCCTTTTCCATGGTGTCGATTCAAGACGCCCGCCCTGGATCCGCGCTCCAACTGGCACGGTGGGGGACGCCTTATGGTACCAGGGCGGAGAGCCTGAGAAGCTCCGCCAGCGAAGGGATACGGGCGGCGCCCCGTGGCCCAATGGCCAACCCAGCCGCCAGGTTTCCCACCGCGCAGGCCAAGCGGGGCGCGACCCCGTCCAGGAGGGCCCCGAGAAGCCCAGCTAAAAATACATCGCCCGCCCCCGTGGCATCGACTACCTGGACGGGCCGGGCCTGAATCGGCACCGCTTCGCCGCCCACCAACAGCAGGCTTCCCAGGGA
>DATBTL010000313.1:0-15697 GCA_036559345.1 Chloroflexota bacterium | reverse complement strand
CTGGAGGTGCGCGATCTCACGGTTGACTTCATCACCCCCCGCGGCCCCGCCGTCGCGGTCGATGGAGTCTCCTTTTCCATTCAACCGGGCGAGGTGTTTGGCCTCGCGGGCGAATCGGGCTGTGGGAAGAGTACGGTCGCTCACGCGATCATGCGCTTGATCAAGGCGCCCGGTCGGATCAGCGGCGGTTCGGTGCTGTTCCGCGGCCAGGATCTCGGTTCCATCTCGACCAGGCAGTTGCAACAGTTCCGCTGGTTGAAAGCCTCGATCGTCTTCCAGAGCGCCATGAACGCTCTCAACCCGGTTATGAACATGGGCGATCAGATCTCGGATACGATCCGGGCTCACGAACGAGTGAGCCGGGCGCAGGCCCTCGAACGGGCGGCCGAGATGTTTATGCTGGTCGGCATCGAGACCAAGCGGCTCCGAAGTTTTCCCCACGAGTTGTCGGGCGGAATGCGGCAGCGCGCGGTGATCGCCATGGCCCTGACTCTGAACCCGGAATTGGTGATCATGGATGAACCAACCACCGCCCTGGACGTGGTGGTGCAACGGGACATCCTTCAGCAGATCCAGGATTTGCAGGCCAAGTTTGGCTTCTCCATCCTCTTCATTACCCACGATCTCTCCTTGCTGGTCGAATTCTCCACCCGAATCGCGATCATGTATGCCGGACGGATCGTGGATCTGGCCCCCGCCAGGGACATTTTTCTCACGCCAAAGCATCCGTACACGGTTGGGCTGATGAACTCTTTTCCCTCGATCACCGGTGAGAAGCGCCGGCTGCAAGGCATCCCCGGCGCCCCGCCGGATTTGGTGACCCCGCCGCCCGGCTGCCGGTTCGCCCCCCGCTGCATCCATGTGATGGAACAGTGTACCCAGATCTACCCGCCGTTCCGGGAATTGACGCCGAACCGCTGGACTGCCTGCTATCTCTACGATGACATGGGCAACCGCATCTCCGGGGGAGACGAACATGCAAGCCGGTGAGGTGGTGCTTGATGTGCAGGGCCTGAGCAAGTTCTTTCCGGTCAGCGCCGGGGGCATGCTGGGGATGGGTGGCGAGGCCAAGCGCATCCATGCGGTGGAGGACGTAAGCTTTCGTCTCCGTAAAGCGGAGATTCTGGCCCTGGTGGGCGAGAGTGGAAGCGGCAAAAGCACGATCGCCCGGCTGATCGCCGGCCTGTACCCACTGACGGCGGGAGAGATCCATTTCCACGGGCAAAATGTGTCCCGGCTCCACGGGCGGCGGGCGCTGCTCCGCTATCGGAGCCAGGTGCAAATGGTCTTCCAGGATCCCTTCGCCTCGCTCAATCCAGTCAAGACAATCGCCCACCATATCGAGCGCCCGATCTCGATCCATCGCCAGGCTAGTGGAGGGCGGGCCAGGCGGGCCATGGTGTACGAATTGCTCCGCACGGTGGGCCTGACCCCGCCAGAGGAAGTGGCGGCAAAGTTCCCTCACCAACTTTCCGGCGGCCAGCGCCAGCGCGTATCCTTCGCGCGCGCCCTGGCGGTCCAGCCCGAGGTGATTCTGGCCGACGAGCCAGTCAGCATGCTGGACGTCTCGATCCGGATGGGTATCCTCAATATGATGGCGGCCCTCCGCGACGAGCGGGGCCTCTCCTATCTCTATATCACCCACGATTTGGCGAGCGCCCGCTATATCGCCGACCAGACCCTGGTGCTCTATGCCGGCCACCTGGTGGAGGCGGCCGAGAGCGAGGAGGTGATGGTGCGCCCGCTCCACCCCTACACCCAGCTCCTGCTGAGTGCCGTCCCCGATCCCGCGTCCGGACTGGCCCAGAAGCGGGTGGAGGCACGAGGCGAGATTCCTACCGTGATTAATCCCCAGCCCGGCTGCCGGTTCGCCAACCGTTGCCCACATGTGATGGATATCTGCCGACGCGCGACCCCGGAGATTTATCAGCCGCAACCGGGGCACCGGGTGCGCTGCTACCTCTACGCGCCGCCTGGCACGGCCAATTAGTGTGGATACCGAAGTACCGCGGACCGCGATGCGCGACATCGCGGCCCTTGCCGGTGTCTCCATCGCCACGGTTTCCCGCGTCCTCAACGGGCGCCCCGATGTCTCGCCCAACACCCGGGATCTCGTGCTGCGGCGAATCCGAGAATTGGGCTATGTCAGCAGTCGGAGCGTCCCCACGGCCCCTGGTGGTCGGACGGGGCTGATTGGGCTCACCGTACCGTACCTGCAAGGCGGCTACTTCGCGATGATCATCACCGGGGCCTGCGAGGCGTTGTACGAGCGCGACGCCCGCATGGTCCTCAGCCCTACCTTGCACGAGCGCGAACGGGAAGTGACCGTCCTCCAGCGGCTGATGCATCGGGTGACCGACGGCTCCTTGCTGATTCTTCCCTCCGAGACCAAGGCCGAATTGCGGCAATTGCGGCAGCATGGGGCGCCCTTCGTGATCATCGATCCCAGTATGCCGCTCGATGACAATATCCCCATCGTCACGGCCGCGAATTGGTCCGGAGCCCGCGTGGCCACCGAACACTTGATCGGCCTTGGGCATCGCCGGATCGGGCTGATCACGGGCCCCAAGGACTGGTGCGCCAGCGTGGACCGCACGGCCGGGTATCACTCGGCCTTGCTGGCGGCAGGGCTCCCGATTGACCCGGAATTGATCCGCGAAGCGGACTTTGACCTGGAAGGGGGCTGCGTAGCGGCACATGATCTTCTCGCTCTCTCCGATCGGCCTTCCGCCATCTTCGCCATCAACGACAACATGGCGATCGGGGTCATGAGCGCGGCGCGTGAGCGTGGCCTCGTGCTCCCTCGCGACCTCTCGGTGGTCGGCTTCGACGATATCGATCTCGCCACGGTGGCCAGCCCCACACTGACCACCGTAAGCCAACCCTTGCAGGAAATGGGCCGGATCGCCGTGTCCATGCTGTACCGTCAGATCGATGGCCAGGCGCTGGACGCGCATCGCATCGAACTTTCAACCCGCTTGGTGGTCCGCGAGTCAACCGCGCCTCCGTCCTGAATCACGGAAACACGGAAGGAACGGAGAACACGGAGCCCGGCTACGGCTGTTGCGACGTGGCCGCCCGCCCCAGTACACTGAAGATGGGCTCAATGCCCTCTTCCGTGTCATTCCAGGTGCTCGTCGCCCTCATGCCGCACGCCGTGGTGTGGCGCCAGGCGCCTGCCTAGCTCTCGCCCCGCGCGAGGTAATGAGGAGCGCGACCGTGATCCAAGAACGCACCGTGGACGTCACCAACCTACTCGATATCGAGGACCGGTACGTCGCCAAAGTGCTGGCCCGCACGACCAAGGTGTTCGTGGAGCGGGGTGAGGGTTCCTATCTCTACACGCCGGATGGACGCCGCTACCTTGATTTCGTGATGGGGATCGCCTCGGTGAACACTGGCCATAGTCACCCTCGGGTGATCGAGGCCGCGAAGGCGCAGATTGATAAGCTGGTCCATCCCTCGGCCTCGGCGGTCAGCTATGGACCCAACATTGAATTGGCCGCCAAGCTGGCCGAGATCACCCCCGACAGTCTGGATGTGACCTTTTTCGCGAACAGCGGCGCCGAGGCGGTGGAGGGCGGCCTGAAGCTGGCCAAATACGTGACGGGGCGCCCAATCGTCGTCGCCTTCCAGGGCGGGTTTCATGGGCGGACCCTCGGCGCGGTGAGCGTCACCACCTCAAAGGTCCATTATCGTGAAGGCTACGAGCCGCTCGCCGCCTCCACCTATTTCGCCCCATTCCCGCACCCGTACCGCTGTCCCCTGGGACACGCGCCCGAGGACAGCGTCAGGGAATGTCTGGCCTTTCTCAAGCGCCAATTCGAGCGGGTGATCGACCCTCACGCGGTAGCCGCCATGCTGATTGAGCCGGTGCAGGGGGAGGGTGGCTATATTCCCGCCGCGCCCGAGTTCCTTCGCGGAATCCGCGAGTTGTGCGACCAACACGGAATCCTCCTCATCTTCGACGAGGTGCAATCGGGCTTCGGGCGGACCGGCAAATGGTGGGGCGGTCAGCACTCCGGAGTAACGCCGGATATTCAGGTGATGGCCAAGGCGATCGCCAGCGGCTTCCCCCTCAGCGCGATCAGCAGCCGCCGTGAACTGATGGACAAATGGTCCGTTGGCGCTCACGGCAGCACATTCGGGGGCAACCCGGTCTCCTGCGCCGCCGCCATCGCCACCATCGACGTGCTCCGCGAGGAAGGCATGGTGGAGAACGCCGCCCGTATGGGCGAGCGACTGCGGGATCACCTCCGTCAATTGCAGTCCGACCAGCCCGTGATCGGCGAGGTACGGGGACTGGGATTGATGACCGCCGCCGAGTTCGTCCACGCGGATGGTTCGCCCAATGGAGAGGCCGCCGAGGCGGTCCGCGAACATGCCCTGGCCCACGGCCTGCTCCTGCTCACCTGCGGGCTGCACGACCATGTGGTGCGCTTCATTCCCGCCCTCAACATCAGCCCAGCGGATCTCGATCAGGGCTTCGAGATTTTTGCCGCCGCCGTGCGCGGCACAAGTGCCGTCCATCAGTAGGAGTGCTACTTTGAAGCCCCGGCCTTCAGGCCGGGGTTTCCAGAGGAGACGCGACCGCCCACACCAGGCACACACCTGGCCCTTGCGTTCCCCCTATACCAACCGCTTCCGCTAGAATCACTCCCAATCCTCTATCATGTGATCTAGCCGCCCGAGAGTGCGCGGCAACCGCGAAGGGGCCTGACTTGATGGCGAAACTCCTATTGATTGATGGGCACGCGCTGCTCTATCGGGCATACCACGCTACCAGCGACGCGACCATGACCACGTCGCGAGGCGAGCCAACCAACGCGATTTTCGCGTTCGCCGGGGTTCTTCTCAAGGTGTTGCAAACCGAGGCGCCCACTCATGCCGCGGTGGCCTTTGATCTGCCCAGCCCTACCTTCCGCCACGAGGCATACGTCGACTACAAGGCCCACCGGCCCCCCATGGCCGAGGCGCTGATCGCGCAGGTCAACCGAGTTCGTGAGTTGGTGGAGGTATTTGGTTTCCCCATCTATGAAGCCCCCGGTTTCGAGGCGGACGACGTGCTGGGAACCCTGGCCCGCCAGGCGGCGGCCCAGGCCGTGGAAACGGTTATTCTGAGCGGCGATCTGGATACCTTGCAGCTGATTGGTCCACATGTCCGGGTACTGACTCCCGGCCGCGGACCGGTTACCACCTCGCTCTACGATGCCAATGCCGTGGAGGCGCGGTATGGGCTCACCCCCAGCCAGCTTCCGGATTACAAGGCATTGGTGGGCGACACCTCGGATAATATCCCCGGTGTGCCCGGAATCGGGGCTAAAACCGCCTCCAAGCTCCTGGCCCAGTTCCCGACCATCGAGGATGTCTTCCAGCACCTCGACGCGCTGCCCGAGCGGACCCGGAAGCTCCTGGAGGGTCGGGAGGCACAAGCGGTGGCCAGCAAATATCTGGCTACGATCGTCACCGACGTCCCGATTGAGCTGGATCTGGCGCGGGGAGAGCTCTGGCATTATGACCGCGACGCCGCCTTCCGCCTGTTCACTGAGTTGGAGTTTTTTAGCCTGACCGACCGTCTCCCGCTGCCGGGAAGCGCCGGCGTCGTGGCCCCACCGAAGTTCACCACCCCGCCGCGGTCCACGCCTGCTGCCCCTACCTTGTTCGATCTTGGTCCCGAGACGGTGTCCGAGGAGACGGTGCTCACCGGAGCCACCGTCGGCGGGGCGTCGCTCGCCGCCCTGCCCGTTGAAGAGAAACGCGAGGCGTCCACGGACAAGATCGACGACCAAGAGGAGGTGGGTGAACCACCGACCATCGCCTACGTCATCGATACCGAGGACGCACTCCGCGAACTGGTCTCCCGCCTGGATCAGGGACGCGAGTGGACCATTGATCTGGAGACCACTGGGAAGAACCCAATTAGCTCCGATCTGGTGGGGATCGCTCTCTCGACGGACCCAGGGATCGGCTACTACATCCCGGTTGGTCATCTTGAGGGCACCCAGCTTCCCCGTGAGCAGGTGCTCGAGGCCCTCAGGCCGTGGCTGGAGCGGACGGACGCCCCGAAGATCGGCCATAACATCAAATATGACCTGGTGGTGCTGCGCCAGCACGGCTACGACATGCGCGGCATTACCATTGATACGATGATCGCCGCCTACGTCCTGAATCCAGCCCTTCGGGGCCTGGGGCTGAAGGACCAGGCCGCGACCCGCTTCGGCGTGCATATGACGCCGATCAGCGAGTTGATCGGCACCGGGAAGCACCAGAGGACGATGGCGGAGGCGCCCATCCTGGACTCCGCCGCGTACGCCGCCGCCGATGCCGATATGACCCTCCGCCTCCGCCGGGTGCTGGAGCCGGAACTGCGCGATCGCGGCCAATGGGAATTGTTCAGTCAGGTGGAGATGCCGCTGGTCCCCGTACTGGCCGACATGGAGCGCGCGGGCGTGGATCTGGACGTGGACTTCCTCGCCACCATGTCCGGTGAATTGCAAGTCGCGTTCGCCGCCATTGAGGCCAGGATCTTTGATCTGGTGGGTCATCCTTTCAATATCAATTCACCCAAGCAATTGGAGGCGGTGCTCTTCCGCGAACGCGGCCTTCAGCCGGGGAAAAGGACCGCGACCGGCTTCTCCACCGACTTTGACGTGCTGGATCGCCTCCGGGGCAAAGATCCGGTCGTGGATCTGGTCCTCGAATACCGCCAATTGACCAAGCTGCGTTCCACCTATGTCGAGGGATTGCCGGCCCTGGTGAATCCGCGGACGGGCCGGGTACACACAAGCTTCAATCAGACGGTGGCCGCCACAGGGCGGCTCTCGTCCTCGGAGCCCAATCTCCAGAATATTCCGGTCCGCTCCGAGTTGGGGGCAAAGGTTCGCCGGGCCTTCATCGTGCGCGAGCCCGGCTGGGTATTACTGGCGGCCGACTACTCGCAGATCGAGCTCAGGATCGTGGCCCATCTTTCGCATGATGAGCGCCTACTGGATGCCTTCCGCCAGGATCTCGATATCCACGCCGCCACGGCGGCGCTTGTGTTCAATGTTCCGGTGGATCAAGTGACCTCCACCATGCGTGGATTGGCGAAAACGGTGAACTTCGGGATCATCTATGGACAGAGCGCCTTCGGCCTCGCGCCCCGCGCGGGGGTCAGCCAGCAAGAGGCGCGCGACTTTATCGAACAATACAACGCCACTTACAGCGGGCTGTATGCCTTCATGGAACGGACACGAGCGAACGCGATCAAGCAGCAATTCGTCACCACCATGCTGAACCGCCGCCGCTACCTCCCAGAGGTGGCGTCGCCGGTTCGCGCGCTCCGCGAGGAAGCGCTGCGCCAGGCGATCAACATGCCGGTCCAGGGGACCGCCGCCGATATGATCAAGGTGGCGATGATTCGCCTGGCCGAGCGCCTTCCCGCCGCCGGACTCCGCGGCAAGATGATCCTACAAGTGCATGACGAACTGCTCTTCCGCGTGCCGGAGGACGAACTACGGCAAACCGCGTTCCTGGTGCGGGAAACCATGGAACAGGCCATGCCCCTGGAGATCCCGGTGAAGGTAGACGTGGAATGGGGCCGCGATTGGTATGCCCTGACTCCCTTGGTCGAGCCCACGGCGGCATTGTGACCACTCGTGGCTAGGACGGCGATTCCCCAACTCAATCGCGCTCGGCGAGCTAACCCGACTCTAGCGGTTTCCTCGGCAACCGCGACCGGGCGCGTCTCGACCGCCGACCGGGTGGTGATGCTCGGGATGGCGGCAATCGCGGTCCTCTTCTCCATCTGGCAGCTCGATCATGTGCGGAATACCACCTACGCGGTCTGGCACGGGATCTCCTGGAGTCCCTATGACGAAGGGGTGTACCTGGTCTCGGCCCGCGCCCTGGATACCGGCCAGGTGATCTTCCAACAGGTATTCAGTTCGCAACCACCCCTCTTTTTGGCCCTGCTGGCCCTGGTTCTCAAAGTCGCGGGCGGCAGTGCCGGGGCGGGACACGTCTATACTCTTGGCTGTGCCCTGATGGCCCTGGCTGGGGTGGCCTGGATCTGCTGGGAAATCGGCGGCCGCTGGGCCGCGCTCCTGGGAGTGGCTCTTCTGGCCCTGTCGCCTGGCTTCGTGATCGCGGCGCGGGCAATCGAGGCCGAGGCGCCAATGCTCGGTTTTGGCAGCCTGGCGGTGGCGGCGAGCGTCCGCTACGCGCGGCTGGGTACCCGCCGATGGATGATCCTCTCCGCCGTCCTGCTGGCTTGTGCAACCCTCTCGAAGCTTCTGGCGGTCGGAGACGCGGCCCCCATCGCCCTGGCCCTTATCCTGGCGCCGCCGCCGGAGGACCACTCGGCATGGCTGAGGCGAGTCGTCACGGATGCTTTCCTGGCCCTGATTGCCTTCGCCGTGCCCATTCTGATCCTGTTCCTGACTCTGAGTCCGGCGGATCAGTACGACCAGGTGATCCGTTTCCATCTGCGGGCCTCCCAGGTGGTTGCCGCCACCGGGAATGGCGGGATGTTCCGCGCCTTTCTCGGGTGGGATCCCGGGCTGATCGCCGTCGCGGTGGTGGGACTGGCGGTCGCGGAACTGGGGAAGCGGCGTCTTGTCTTGCTGCCGCTGGTCTGGACTCTGGCTACCGTTGGTAGCATGGTCAACTATCATCCCCTGTTCATTCACCACCTCACCGTCTTACTGGCTCCGCTGGCCGCGCTTGGTGGTCTGGCCGCTGCCTTGCCGCGGACTCCGAGCAGACTATCACCACGTCGCTTAGCCGCCGGCGGCCTGCTGCTCATTGCCGGACTGGTCTACCTGGTCTGGCTCCCCGAACTGGTGGACCACGACCGCCATGCCTTCGTGGCCGACCATAACCCGGTCACGGCAGGTGCGGCTGGCTGGCTCGACGCGCACAGCGGGCCACACGACCTGGTGGTGGTGGACGACCAGGAACTTGCCGTGGCGGCTGATCGCCTGGTGCCCTCGGCCCTTACCGACACATCCATCGTGCGCTACGACGCGGGCTATCTGTCTCTTCCCCTCTTGATCCAGGCCACCCACGACCCCCGTGTACGGGCCATTCTCCTGACTCGGAAGCTGCACGACGATCCGGGCTATGTGGCGTGGCTCCGCGCCAATTTTCAGGAAGTCAGCCCGCCGCCCGCCGTACCGGGCGCGCTCGCCTTCGTGGCCCATGGCGCCGGCAGTTGATCAGACCGATCGGTCCGATCGGTCCGTTTCGCTCCGGGTCGGCGGCTGGTAATCGCGCCCAATGTGCCTGGGGCGGTAGCGCGCCCACCGAACGTGGTGTAGCATGGGAGTGTAGCTTCTGGACAAGGAATGGTCGATGAATGGAGAGCTTGGGCGATTGGAAGTAGTAGTTATCGAAGGCAATCAAGCCGCGTCGCGTCAAATTCTGTCCGTTCTCTCCAGCAATCCTGACTTTAACACGCGCATGCTGGCGCCGGATCGGGCCCTTACCGCGCACGCCGGATGGACGGGTCCCGATCTCCTGCTGGTCGGACTTGATTCGGACGCGATCCAGCGGCTGGCCTATGCGCGGCGCGTGCAAGCGGCCTATCCTCTCTCGATCATTATTGGCTACGCTACGCACCATTCGTCCGATTTGGTGACGCAAGCGATGAGTGCCGGAGCCCGCAGGGTGCTTCATTTCCCTTTTGAGCTGGGGACGCTCACCAAGGCCATTCAGGATGTACGGGCGGAACCGCCCGGGATGATACAACCGGTTCCCCTCGTTCAACCACCCGGTCCGGGAGCCATCCGCGAGCTGGGAGCGCACATGGCTGGGGCCGCTCCCTATGAGAACCAGGTGATCGTGCTTTTCAGCCCCAAGGGCGGAGTGGGCTGTTCCACGCTGGCGGTCAACCTGGCGGTCGCCTTGCAGCAAATGGGGCATCCTACCGCCCTGGTCGATGGGAATATCAGCTTTGGCAGCGTAGAGATTTTCCTGGAATTGCAGCCCACCCATTCAATCCTCCAATTAATCGGGGATCCCGAGCAATTGAATGTCGAGCTGGTTCAGGACACCATGGTAACGCATTCAAGCGGCCTCAAGGTTCTTCTTGCTCCCCTCCGCCCCGAGGAGGGTGATGGGGTGCGGGGCGAACACCTCCAGCGCATCGTGGGCATCCTGAAGAGTGAGTTTCGTTTCACTTTGGTGGATACCTGGCCTAGCTATGACGAGCGGGTACTGGCCATGCTGGAGGTCGCCGACCTCATTCTGGTCCCTATTGGACCCGATCTCCCCGCCATGAAGAATCTCAACTCGTTCTTGAGGGTGGCGCGCTTGCTCAATTATGATATGGCCAAGATTATCCCCGTGCTGATGCGCTCGAACAGCGTGCCGCCGGGCCATCTCAAGGAACTGGAAGCGTTCCTCAAGCAGCCCCTCAAATGGAGGGTGGTGAGCGATGGCAAACGCGCTACCGACGCGGCGAACAGCGGTACTCCGTTCGTGCTGAGCGCCAAGGACGCGCCGATTAGCCAGAACGTCTTCGAGATCGCGCGTTTCCTGGCCGAACAACATAGCCCCGCGGACGCGGCAAAATCCCGGAACAAGACGCCGAGCGGCCGTTTCTGGCGTCGCTAGTCCGAATTGCGGGCTCCCCTCCGGCATGCCCGGGTTGGCCGGTGACCGTTTGGATTCACCACGCCCGGCTATGGGAGGGTTTATCCCCACTCGCGGGTTTTCCCGGCATGACTCGATGCTACAATGACCTTTACCACCCCAGGGCCCTCCATTCCGGGCGTGAGGGGACGGGCGGTGTGGTTGTCATCTTTGGCGTGGAACATGAGCCTGAACTTTACCGACTTTGCCCTGGCCATTATCCTCGTATTCGGCCTGCTGGGCTGGGTGCGTGGGGCCAGGAGGGTGTCCGCGACCACCGGGGGCATCTTCTTCGCCATGACCGTGGTGACCCTTACCGGCCCCAACATCGTGCAATTCCTTGGACGCGGCGGGATCACCTTCCACCCCAAGGAGGATGGGGATCTCTTCCTGGCTCTGCTCTTTCTCTTCATCGTCTTTATCGTGCAGTTGACGGTCAAGCGGGCAATTCTGGGCGGCGACGAGGTTCCATCCCGTCAACAGCGCCTGACTGGCCTGTGCCTGGGCTTTCTCAACGGCTTTCTCCTGGTTGCGAATGTCGTCCGCTACGCCGATCCGTTCCTGCGCAAATCCGTGGATACCGCCACTGGCGGCTGGACCTGGCTCTCACCCCTGCCCCACCTTACCCATGCCAACGGCAGTTCGGTCACGCTCTCGCTGGGGCCAACCCCGATCAGTATCACCCCCAGCCCGCTGCTGCAAATCTATAGCACCCTGCCCACCGCCCTGATTCTGCTCTGTGCCTTTCTCATCGTGGTGTTTGTCGGTACGGTGTACGGTAGGGTGACGCATGGGCGCGGTTGACTCGCTCCTCCCATGAGCGCGGTATGACCCGGACTCCCAGCCAATCGTCGGGAGAGCACGAGAGGCGCCTCCTGTTGGTTCGGCGCCATTGGTGGCTGCTGGCGCGATCGCTCCTGCCCCTGGCGATCCTGCTCTCCCTGTTACCGTTGTACGCGGCCCTGGAGTATCTGCTGCCGCGCGCGGATCTGAGCCAATACGAAACGCCCTTTTTGTGGGGTGACTTCGCCCTGATCGGGCTCGTTTTCCTCAAATGGGTAGTCGCCGATCTGGCGCCATGGCTGACCGAGCGGTTCGTGCTGACCACGCGCCGGGCGATCGTCATCCGCGGAGTTTTGATGCAGGAGCACCGAGAGGTGCGGTTGCATCAGGTGGGCGAGATTACCTGCGCGGTGAAAGGAGCGCAGGGACGCTTCTTCCAGTTCGGCGATCTCACCGTCGAATTGACGGGGCCGGGTTCTTCGCTGATCTTTCAGTCTCTCCCCCGGCCGCGGAAGGTACAGGGCATTCTGATCGCGCACGCGCGGGCCGCCCGCGGCGAGCATCTTCGCGGATCCGATCGTAACACGGCGATCGGCGCCGCCCTTGAGCGCATCCTCCAGGGGAGCACCGCCGGACAGGACGCGCCCACCCTGGAGGTGAGTCCGATCACCGTTCTTACCGCCCGCGTCCAGCGGCGACTCAACCTTCTGCCTCAGGAAGTGGTGTTAGCGGCCACCCGCCGGCACCGTTTCAGCTTGTGGGGCCGTCTCATTGCCGGCATTGTGCTGGCGGGGGGGATCGTGATTCCGATCTGGATATTCTATCCGGCCCTCGCGCTTGCGGCGGCGGCAGCGGCGGTCGTCATCGTGGGGACCTGGTCCGGCTGGTCCCTTTTTATCTGGAGCAACCTCCTGTATACGCTTACCTCCCTACGGGTGCTGGAACTGCGGTGCTCGCCACTCTCACGCACGGTGCGCCAGGAGATTTCCCTGGGGTCGGTGCGGGATACCGCGGTACGACGCCTACTGATCGGAGGGCGCCTCTGGGACGCCGGGACGCTGGTCCTCGAAACCGCCGATTCCAGTGTCCATCTACTTCGGAACCTACCAGGCCCGGACGCCTTCCTCTACCGATTGCTCGTCACCCTGGAGGCCGCGCGCAAGCACCAAAACTTCCTGGAGCAAGAAAGGCTGGCGGCGACCCTCACCGACTGGTTCGAGGAATATCACCGCCTCCAGTCGGGACGATAGACTCCAAGAAGGCGCGTGCGCGCCTCATGTCCATGGGCGGGGCCGCTTTTTAGGAGCGTGCCTGTGCAGCCGGCTCGTGCCGCGATTCTTTAGGGATAGATTCCCCGCGCCTCCACGGCCTGCACCACCTTGGCGACCGCCAGCACGTAGGCGCCCATCCTCAGGTCCGTCCGCATGTCCGTGGCCTTGGTGAGCACCTCGCGAAAGCTGCGCACCATGACTTCCCGCAGCTTGGCATTCACCTCGGCCTCTTTCCAGAGGAAGGATTGCAGGCCCTGCACCCACTCAAAGTAGGAGACAGTTACGCCCCCCGCGTTGGCCAGAATATCGGGGATCAGAAAGACACCCTTCTCCCGCAAGATCCGATCCGCCTCCGGGGTGGTGGGTCCATTGGCCCCCTCGGCCACGATCCGCGCCCGCACGTTGCCCGCGTTCATTCCGGTAAGTTGATTCTCCAACGCGGCGGGAACCAACACCGTACACGGCAAGGTGAGAAGTTCATCATTGCTCAGCCGCTCGACCCCAGGCACCCCTTGCAGTGAGCGGGTCTCGGCCATGTGGGCGTTGACCAGCGCCAGGTCGATCCCTTTCGGGTTGTGGATACCGCCATACATATCGCTCAGGCCAACAATGCGACAGCCCATTTCGGCCAGGCATTTCGCGGCATTGGAACCTACGTTTCCATAGCCTTGTACGACCACCGTCGCGTCCTCGGGCACGATCTCCAGGTGACGCAGGGCCTCCATGGTCACGAACATCACGCCACGGCCGGTCGCCTCGCTCCGCCCCTCCGAGCCTCCGAGACTGAGCGGCTTCCCCGTGACGGCCGCCGGCACCGAATAGCCGGTTTGCATGGAGATCGTATCCATCAACCAGCCCATAATCTGGGCGTTGGTATTGACATCGGGGGCGGGAATGTCCTTTTGTGGGCCTATGATAATGGAGATTTCGCTGGCGAAGCGGCGAGTGATCCGTTCCAGTTCTCGGGCACTAAACTCGTTGGGGGTGCAGATCACCCCGCCCTTGGCCCCGCCAAAGGGGATGCCTACCACGGCGCACTTCCAGGTCATCCACATCGCGAGCGCCTTCACCTCGTCGAGCGTCACATCATGGTGGAACCGAATGCCCCCCTTTGCCGGCCCGCGCGAGGTATCGTGTTGCACCCTATAGCCGGTGAAAACCTTGATCCCGCCGTCATCCATCGTGACTGGGAAACGCACCGTAAGCTCGCGGTGACAATCACTCAGCATTTGGCGGTAGCCATCCGCGAGGTGCAACAGATCGGCCGCTTGATTGAACTGCTGCTGAGCGACCTGAAATGGGTTGGGCTTCATGGTTTCAAGCATACGTCGCTGCCATGCGCCGCCCACGAGTCCGCGGTCGCCTCATCGCGACCATCTCCAGAGCGACGGCGCTTCCTTGCACGATCTATTATCACACCGAGCATGGCCAGCTGACTATAGGAGCCGCAGGCGTCGGCAAGGCGCGAAGGCAACACGCCCCAAAAGCGCGGGGACTCTAGTGTGGCGTCGATGTTTGTGTTATAAGAAAACAAGTCGTGCGGTGCGCATGATGGAGTGCCCTATTGGGCAGATCGAGCAGCGAGAAAGGACGTGCAACTCATGGGCAAATCCCTCCTCCGTTGGGTCGTCGGCGGACTGTTGGTATGCAGCCTCGCGAACTCCGGCTTCGCCAGGGCCGCAAAGCCTCAGGATCCGACCAGCCCGGCAAAATACTCGGTCACCGTTGGCTATGGTGACGATGACTTCGCGGCTCTAACCTTTACTCCCAGCATCCTCCATATCTATGTGGGCGACTCGGTTAGCTGGACCAACAGGGGTAAACTCGAACCCCACACTGTTACCTTCGGGCCTCCGGCCTTGATCGATAAACTGGTAAACGGCGTGACGGTGGTTACTCCTCAGAAGGCGGGGCCGCCGATTGTGTCCCTCAATCCCCAGGCGGCATTCCCCTCCAAGGGTTCTACCTTCAATGGCATGGGATTCGCCAATTCCGGCCTCTTGCAGGATGGCCAAAGCTGGAAGACGACCTTTACCGCTCCTGGAACCTATAAATATTACTGTCTGCTCCATTACTCACCGGCGCCGGACGGGCCCAAGATGACCGGCACGGTCGTGGTGCTCCCCCGGCCAGCGGCGAGTACGCATTACCAGGTCAAGGCGGGCTACGAGATGTCGGGCGGCACCGCCGACGCATTCTTCCCCGAACACCTGACCGTTCACGTGGGCGACAGCGTCACCTGGACCGGGAACTTCCACACCGTGAGCTTCGCCTCGCCGCTAGAGATCGCGCAGTTGCGGAAGACGTTCATCATGCCGGTACCGCAAAAGAATGGGCCTCCGCAGCTCCAGTTGAATCCCAAGGTGGCGTTTCCCGCCGGCGGACCAACCTATGACGGCAGCGCCTACGCCAATTCCGGCCTGCTGCTGAACGTTCCCAAGCAAAGCTATACCCTCCAATTCACCAAGGCCGGCACCTTCACCTACGCCTGCCTCGTCCACATCGGCATGGACGGAACGGTCACGGTCCTGCCCTAACGGCACAGCCTCGCGGAGAGCGGCCCATTCTCCGACGGGCCGCTCTCCCTTTAGCCTGCGCGCTTGACGCCCCTCCCAGCGCGGTCTACCTTCCCCATGAGAGAAGCGGCCAGGAAGAGTGGATCGCGGAGGAAGATGATGCAGGCGACGCTGAGTGAACTTCAGGACAAACACGCCCGGTTGGAGATGCTGCGGCAGGCCCGGGGACTGGACGCGATCTTGCTGACCAGGAGCGACAACATTGCCTGGGCCACCGGGGGCGCCCGTCCCTTTATCGCGGTCAATCAAGACACGGCGGTTTGCGCTATTCTCTCCGGCTCGGAGGGATTCCGTCTCCTCGCCAACAATATCGAGGAAGGGCGCTTGCTGTCCGAGGAGCTTCCCGCCGGCTCGTGGCGCCCTCTTATGCAACCCTGGTATCGCGAGTCGCTCCCCGAGGCGCTGCGGCAAGCGGGGGCATCGCGAATCGGCGCCGATAGCGGCGTAGAGGGC
>DATBTL010000312.1:0-5071 GCA_036559345.1 Chloroflexota bacterium | reverse complement strand
TTCCGCCGGATCAGGTGCTTCTGGTCAGTTGAATCCACCGAGGCCAGCATGCCGGCATCATGTAGGCGCTTCCAGAGTGTCTTCTCTCCCACCGAAAGGCTCTCCCGCCTCTCGCTCGCCAGATGCTGGGCGGCTGCATAGGCGCTGTCGGGTTGGAGGTAAACTTCGTCATTGGACACCACCCAGCCAATGGGACGGCTACCGGGCGCGATGCCGCAGCCGCGCTTCTCCCGCAGACACTCGGACTCCCGATCCCAGACCGTCTGCTCCACCACCCGCCAGCCCCAGCGCTCTGGTTGGCAGGGCCGTTCACCGCTCAGCGTGACCAGATAGACCCGCTGGCTGGCCAGAGCGGCGCTGAGCACATCGACGAACTGCTGGGCCGGCTCCTGGGTCGCGGTGAGATGGGTCTGGGTCTCGCCCAGGCTCAGGAGGGCCGCGCGCACGCGGTCCTACACCGCGGCGGCGCCTGCCTCGTCAAGCGCTCCGGCCTCGTGGGCGAAGCGCAACCAGAGTTCCCAGCCCAGCAACAGGCTGGCCAGGGCGTCGGGTAGGCGGTGATGTCGGCGTGCTCGCCCAAGCTCGGCCCGCAACGCCGCCACCCGCCTGGGCAGCTCCACGCGCAGGCTCTCGATACGTGGGGCGAGCCAGGCCAGGTATCCGGTCATGGCCCCTGCATACAATCCCTGTCCGGCCGCCGGCTGTGCCCTGGTGAGGGCATCCGTTCCCACCTCTCCCGCACTCATTTGCACGACCAGGAGGCGGGCGGCCAGGCTGTGGCCCGACGGCACGTCCTCGTCGCTAAGTGGTGCATCTGGTAAGTCTAGGCCACATGTACGAGTCGCTTCTTATCTGAGACGAATGCTTCATGTGCCACGTGCATCCGGCACCGAGACTGGCACGAACTTGTCGGATGCACCACTAAAGTCACGATGACCGATCCGGCCCATCCGGAAGCGTGGGGTCCAAGAGGTAGCTACCTGGGAGACCTTCGCCGCGCGGTTGTCATACGTGCGCGGTGACCTGACCACCCCAGGACCACGACCACTAGCGGACGTGCCCGTGCGAGCTGGAGGTAGCCCCCGTGGATACGTGTACTACCCATCCGCCAGCACCAGGGGGCAGTGGCGCCGAGGATGGCTGATCACGGAGATGGGATAGTCGTAGATCTCGGAGAGTAAGGGCGCGGTGAGGGTTTCTCCGGGGGATCCGAGGGCAACGAGGCGGCCGCGATGCAGGAGGGCGATTTCGTCGGCGTAGGCTGCCGCCAGGTTGAGGTCGTGCAGGACTACCAGCACCGCCTTGCCGGATTCCGCCAACCGCCGGATGACCCCCATCACCAATTCCTGGTGACGGATATCGAGACTGGCGGTCGGCTCGTCAAGTAATACCACCGCCGTCTCCTGCGCCATCGCGCGCGCCAACAGGGCACGGGATGCCTCGCCACCGGAGAGGGTGGGATATGCCCTCTCGCGGAACGGCTCCATTTCGGTGCGGATCAGCGCCTCACCCACGATCAGCCGCTCCTCGGCGGGCGAGACGTCGCGCCGCCTCCCGTGTGGGTAGCGTCCCATGCCCACTACCTGCTCGACCGGGAAGGCGAGTTGGATAAGCGTATGCTGGCTCATCACGGCCCGGAGGCGGGCCAACTGTAATGGCGAGTAGCTTTTGAGGGGGCGCCCCTCGATCAGAATGCTCCCCTCGTGACGCGGGAAGTCACCGGCCAGCACGTGCAGTAAGGTTGATTTGCCGGCGCCGTTTGGCCCGACCACCGCCAACACGCGGCCGGCGGCAAGCGAGAGGCTCACGTCGCTGATCAGGTGCGTCGATCCAACCTGGTAGCCCAGATGCTGGGCGGCCAGTACGGCGATCATTGCCCTTGGGCCCGAAGGATGTGACTATGGCGCAGCAGCCAGAGGAAAAATGGGCAGCCGAGGAGCGCGGTCAGGGAACCGAGCGGTATTTCGGCGGGCGCCGCCGCCGTGCGGGCCAGCAGATCGGTGAGCACCACCAGCAACGCTCCCGTGAGCGCGCTCGCGGGGAGAATCCCGGCGTGATCCGGGCCCAGCAGCGAGCGCATGAGATGCGGGACAATCAGCCCGACGAAGCCGATGATCCCCGCCGTCGCGACGGTCACGGCCGTCAGCATCGAGGCGACGGCCAGGAGGATGAGGCGCGTCCGCCCCACGGGGAGGCCAAGATAATGGGCATCACGTTCCCCAATCGAGAGCAGATTGAGCGGTCGTGCCCAGCGTAGGAGAACCAGGAGACCGGCCAGGGCCAGCGGGGCGGCGGCCACGACCTCGTCCCAAGTCGCGCCGCTCAGGCTGCCCAGCTCCCAGAAGGACACGCTATCGAGCGCCGGGTTGTTGGTGGCGGCGATGAGTAACCCGATCACGCCGGCGACGATGGCATTGACGGCTATGCCGGCCAGGACCATGGTAAGGATGTCGGCTCGCCCCTGATTGAGCGCCACGGCATACACGGCTCCGGTCGCCGCCAGGCCGCCGATTGAGGCAGCCGGCAGCATGGCCGCCAGCCCGAGCCCCGAGCCGCCGAGCAGGAGCATCAACACCGTGCCGAACGTGGCGCCGGCTGAACTGCCCAGGATGGCTGGATCGGCCAGGGGATTGCGGAGTAGCCCCTGCAAGGCGGTGCCGGCCAGACCCAGACAACAACCGACCAGCGCGCCAAGCAGCACCCTCGGCAGGCGGAGCGACCACAACACCTCGTCCTGGCTGAGGTCAAACGAGGCTGGTTTCGGCCAGCCCAGATGCCGCGCCAGGATAGCGATCACCTGCGACGGACGAATTGCCACCTCGCCAAGGCAGAGGCTTACTACCATGGCGCAAAGCAAGGCGACCGCCAGCATGGCCATGACCAGGCCACGCCGGCCCGTCCTGGCCGACCCGACCGAGACTTCTACTCCGCGCGTATGCGCTCCCGTACCCCAATTGGACAATCCCAGCACTATTTCAGCTCTGGATGAAAGTCATGGACGAGCCGGTTAAGAGCCTGTCCGGTGCGCGGACCAATGTTACCCAGGAAATCGTCCTCGTAGACCACAATGTGTTTCGTTTGGCCGGCGGGGGTAAGGGGCACGCCCGGCAGTTTGAGCAGTCCGGCCAGGCCGCCGACCGACTCCACGCTTGACTTGAAGACGAGAAGGATGGCCGGCCGCGCCTTCACCAAAGCTTCCGGGGTGAGGGGAATATAGCCGTAAATGCCGGAGGCCGCGCCCGCGTCGATACCGCCCGCCGCGGTGATCATGGCGCTGATCCCGGAACCCTTACCCGCGATCAAGTAGGTATTGGCTTGTGCCTCCGCGAGCAAGAAGATCACCCGCGGCTTGGTCCTGGCGTGTTTGGCCAGCGCCTCGGCGCGGGCAATCTGGGTGGTAACGGTCCTGGCCAGGCGCCGGCCCGTCGCGGTTACTCCAAGCGCCGAGGCGATCTCGGCGATCTTGGTTTGAACGGCCCGGTGCAAGCTCGTGGAGATCATCGTGTCGCTGGACTTGAGGATCACGACGCGCACGCCGGAACCGCGCAACTGGGTAATTACAGATGGCGGCCCGGCATCGGGCGTACCGATGATGATCGTGGGCCTGAGCGCGAGAATGGCCTCCGCGTTGAGTTGGCGCTGATAGCCGATGTTATGCAAGCGCGCCGCCGCCGGCGGATAGGTCGCGCTCAAGTCGGTGCCGACCACCTTGCCGCCCAGACCCAGGGCATAGATGATCTCGGCCACATCACCATTGAGCGCCACGATCCGCTCGGCGGCCCGGCCGGCGGGCGCGGCGGCCATCACCAGCCGCCGCTGGGGGAAGATAATGCCAATCAGCAGCAGAATCGCCGCCAGAATGACGCGGGCCCGCGCCCTTGCACTCCGAAAAAAGGTCGCCAGGATCGACCGCCCTGGGCCGAGCCGCCAGAATTGCTCCACCGCATTACCCGCACTCCTCTCGTGCCCGCCGGAGCGAACCGCCTGACCCTTGGTTCGTATCCCTGGCGGGCGACCATTCAAACAGTGGCGTCGATTTGCCGCTGCTCCTTTAGTATGCCAGCCGTGGCCCACTCCGTTCCGTCCCGGCGAGCAGGAGAGCGACGGTAGTAGGCGTCACTCCCACTTGAAGGTACGGATGGCTACCGCCAGCATGACGATCGCCCACACGGCCAGTACCGCCAGATCCGAGCCTGGGAACGCGGCACCCGCGGTCAGGGCGGCGCGTAAGGCATCGGTCAGGGCGGCGGCCGGGAGGACATGCGCGAGATCCTGCAACACCGTGGGCAAATGGTCGAGCGGCAGCACGGCGTCACTCAGGAGGAGGAATAAGAGATAGAGGCCGTTGGCCCCGGCCAGGGTCGCCTCCGCGCGCAAGGCGCCGGCCATGGCGAGCCCGACCGCGGCAAAGGCGAGGCTCCCAAGGAGCAGCGCGAGCAGGAGGGTCGCGAACGATCCATCCGGATGCCAGCCATACAAGATCACGGCGACGATCATCAACAGTGCGATCTGAACCACCTCGAGCGCAAGGACGGACAAGGCTTTGGCGGCGATCAAGCCGGCGCGCGGCAACGGCGAGGCACCCAGCCGCTTGAGAACGCCATAGTAGCGTTCGTAGGCCGTGGCGATGCCGAGGGCGACCATGCCCGTGGCAATCACTGCCAGGGCGAGCATGCCGGGCAGCAAGAAGTCAATTGGCTTCGTGGTGCCGACTCGCACTATATCGAGCGAGGCGAAAAAGACGAGCAACAGAACCGGAACGATGACCGTAATCAGCACGTTTTCGCCGCGCCGCGCGGTGAGGGTCAACTCCGCCTGCGTCTGGGCCCAGATGGACCGTATAAGAAGGCGGCGGCCGTTGACGGGAGATTTCATGCCCGCGCTCATAGTTGCCCATCTCCGCTGGTCAGGCGCAGGAACGTCTCCTCCAGCGATTGGTGGCCGACCCGTATCTCGCTCAACGTTACTCCCTGATCGCGCAACCAAGCCGTCACCTCCGCGAGCAGGGCCGGCGTGTCGGCGCCTGTAAGCACGTAGTGGCCTGGTTGCGCCTCGATCGCTTCTCGCACGC
>DATBTL010000311.1:0-4838 GCA_036559345.1 Chloroflexota bacterium | reverse complement strand
GGGCAGCATGGTGCAGGCGGTGAAATCAATCGCGATCCCAGCAACTTCCGCGGCTGGGACACCGCTTTGATCCATAACCTTGGGAATGGTAATCCAAAGCGCCTCAAGATAGTCGTGGGGATCCTGCAAGGCCCAGTCGGGTGGGAGCGGCTTGCCGCTGTCGGGCAGGTGGTGGTCAATGACCCCGTGAGAGTATGAATACACCGCGGTGGCCACTTCTCGTCCATCGCGTACATCCACCAGTAAGGCCCGCGCGGACTCCGTGCCGTAGTCTACGCCAATGGTATACATGCATTTGCCTCCATACTGGGACAATCGTGAAGGCGGCGATCATCCAGGGGCATGGTACCGCGCCTGGACCGCGGGCACGAACAACAACCGATTTATTCATCGCTTGAACGAATTGGGTGAAAGATAACACTGGATCCAGGCGCCGTCAAGCTATGTGGAGGAACTTTCTAGCTCCACCTCCAGTCTCGAATCTCGGGAGGATCCTCGAAGTGCTCCCGTGAATAGGTGACGGAGTCCGCGATCCGCGACTCCAGTTCCGCGATCAGGTTCAGCGCGTTGGGGACGGCAGGAGATACTCGCCGAAGCGCCTCGATGCAGAGGTGGTAGCGGCTCATCTGGTTCAGAATCACCATGTCGAATGGGGTGGTGGTCGTGCCTTGTTCATTAAAGCCGCGGACATGGAAACGCTCCGCGTTGGTTCGCCCGTGGATGATCTCGTGGACCGCTCGCTGGTAGCCGTGGAAGGCGAAAATCACCGGTCTGGCGGCGGTGAACAGTTCCACGAATGCCGGCTCGCTCATCCCATGGGGATGCTGATCCTCGGGGAACAAGACCATCAGATCCACTACGTTGACCACCCGCGTCTTGATCTCGGGCACTCTTTCCCGGAGCCAGTGCGCGGCCGCCAGGAGTTCCAGAGTAGGGATATCGCCCGCCGAGGCGAGGACCACGTCCGGCTCTTGCCCGCGATCGTTGCCGGCCCACTGCCAGATTGAAGCACCGCGGGCACAATGCTCGGCTGCCGACTCCATATCCAGATACTGGAGTTGCGGTTGCTTATCAATCACGATCAAGTTTACATAATCACGGCTACGAAGACAGTGATCCGCCACCGACAGGAGACAGTTGGCGTCCGGAGGGAGATAGATCCGCGCTACCGTGCCTCGCTTGGAAAGCATGACATCGATCAGCCCGGGTCCCTGGTGGCTAAAACCGTTGTGGTCGTTGCGCCAGCAGGTGGAGGTCAGCAGAATGTTCAGGGATGCGACCGGCTCCCGCCAGGGGAGGTTCCTGGCCTCCTGCAACCATTTGGTGTGTTGGATGGTCATGGAGGCCGAAACCATGGCGAACGATTCGTAGGTGACATAGATACCATGGCGACCGGTCAGGGTGTATCCCTCTAGCCAGCCCTCGCAATTGTGCTCGCTGAGTACTTCCATGACCCGGCCAGTTGGGGATACGTGGTCGTCAATGCTGATCGTCTCCCCGACGAAGCAGCGGTTTTCACTCTCGAAGATACTGTTCAGGCGGTTGGAGTTTGTTTCATCAGGACAGAAGATACGGAAATTTGCCTGACGGTCATTGTGCTTATAGACATCGCGGAGCATGACGCCCAGTTGGCGCGTGGATTCGTGTTGCTCCGCGCCCGGCCGCTCGACAGCCACCGCATAGTGGCGGAAGCTCGGGAGGTCGAGATCCACCAAGAGCTTCCCGCCATTGGCGTGAGGATTGGCGCCCATCCGTCGCGCGCCGCTGGGCGCGAGCGCCGCTAACGAAGGGACCAGGCGTCCGTTCTGGTCGAAGAGCCGCTGCGGGGCGTAGCTTCGCATCCAGCCTTCCAGTTGCTGGAGTTGGTCTGGGCTTGACCTGACATCGGCCAACGGCACCTGATGGGCCCGGAACGTCCCTTCCACCGGCAGCCCGCCGACCTCTTTGGGTCCGGTCCAGCCCTTCGGGCTACGGAGCACGATAGCCGGCCACCGGGGCCGGCCATGCACGCCGTTGTCGCGCGCGTCTCTCTGGATGGCCCGAATCGTGTCATGGCACCGGTTCAGGGTTGCCGCGAAGAGCTGATGCGCGTCCATGGGGTCACCCGTTTCCACGAAATGCACCTCATAGCCGTTTCCTTCGATCACGGCCCGGACATCCTCGTCGCTTGCCCGTCCCAATACGGTGGGACCGCCAATCTTGTAGCCGTTCAGGTGCAAAATGGGCAGCACGGCGCCGTCGCGCGCGGGGTTGAGGAAGCTGGTTCCCTTCCAGGATCCGGCGAGCGGACCGGTCTCCGCCTCCCCGTCGCCCACCACCGCGACCACCAGCAAATCGGGATTATCAAACGCCGCCCCAAAGGCATGAGTCAGCACGTAACCCAATTCGCCTCCTTCATGGATGGAGCCTGGGGTCGGCACGCTGACATGGCTGGGAATCCCGCCCGGAGTGGAGAACTGGCGGAAGAGCCGGCGGATCCCTTCCTCGTCCTGGGAAACGCGCGGGTAGATTTCGGAATAGGTTCCTTCGAGGTAGACATTCGCGACCACCGCCGGGCCTCCATGGCCGGGGCCGGCAAGATAGATCGCGCTGACATCGCGTTCCTGAATCAGTCGATTGAGGTGCAGGTAGATGAAACTTAGCCCTGGTGAGGTGCCCCAATGGCCTAGCAACCTTGGCTTGATGTGCTCGGGGCGAAGGGACTCGCGGAGCAGTGGATTGTCCTGCAGATAAATCTGGCCGATCGTCAGGTAGTTCGCGGCCTGCCAATAGGCATGCATGCGCTCGATCAACTCCGGCGCCAGGGGTCCGGCTGGCGCCTCGACCGGCTTCGGTTGGATGCCGGCGGATTCCACCGCGCTGGAGATAGCAGGGTCAAACTGATACATTAATCTCTCCTTGCCGCGTGAGGAGCTCGTCGGTATGTCGAGCGATCATTGAATCTTCGTCCGTGGCCATGACCCTGACGACCACCGCGCTACCATCGCGGGAGATGATTGGCGACTGGGCGCGGTTGCGATCTGGGTCGATCTCGATCCCGAGAAACCGCAGGCCGGCGCAAATCCGCGCCCGGATTGGATCCGCCCGTTCGCCAATCCCTCCCGTGAAGATGAGGGTGTCCAGTCCGCCAAGGACGGCCGAGAGGGCGCCGAGGTACTTTTTCGCCTGGTAACAGAAGAGATCGATTGCTTCCTTGGCGCGCTGATCGGTGGCCTCGCGCGCCAGCAGATCGCGCATGTCGGCGCTGGTGCCCGAGACGCCAAGCAAGCCGGCCTGTCCATTGATCAGCGCGCTGAGATCGGCCGCGCCTAGATGTCGGGCCTCCTGAAGGTAGAACAGAACTCCCGGATCGAGATCGCCGCTTCGGGTCCCCATCATCAGCCCGCCGGTCGGACTAAAGCCCATGGTCGTATCGACACTCCGGCCCAATTGCACGGCGGCCATGCTGGCCCCGCTGCCCAGATGGGCGATCACCACGCTTCCATTGGCGGCGGCGCGATCCAGGATGCCAAGCTCCCGCATGATGTATTCGTACGAGAGGCCGTGGAAGCCGTAGCGAATAACTCCCGCACCATGCAGTTCTCGCGGCAAGGGATACAGCGTAGCAAGACGGGGCATATGCTGGTGGAAGGCGGTGTCGAAACAGGCCGCCTGGGGCACGCCGCCGAAAGTCTGGCCGGCCGATTCGATGGCGTCCAGCGCTTGGGGAAGGTGATCGGGATCGATAGGGGTCAAGGCGCGGAGATCGGCAATGAGGTCTTCCGAGATAATCCGAGGATCCCGGTAGGTCGGGCCGCCGTGGACGACCCGGTGGCCAATCACGGCCAGATCGTCCGTGAGGTGCCGCCCGCCTAACTGGTCGATCATGGCATCCCAAGCCGCCCGATGGTTAGGCAGGTCGGGTTGAAGATCGGCCAGGACGTCGCCCTGGTCGTCGAGGATTTCCAGACGGCCGCCCGCGCCGCCAATGCGCTCGATTTTGGCCGAGAAAGCCGGCCGATCATAGGCGCCGACCGTGTAGAGAGCCGCCTTCAAGCTGGAGGATCCGGTATTGATCGTCAGGAGCCGAGCGATGGCGTACCTCCTCCCTCACCCAGTCGTGCCTGGCCCGCGATACGCGGCAATCGGTCGCGGGAAGCCGCGTGAGCCGGTCAGCTGGTGTGATGCCCTACTGACAGCCTATCACACCAATGATTAGCGGCGCGGATCGGACTGACCTCTCGCCCGCTTATCCCGGTACCCACATGCGGCATCGCACGCATGACGGTCACGAGATCCGTCCCAGTGGCCGCCAGAGGAGGACGATCGTTTGTGCCACTATGAGATTGGTCAGAAGGAAGAAGAGTGATTCCTCGATCGGTACCCGGTCCACCGACGGGCCTAAGACCCGATCCGCGTGCAAGGTCCATATTCCGGCGTGAATGGCGAACCCGTCGGCAACCGAGAGATACGCGGTCGCGCCTAGCGTGGCAATCAGGATGACCCCCAGCCGGGGAGCTAGACGGCGCCATCCGACGATCCAGTGAAGCACCAGCACCGGCATGGCCCAGCTTACTTCAAACACGAGATAGGTCAGGTGACCAAACATAGGTACCGCCTCGTGCCAGTTATGGTTCCTCCGACGTTCACCCATGGACGCCCGCGGCCAGACGGTACGCCAGGTCAGGGATAGGTGGCAAACAAATCTCGCAGCGGCTTGGCCTTTGCCGCGTCCCCGAGGTACGGTGAGACACCGAATATGTCCTCCAGGGTGCGCAACAGGGAACTGTGGGTATAGAGGACGGTACTCCGATAGCCGTGGGCCTTCGCGTCGGGCGAGAGCACCATCATGGGAATCG
>DATBTL010000310.1:0-5463 GCA_036559345.1 Chloroflexota bacterium | reverse complement strand
CGGAGGCTGTCCTGGCGTGGTGCTCACCGGTCTCCTTCGGGGGGTCGGGGTCGGATGGCAATCGTGCAGCGACAAATCGCCGCCAGCTTCCCCTCGTCATTCCGGATCCGCACGTCCCAGACCATACTGGTCCGCCCCCGGTGGAGCACCAGCGCCTCGCCGGTCACGCTGCCACCGAGCGGGACGGGCCGGAGGAGGCTGGCGTTGATCTCCTGACCTACCGCGATGTGGGTCGCACGATCGATATTGAGGACGGCGCCCGTGGAGGCCAGGGTCTCGGCCAGGGCAATCAATGCCCCGCCATGAACCACCCCGAACGGCTGAATCGTCCGCTCATCGATCGGCATGCTTCCCACCATCCGCTCCGGCCCGAGTTCAAGAAGGGTTATGCCCAGCGCGCCCAGCAAAGTATGCTCCGGGGGATAGGGCCATGCCTTGGTTGGATCTTCCATGTGCCTTGCTATCCCTTCTCGGGCCGCTACTCCGCGCCGTAGAACGTGGTTCAGAGGCATGGTACTATACCTACGGTTGTTCGCGCGAAAGGGAGAATTGTTGTCCGCCCTATCTGTCCCGGTCCGAAGCCCACAGGTGGTGGCCGAGCGGCCTACCTATTCGGTGGTGGCCCCGGTCTATAACGAGGAAGAGACCCTGCCTCACTTCCACGAGCGCGTCACCACGGCCATGGAGGCCCTGGGGGATCCCTTCGAGTTGATTCTGATCAACGATGGGAGCCGGGACAATTCCTATAAAGTGATGCGCGGATTGGTGGAGAAAGATCCGCGGGTCCGGGTGATCAACTTCTCGCGCAACTTCGGCCACCAAATGGCGGTGTCGGCGGGACTGGATCACGCGCGCGGCGACGCGGTGGTAATCATCGATTCCGATTTGCAGGATCCCCCCGAGGTAATTGCTGATTTAGCTGCCCGCTGGAAAGAAGGGGCGGAGGTGGTCTATGCTCAACGACGGAAACGCCCGGGAGAGACCCGCTTCAAACTGCTGACCGCCGCCCTGTTCTATCAGCTGATCACTCGCATCACCTCCATGGATCTGCCGCGCGACGCCGGGGACTTCCGTCTCCTGGACCGCAAGGTGGTGGATACCCTGATCGCGATGCGCGAGCATAACCGCTTCATGCGGGGCCTCTCGGTCTGGGTGGGCTTCCGCCAGGAAGCGGTGCTCTACGATCGGCAGGAGCGTTTCGCTGGCACCACCAACTATCCTCTGTTCAAGATGATTCGTCTCTCCATCGACGCGATTACCGGCTTTAGCTACGCTCCCTTGCAACTGGCGACCACCACGGGCTTCATTCTGGCGGGCCTCAGCCTGATCGGGGTGGCGATCGCGGTGATCGTGCGCATCTTCGGCGGCGGGATCCAGGGTCAGGGCACCACCCTGATTGTGGTCCTCCTGCTGGGTGGGATCCAGTTGATCTTCCTGGGGATTATCGGCGAATACCTGGGCCGTATCTACGACGAGGTACGGGGGCGGCCCCTGTATATCATCCACGATCTTGTGGAGGCGCCAACGCAAGAGCCCCTGAACGAGGAATAGCTCTAAAAGATACGCTTCCCCAGGGCGCTCAAGGCCAATTCCGCCGCCAGGCGCGCGGTGCCGTTCTCGCGGTCCAGGATGGGATTTACCTCTACCAGATCCAGGGCCACCATGTGGCCCGACTCAGCCAGCAACTCCATGATCAGGTGCGCCTCGCGGTAGGAGATGCCGCCCGCCACCGGCGTCCCCACCCCTGGGGCCTCGCGGGGATCCAGCACATCCAGGTCCAGGCTGGCCAGGACGCCGTCGGTTCCGCCGGATACGATCTTCAAGGCGGCGGCCACCACCTGATCCATCCCCTGGCGATCAATATGCTGCATGGTGAAGACAGAGACTCCCGCGTGCCGCAAGAGCGCCTTTTCCGGCTCGTCCAGGTCACGGACCCCCACCAGGGCCACATGCCGAGGATCCACCTTGGGACCGGGATAGGCCAGATCGACCAGCCGGGAATCGCCCAGCCCGCAACTGGCCGCCAGAGGCATTCCGTGGATGTTCCCGCTTGGGGTCGTCTCATGCGTGTTATAGTCGCCGTGGGCATCGATCCAGAGGACGCCCAGGCTCCGGCCCCGCGCCGCCCCGGCAATCGAGCCCAGAGCGATGCTGTGGTCGCCGCCGAGGATGAGCGGCAAGCGTTCATCCGCCCGCGCCTCGGTCACGAGGGCGGCCAGATCCAGGGAGGCGGCAAGGATCTCGTCCAGGTGTTTCAGTCTTGGGTCACCGGCCTCACCCTGCTCGGCCAGGCTGGCCCGCACGTTTCCCAGATCCACCACGTCGTGGCCCAGTCGTTGCAGCCCAGCCTGCAGTCCGGCGTAGCGGATGGCGCTGCACCCCATGTCCACTCCGCGACGGGAGGCGCCAAAGTCGATCGGGGCCCCTATAATCGCCACGCGCATCACGCTTCTCCCCCAAAAGTCCATCCCGCGGCGCCCACTCCGCCGATTAGCCGGGCATTGTCCGGCGGGCGCGCGTCCCGTGCGGCATTTTCATGGTACCCTTTCCGGCAGGAACGTGGACCACACGAGACGGAGCGGTAGGCGATGACCGTATTCACGATCGGCCACAGCAATCATAGCCTTGATAGGCTGGTGGAGTTGCTCCAGGAGCAGGGGGTCCGGATCGTGGTGGATGTGCGGAGCGCGCCCTACAGCCGCTATAGCCCGCACTTCACGCGAGAGCACCTGGAAGCCGCCTTGCCAGAGCACGACATTCGCTATGCATACGCGGGAAAGTACCTGGGAGGGCGGCCCACCGATCCCTCGTGTTATAAGATGGGCGCGTTACCTGCCGCGGATGCGGACTACTTGCGGGACGTAGACTATCCGGCGATCATGACGCGGGATTGGTTCATCCGGGGGATGGATCGCCTGCTGGAATTGGTGGCCGAACAGGCAACCGCCGTCATGTGCAGTGAGGAGAACCCGGCGCACTGTCATCGCCATCATCTGATAGCACGCTATCTTATGGCGCGGCACCCAGAGACGAGCGTGTGTCACATCCGGGGCACGGGCATGCTCCTCGAAGCCGCCGCCATTCCCCCGTTGATCGAGAAGCCTCTGGTCATCCAGCACTCCCTCTTCTAAGTCACCAATGAAGCTCTTCACTCTAGGATTCACCCAAAAACGGGCCGAGACCTTTTTCAACCTCCTTCGCCGGCACGAGATCCAACGGCTGGTAGACATTCGGGTCAGTCCGGACGGTCAGTTGTCCGGCTTCGCGAAACGAGACGATTTCCCCTACTTTCTCTCCAAGCTGGTGCCGGGCTGCCGGTATGTCTACATGCCGGAGCTCGCTCCCACCAAGGAAATCCTCCGGGAGTATCGTGCCGGCGCGAATTGGCCTCGCTACGTTCTGCGGTTCGAGGCCCTCATGGACGAACGACGGATTCCGGAGTCCTTGAATCGCGCCGATTTCGAAGCCGAGCGTTCATGCCTGTTGTGCAGTGAACCCACGGCGGAACAATGCCATCGCCGCCTGGTTGGTGAACGGCTGATCGCTCACTGGCCTTCGGTCGAACTGATCCACCTATGAAGCGATCCCTGGTAATCACGGATCTCACCCGAATGCGCAACGGGCGTGTGTGCATCGCCGGGTACGACTCCGACGGTCACTGCGTTCGTCCGGTCTTGCCGCCGCCGGGCATCCACGAAACCGCGTTGCTCCTCGGGAGGCGGGCGATTGTGTATCCAGCCGCCGAGGTGGAATTCGACTTCGGTCATGCTCAATCCGAACCGCCGCATACAGAGGACAACTTCTATTTGCCCAGGTCGGTACGCTTGATTGGACGCGTATCCGATGCCCGGTGGCGGGATCTGTTAACCACCACCCTGTCCCCTTCCGTGGAGGCGATATTTGGCCGCCCGATCATGGCCGACCGCGGTTGGTATGTGTGGCAAGGAGGCGGGGAGCGCTCACTCGGTACCGTGGCTCCGTCACGGATTCGCGAAGTCGTCCATGAACAAAAGGCCGACGGTGCATGGGGATATCGCCTGGGGTTCGACGATCGGAAAGGCGCTTACTACAAACTGAGCATCACCGACCTTGTCTGGCGATATGTCTGTGACCGCTCGCGGGCCAAGGGCCGCGCGCCACGGGATATTTCGGATAGCGCCGCCCAACTCTTGCGTGACCGCGTGGTGTTCCTGCGGATCGGGCTCGCTCGTCCGAACCTGGACAACCTCCCGGATCGCTGCTTCCTGCAGATTACCGGCATCCACACCTTTCCCGATTATCTCAAAGGGCGAACGTTCGCAAATTTCGCGCCTTGAGATTCGCGGGAGTCCCCGCTCCACGGGAGCATGGTCATCAGGGTTCCTTTGGCTCCTCCTCGCGTAGGCGTGCCAATTCCGCCTCCAGCTCGGCCACCCGCGCCTCCGCCGCTTCCGCTCGGGCCACCGCCTCGGCCGCCGCTGCTCGCTCTGCTTCCGCCCGTTCCGCGGCCGCTACCGCTGTCGCACGTTCCGCTTCCGCGCGTCGCGTCTCGGCGGCCCGGCCATTCCGTTCGACTAACCACTGCCGCTGGGCGTGGTGCAAGGCGGCCTGCAATTCCTCGCCGATTGGCAGAAGGTCCCCGTTCGCGTCTTGAAAGCGGAGCAGCAACCCGCGCACCACCAACGTCAGCCCCAGCACCATACTCCGCAACTCCCCGCCGGGCTCCGCCACCCAGGGGCCCCAGGTGCCCCGCGCGTCGCGCCGATAGCCGGTCAAGGAGCCCGGTCCCGTGGTGTAGGGATCGAAAATCGCGTACTCGGTCGCTCCGCACAAATCGTAGGCACGCGGCTTTTCCACCAGATCGCGATGCCGCGAGTCCGGGGAGACGATTTCCAGGACGAATGGGGGGAAGCCGCCTTCTCTCCGGGCATCAAACGATTCCCGCAGGTGATTGGGCGCCAGGGCCACGAAGAGGTCGGGCGCTACTTTTCCCACCGATCCATCTGGTCGGGCATAGGAGATAAAGATTTCGCCGCTGACATACCATTCCGGGTGCGCCTCCCCGCCCTGCAGCTTCAAGGAAAAGTGGGAAGCGACCACGGACAGGAAATGGCGATCCGAGGCGACCATCCAGGGTGCGTCCTCCGTGTCGTCGGCAAAGGCCAGCAGGAACGCGCGGTCGTCCTCGCATAGGGTGGTGGTTTGTTCGATCATGGCTCGTCCCTCTGGGGAGGATGATAGCGCATCTCCGGCTCCAGCGGTGTCAGACTGGATACTTTATCCGCTTGACTCTAACGTTACGTCAGGGTCTATGCTGGCAATGAGGAGATGGGAGGATGAACGGATTCTACAAAGTGGGAGAGTTCGCGGAACTGACCGGTGTATCGATCCGGACGCTACACCACTATGATCGGCTCGGGCTGTTGCGGCCGGCCGCGCGCTCCGAGGTGGGATACCGCTTCTACGCGGCGGCCGATCTGCTCC
>DATBTL010000309.1:0-2239 GCA_036559345.1 Chloroflexota bacterium | reverse complement strand
ACGCCGGCTTCGGCGCAAGACGGCGCCAATTCGGACGGCGGAGGCTCGGGGAAGAGGCAACGGTAACACGGGCCCTCGTACGGCTTGAAGACGGTCAACTGCCCCTCGAAACGGAAAATACTGCCGTGGACCACCGGCTTGTTGGCAAGCAAGCTGGCATCGTTGAGCAGGTACCGGGTAGGGAAGTTGTCGGCGCCGTCCACGATCAGGTCGTAGTCGCCGATAATGCGCAGAACATTATCCGCGACCATCCGCTCAGTGTGCTCGATTACCTTGACGTCGGGGCTCAGGGCCTCCAGCGTCTTCCGAGCTGAGGCTGTCTTCGTCATACCCAGCCGCTCGGTGGAGTGTAAGATTTGCCGCTGGAGGTTCGATTCGTCCACCACGTCCGCGTCGACCAGGCCAATCGTGCCCACGCCCGCCGCCGCCAGGTACAGGGCGGCCGGTGAGCCCAATCCGCCTGCCCCAATCAAGAGCACCTTGGCGTCCAGCAGGCGAAGCTGTCCCGCCTCGCCCACCTCGGGGATCAGCAAGTGGCGGCTATAGCGGTTCCGCTGGGCCGGAGTGAGGGTGCGTGGCACCTCGAACGGTTGGCCCGCGTTCTTCCAGCCGTTGAACCCTTCGCTCATCGAGACCACGTCGTCATAGCCCAATACAGCCAGGGAAGCGGCGGCCAGAACCGACCGCACCCCACCGGCGCAATAGACCACGATGGGGGTGGAATGGTCGGGAATCTCCTGCTCGATTCTGGTCTCCAGATAGCCCCGGGGAATGTGACGCGCCCCGGCCACGATACCTTGATCGACTTCGTCCTGTTCCCGGACATCCAGAACCACCGGACGGGTACCACTTTTGAGCCGGGCCGACACGGTGGCCGGACTCTCCTCCCGCACCTGCTCGCGGGTCTCCCGAAGCAGCTGTTGAAAACTTTTACTCATCGTTCCCACCCTTATTTCCTTCCGCGCATCGCCCGCCATGGGAGCGGGCCGTCGTTGTCCCAATTGTACCCAATCCGCACCCCGTGGAAAGCATGCTCCTCCGCGGAAATCCTTAATCCGAGTATATCAGTCGGTTTACGCGCCAGACACCAGTGGATCTGTGATAGACTGTAGGTAACCGACCCGAGAACGCCGGCCCGATAGGCATGCCTGGAAAGAATCGTAGACCCTTATCAGGGAGAGTACCAATGGGACAGCAATACGCGCATCCGGAAGTTCTGGTATCAACCGAGTGGTTGGCCGACCATTTGCAGGACTCAAATCTCCGCGTGGTGGAGTCGGATGAGGACGTGCTCCTCTATGAGACTGGCCATATCCCCGGCGCGGTGAAGATCGATTGGCACGAGGATGAGCAGGATCCGATCCGCCGCGATTTCGTGGACAGGGCAGGTTTCGAGCGCCTGGCCGCCAAACGTGGGATCGGCAACGACACGACCGTGGTGTTTTACGGGGATCGCAACAATTGGTACGCCACCTATACCTTCTGGCTATTCCGCCTATTCGGTCACCAAAACCTCAAGATCCTCGATGGCGGTCGCGCCAAATGGCAAGCCGAGGGCAGGCCGTTCACGAAAGAGGTACCGGCAGTCCCCGCCGCCAGCTACACCGCGCGCGATGCCGACCCTTCCATTCGGGCCTTCCGTGATGAGGTGCTGCGCGACTTTGTGCGGGCACCCGGTAATCGGCGCCTGGTGGACGTTCGCGGTCCCGCCGAATACACCGGCCAGGTGATCGCGATGGTGGATTACCCGCAAGAGGGCGCTCAGCGGGGCGGCCATATTCCAGGGGCCAAGAATATTCCCTGGGCCAAAGCAGCCAACACCGACGGCACCTTCAAGAGCGCGGAGGAGTTGAGCGCGCTGTACGCCGCCGAAGGAGTGCGCCCAGACAACGAGGTGGTCGCCTATTGTCGGATCGGGGAGCGGAGCAGCCATACCTGGTTCGTGCTGACTCAGTTACTGGGCTTTGAGAAGGTGAAGAACTACGACGGCTCTTGGACCGAATGGGGTAGCATGGTGGGAGTGCCAATCGAACGCTAAGGAGCAGACCGCCATGGAGAGTGATCTGGCGATGGCAGCCACTCAGTCCGCCCGAGCAGCGCTCGTTGGGTGGTCGCCCAACGACCCTGACGCCGTTGACCGCCTGGCCCGCGCGATTGGCCAGGCGGTCGCCCGCGGGATCGAGGGTCACGAGGTGAGCGCCGCTCGCCACACTGCCCTCACCATGGCGGGCCTCCCCGA
>DATBTL010000308.1:0-1726 GCA_036559345.1 Chloroflexota bacterium | reverse complement strand
GAGGCCGCCCAGCCGCTCCGGTCGTAGGGACTGTCTATGGGGAGCGCGGCGGCGGCCACGGTGTTGTCGTCACCGCCCATGGGAATAGGGCCGCGACTGAACAGGCGGGCAAGGGGCGGCTTCGGCCCCAAGGGGTGATTGAAGCGGAGGCCGTTTATCCGGCCCCACCGCCAGCCTGATACCTCGTTGCCCAGCCGGTCCCGCAGGAAGGTGATGGTGGCCCGGAGGGCGGCGGCCAGCGTCTCATCCCAGGTGCGCCCCGGCACGCCCATGCGGGCAAACCAGCCGTCGTCGCGGGCCCGCGCCACTTCATAGAGCAGGGGGAGCGAGCGGCTGAGGAAACCATTCCGGGGCATCACCTGGGACGTCCCCAGACCCAGATAGGTCTCGGTGAGGTCGCCCAGAATAGGGGTGAAGACGGCGCGGAGGAGGTGATGCTGGAATACCAGGCAAACGCAGCCGCCGATCGACTCGGCGGTGAGGTAGCCATCCCACTCCGCCGCGTGCCGGAGCGCCGTCTCCTCGATCGGCGACCTCCCGCGCATCCCCGCCAGCACCGCCGCCGCCTCGCGGCCGGGCAGCGAGTAGAGGTCGAGTTGTATGCGCTGAAAGTCCTCGACCGTGAGATCACGGCGGTCGCCGAGCAGATCGGTGATCCGCCGCGCCCTGTAGCCGGCCAGCCAATCATCGCCCAGATGGTAGGGATAGTCATCGCCGACCAGGCGATTATTGGCGGTCACCACCTGATGGCTGGGCGGATTGTAGGCATGGGGCAGGTCCTCGAACGGCACCGTCCCCACCCATTCATACTCACCCGTCCAGCCCGGTACGGGGACGGCCCCGCTCCCGCGGGAGCGGATCGGCACCTTGCCCGGCGTGTAGTAGCCAATGTTCCCCTCGACATCGGCGTAGACAATGTTATGGGAAGGGACGTCCCAGAGCCGAAGGGCCTCGGTGAACTCCGACCAATCGCGGGCCCGATTATAGTGAAGGACAGACTGGGCCAGGGTGCCGGGCTCCAGGGCGGTCCAGCGAAGGGCCATGGCGCGCTGCTCACCCGGCAGCACCGGGCTGACTACCGGACCATGGTGGGTGACTAACACCTCTTCCACCACCGGCTCGGCTCGCCCACGCACCACGATCTCCTCGCGGACCATCCGGCCCGCGCGCCATTGGTCCAGGTAGCGGTATTGCTGGGGATTGGCGGGATTGATCCGCTCGATCACCAGGTCTTGCACGTCCAGGCAGGCGGCGGTAACTCCCCAGGCGATCCGGCTGTTGTGGCCGATAATCACCCCAGGCGCGCCGGGAAAACTGGCCCCCGCCACGGCGAAGCCGCCCCCGTTCAACTCAATCTCATACCAAATAGAGGGCATTTGCAGGGTGAGATGGGGATCATTGGCCAGCAGCGGCTTTCCGGAGGCGGTTCGCGTCCCATCCACCACCCAGTTGTTGCTGAACCCGCCCGCCCCCACTCCGGTCGCGGTCAGGAAGGGGTGCAATTCGGTATAGGAGTCCCGTAAGCGTTGGACCAGCGCATCGGGCACATGCGCGCCTTCGAGCACCATCGGCAGCTCCGCGCCTTGGGTGGGCTCCAGGGCGGCCGCCCGTTCGGGACCGAGCTTTTCCAGGACCGCCGACCGTACGAGCTCCTCCGACCAGTTGGAGGAGAGGCCAAGGGCCATTACCTTCCCGAACACCAGGGTATCGGCGATCTCCCACGGAT
>DATBTL010000307.1:0-3762 GCA_036559345.1 Chloroflexota bacterium | reverse complement strand
AGCAAGCTCAATGAACCGTCCGAGTATGCGGTAATCATCGACCGGATCTCGCACGAGATCCCCTATTATCGCTCGTATTTGAAGAACGCCGCCCTCAACGGCACGGTCGTGATCAATAGTCCCTTCTGGTTCCCCGCCGACGACAAGTTCATCGGCTCGGCGATCTCCGACCGGCTGGGGGTGGCCGTGCCGCGGACCCTGGCCCTGCCCAATCATGACTATATCCCAGACATCAGCCGGGAGTCACTCCGCAACCTGACCTTTCCCCTCCCCTGGCAGGAGTTCGTGGACTATACCGGCCTTCCCGCCTTTCTCAAGCCCTCGGTTGGGGGCGGCTGGAAATTCGTCTTCAAGGTGAATTCGGTGGACGAGTTGATCCACGCCTACGATCAGACAGGCCAGCTGCCGATGATTTTGCAGGAGGCGATTGAGTTCGAGGACTACGTTCGCTGCATCTGTCTGGGCGGCGACAAAATCATGCCGTTGCGTTACAATCCGCGGAACCCGAACATGTTCGAGCGGTACGAGGGCGAGGCCGATGCCGCTCACCTTGGCGCGGCCCTTCATCGGCGGGTGGTGGACGACGCCACGCGCCTGAATCAGGCCCTTGGCTACACCATGAACACGGTCGAGTTCGCGATCCGGGACGGGATTCCCTACGCGATCGACTTCCTCAACCCCGCCTGCGACCTGGACAGCTTCTCCGTGGGCGCCCATGCCTTTGAATGGGCCCTGAATACCCTGGCGGACCTGGCAATCGACTACGCCCAGCATGGAGAAACCCTGGCCCACGACTATCGTTGGCGGCACGCGATCCGTCCAGCCGCAGGCGGCCCGGCCAAAGTCGCCAGGAAGGCGTCAAAGCCCACCGCGACCGCTGGAGATACGCCCGCCAAGCCGAACCGCGCCCGAGCCGCCAAAACGCCAACCGGTTCCTGAGTCGGAGGGAACGGAGCCATGCACGACCAACCCGCCATTGAGCGGTACCACCGATTGCTGCTCGACCAACCCGCCCTAGCCCGGGAAAGCGCCGACTTGCTGCGCGACCGCCAGCCGGATCTCCATCTGACCTTCGGCGACCGCGTAATGTGTACCAGCCTCCGCCCGCAACTGATCGGGAGAGAGGAATATGGTCACATTCAGCGCGTCTGTGCCTCGCTCGCCCTGGTAGGGAACCGGCTGGAAGAGGTTCTACTCGCCCGGCCCGATTTGCTGGCGGTGCTGGACCTAGACGATCAGGAGCGGCGGCTGGTCGAAATCGACCCCGGCTTTAGCCATCCCGCCGCCGCTACCCGTCTCGATTCGTTCGTCACCGCCACGAGCTGGCAGTTCGTGGAGTACAACGCGGAATCGCCCGCCGGGATGGGCTACGTCGATTTACTGAGCGAATTGTTCCTCGAACTGCCGATCATGCGGGAGTTTGAGCGAACAACCCCAATCAATCCACTCCCGACCCGCGCGTCTATGCTTCAGGCGCTCCTACGCGCCTACCAGGAATGGGGCGGAACAGGGAAGCCCACCATCGCGATCGTCGATTGGGGCGGTCTCCCGACCGCCGCCGAGTTCGAAATATTCCGCCGCTTTTTCACCGAGCACGGCCACCGGACGCTGATCGTGGATCCGCGTGACCTGGAGTTCCGGGCTGGTCGGTTATGGGCCGAGGGTGAGGCGATTGATATCGTCTACCGTCGTGTGCTCACCCATGAATTGCTGGCCCGACCCGACGCCGCGCACGCCTTGATCCAGGCGTACGAGGCCCACGCGGTATGTGTGGTCAACGCCTTCCGCTGCAAGCTGCTGCATAAGAAAGCCATCTTCGCCGTACTCAGCGACGACGCGAATTCCGGGCTGTTCTCGGTGACCGAACAGGAGATCATTCGGCGCCACGTTCCCTGGACCCGGAAGGTAGTCGACGATCACACGGCCTACAACGGTCACCGGGTGGATCTTTGCAATCATATCCTGACCAATCGGGAGCACTTGGTGCTGAAGCCAAACGACGAATATGGCGGCAAGGGCGTCGTGCTCGGCTGGGAAACCAGCGCCGCCGAGTGGGAAGCCGCCCTCCAGATCGCCCTCTCCACGTCCTATGTGGTGCAGGAGCGGGTGCCCACCAGCCAACATACCTATCCGGTGTGGGAGGACGAGAACTTGCGGATGGTGGACCTGATTGTCGATCTGGATCCCTACGTGTTCGCGGGCCAGGTCCATGGGATGCTCACCCGCGTTTCCAGTTCATCGCTCTTGAATGTGACCGCCGGCACCGCCTCCACCATACCCACGTTTATCGTTGACGAGGGATAAGCATATGTTCAGCATCGGCGTCGAGGAAGAGTTCCAGATCGTAGACCCGGAAACGGGCGCGCTCAAGGCCCACATCAATGAGATGCTGCCCCGCGGTCGGGAGTTGCTGGGGGAACAGATCAAGCCCGAGATGCTGCAATCAATGGTGGAGTTGATCACTACGGTGTGCAAGGACGTGCGGCAGGTCCGCCAGCAGGTGACCCACCTCCGCGCCACGGCCTCCGATCTGGTGCGGGAGCATGGTCTGCGCCTGGTGGCGGCCGGTACCCACCCTTTCTCCCATTGGCAAACCCAACCGACCACGGACCATGAGCGCTATCACATGCTAGAGGAGGACTTGCAAGATGTCGTGCGATCGATCCTGATCTTCGGCCTCCATGTGCATATCGGCATGCCCAATCGCCAGACCCTGATCGAGGTGATGAACGAGGTGCGCTACTTCCTCCCCCATATCCTGGCCCTCTCTACCAGTTCGCCCTTCTGGTTGGGGCGAGAAACCGGCTTGAAATCCTATCGCACCATTGTCTGGAGCCAGTTCCCCCGCACGGGTATCCCCGATCCCTTCGCCTCCTGGCAGGAATACGAGAGTTACGTGGACCTGCTGATCCACACCGGTTGCATCGACAACGGGAAGAAGATCTGGTGGGATCTCCGTCCTCACCCGCTGTACAACACCCTGGAGTTCAGGGTGTGCGACATGCCGGTAACCGCCGATGAGACCATTGCCATCGCGGCGCTCTTCCAGGCCGTGGTGGCTCGCCTCTATCAACTCCGCTCGCAAAATCTAGGTTTCCGCACCTATCCTAGTAACCTGATTCTGGAGAACAAGTGGCGGGCGGCCCGCTACGGCCTGGATGGGATGCTGATCGACTTTGGCAAACGCGAGGAAGTGGCGGCCCGTGACCTGATGGAAGAGTTGCTGGCCTTCATTGACCCAGTAGTGGATGAGTTGGGCAGCCGCGACGAACTGGAAACGGTGCGCCGAATCATACAGGTGGGAACCGGGGCCGACCGGCAACTCGCGGCCTTCCGGCGACACGGCAACGCCAAGGCCGTGGTGGACCATCTGATCGAGGAAACGATCCAGGGTCTCTCCGTGGCCAGTGCCCAACCCGAGCAGGTGCCGGCGTAACCGCGGCTCCCGCTGGTCCTCAACATCTTGCGTGAACTCGCGGGAGATGGCAGTCTCGTTCCCACTTTCGACGAGCAGGAACGGTAAATCGCCGAATTGGAAGCGAAACCGCGATCACGAGCGCCGTGAGCGGTCAGGCCCCACGCGGCTTCGCCACCTCGGCCCGGACGGCGTGCCCGCGCAGGGTGGTGCGGTTCAGCGCCTCAACGACCTTGCGGGCACTCTCCGAGGGCACCTCGACGAACGCATATTGCTCGTAGAGGTCGATAGCCCCGATGACCCGACCAGGAATGCCTGCCTCGCCCGCGATGGCTCCCACGATATCG
>DATBTL010000306.1:0-2914 GCA_036559345.1 Chloroflexota bacterium | reverse complement strand
ACCTCGGCCTGGCCGGAAACGCCACCGCCGGCGCCACGCTCCTGGCCCGGCTGGCGGCGGCCACCAGCGAGGGAGCCCACATAATCGCCGAAAGCGTGGATCCCAGGATGGTGACCGAGCCCGTGCATCTGGCCTATCTAGCCTGAATTATTCATGGAGTTGCGTCACGGGGTCCGGGGCGCTATGGTCGAGGGGTTCAACATCTCGTCCAGTGCTTGGAGGACCCCGTGTCACCACAGTCTGCCACATCGGCCTATACCTTTGCCACCACGACCGCGTTCGCGCTGGAAGTGAGCTTTGACGGAGGTCGCCTGACTTCGGATGGAGGACTGCCCTGGCTGGCCGAAGCGGAGGCGGTCACCGGCATCTGCCAGGCGCTGGCCGCCTGCGTGCCGGAGTGGCGGCGGGGCCCAGTGCGGCATTCTCTCGCGGATCTGGTGCGTCAACGGGTGTTCCAGATCGCCTGTGGCTACGAGGATCAGAACGATGCCGACACGCTGCGCCAGGATCCGCTGCTCAAGCTGGTGTGCGGGCGCTTACCCGAGAGTGGGGCGGCCTTGGCCAGCCAGCCGACCCTCTCCCGCCTCGAGAACGCGGTGGACCGGCATGCCTGTATGCGCCTGGCCCACGCGCTGCTGGCCGTCTATCTGGAGGCTCGGGCGCCCGATGGTCCGCCCAGCCAGCTCGTGCTCGACCTCGACAGCACCGACGATCCCACCCATGGGGCGCAGGAAGGTACCGCCTATCACGGCTATTACCAGCAGCACATGTACCACCCGCTCCTGGTCTTCGATGGCCAGACGGATCAGCTGATCACGGCCCTGCTCCGTCCGGGGAACGCCCACGCTAGTCGCGGCGTGGTGAGCGTGCTGCGCGTCCTGGTGGCGCGCCTGCGGGCCCGCTGGCCCGGGCTCCCGATCGAGATCCGCGCCGACAGCGGCTGCGCGGTGCCGCGCCTCTACCGCTTTTGCGAGCGGCTGGGTCTCACCTCTACCATCGGCCTGATCCCCAACCAGCGGCTCCAGGCCCTGGCCGCCCCGCTGCTGGCCCAGGCCCACGCCCAGCGCGCCCAGAGCGGGGAGAAGGTTCGCTTGGTCGCGGACACCACCTACCAGGCAGGGAGTTGGGACCGCCCGCGTCGGATAGTCTACAAAGCCGAGACCCTGGACAAGGGGCCGAACACCCGTTTCGTCGTCACCACCCGCCCTGACCCGCCCGAGGCACTCTATGACTGGTACGTGGACCGCGGGGAGATGGAGGGCTGGATCAAGGACTACAAACGGGCCTGCATCGCCGACCGCTTGAGTGACCATCGCTTCTGGGCCAACCAGTTCCGCCTCTTCCTGCACGCGGCCGCCTACTGGCTCTTGGACACCCTCCGCCGCCGGCTCTGCACCCAGGGCTATCCCGCCCTCCAGCTCGATACCTTGCGCCTCCGCCTCCTCAAGGTTGGTGGCCGCGTCCGCGAACTCCTCACCCGCGTCCGCCTGCACCTCGCCAGCAGCCATCCCAGCCAAGCCCTCTGGCCCCTCCTCGCCGCCGCCTTCCCCGCCGTGAATAATTCAGGCTAGCTACACATACAGTGCCGCCGCCACCAACGCGATGGTAAGCAGCATCAGGATATAGTCGGAGAGCGCGAACCGCTGTTCCCGCAGGTGCGTGCGGGTCATTCCCACCCGGTAGCCGCGCGCCTCCATCGCGGTGGCCAATTCACCGGCGCGCCGCAGATTGGCGCTGATAATAGGATTGAACAGGCTCATCACCCCGCGGAGGCGGGTTTCCCAGGGTCCTCGGCGGAGATCCACCCCGCGGGCGAGCTGGGCGTCGATTACCGTCCGTACCTGCTCCCGGATCAAGGGGAGGAAGGTGAGCGAAAGGGTAATCAGCATCGCCAGTTCCTCGACCGGCACCCGGACCAGACGGAGAGGTTTACATAACCTTTGAAGCGCGGTAGCGATGGCGAGGGGGGCCGTGGTCAGGGTGAGCACCTGCGCCCCGTAGATCAGGGTGGCGAATTGGAAGAAGTAGCGGACCGCCAGATTGACTCGATCCTGGGATAGATGCAACGAGCCAAGGTGAACCTGGGTTTTGCCCGCTGGAATGAAAAACGTGCTGATAATGGCGCTCAGGGCGAGGAAACCGAGAATAATTGCCATCCCACGGCCAAGTGTGCGGAGATTGAGACGGGCCACTACGCTGGCCAAGAGCAAGACCACCGTGATGACCGCGTAGAAATAGAGATGCTTGGCTCCGAAGGCGGCGGCGGTGGCTCCGATTACCGCCAGAACCTTGGTCCGTCCATCCAGCTTATGCGCGATGGATGCGCCCGCCTGGTAGGTGCCCAGCGCGAGTCCATTTAACATAATTCCGCTCCCTTGGCGGCTGCCGGAATCCGAAGGGCCTCGGTGATCGTGTGCAGGACGGTGGCTGGTCGGAGATTTTCGGTGGCGGGGATGGGTGCCCCGCGTTCTCGCAGGGCGGCCAACAGGTCGGCCTGGGGAGGGACGATTAAGCGGAGGCGGGCCAGGCGCTCGCGATCCGCGACCCCATCGCTGGGAGTACCGGCAAACAGGACGCGCCCGGACTCAAGCAGGAGCAAATGGTCGGCAAGCCGGAGAGCAAGGGGAAGGTCGGCGGTGAGGAGAATGACACTCAAGTCTTCCGCTAACTGCATAATCACTTGCTCAATGCTTTCTCGCCCGGCCGGATCCAGACCGGCGACAGGCTCATCCAGGACCAGATGTTGTGGCCGCATGGCCAGCAGGCCGGCCAGGGCCACCCGACGGCGCTCGCCGCCACTGAGCGAGAACGGTGACCGGGCCACGAACGCCTTTTGGTCCAGCCCCACCCGCGCCATGGCGTTGACCATCCGTTCCCGGCTCTCGTCGGGATTGAATCCGGCCTGGAGCGGACC
>DATBTL010000305.1:0-6347 GCA_036559345.1 Chloroflexota bacterium | reverse complement strand
GGCGGCTGGTTGGCGAACTTGGGCGGGATCTCGATCAGCGCCTTGGTGATCAGCACGGCCACCGGATTGAGGTCGCTGCCGTGCGCCTCCAGTCCCAGTCGCTGCGCCTCCAACGGGATGCTGCCGCCGCCGCAGAAAGGGTCGAGCACGGGCGGCGGATTGCCGCCGGTGGAACGCAGGATCTCGGCCCGCGCCTCGTTCAGCACATCCTCGTTGGTCACGTTGTCCCACTTGACCAGCCGCTCGATGATTCTAAAGAGCCGCTGCCGCTCCGCTTCCTGCGACTCAAGGGTGGGAAACTGCTCGGGAAGGGCGCTGGGGTCGTCCACCAGGGAGGCGAAAAGCACGGCGCGGCAGGCAGCCAGCGGGCGGCGGGCCCACCACAGGTGCAGGGTGGAGGGGTGGCCGTGGCGGATGCTCTTCTCCCGCGCCGACTCCACGTTGATCGCCTCCAGGGGCAACGCGACCTCGATCAGCTTCTTCCGAGGAGGATTCACGCTTCTGTTCTCCCTTCCGTGCCGGCTTCCGGCTTCTCTGGCTGTCGCAGTTCGAGTATGAGGCGGGCAATTTCGTCCCAGCAGTGCGTGAATGATGGTGCCTCACGCGCGGCCTGAAGATCGAAGTGTCAAGTGAAGCTAGCCTGGTGGATTGTGGCCAAATACTTGCCTCCAGCCATGTGCTTTCCCAGCCAGCCCTTGGCATCACGGACCGCTTCTGGATCGGGCGGCGCTTGTAGGTCGGCCTGTAACCCCTCGATGCCGGCAAGTGATTGCGCCGCGGCGAGAAACCACGCCTCAAACTCATATTTCGCCGCTATCACGGCTATCGGAAGGTCGGCCCGTGCTTGCCTGGCCCGTGTGAGAAGATCCGCCTCAAGCGGCTCACGCGGATCATCGTCGCTATCCAGGAGCACCACGATTGCCCCGTGCCCGCCGAGCTTCCGAGCGGCGCGCTCCACCGCGTCCTCCACGCCGCCGCGTCTGATGAGGCTCCCTCTCGGGATGCGAAGAGCGATTGGTAGCTGTACCCGTATGTCCGGGTCAATGATCTGTACAATCCGCCGGAGTAATATGTCGGCGGCGCCCGGCCTCCCAGTGATCCCTGCCTCCCCACGCCCCTCAACGATACACGCGATGCGCGCTACCGGCATTCCGGGGCCCTAGCGCACGCCGGCTGTCGACGCGACGCCGGCATCACGATCCGAAGGTGTTCCAGGCTCCAGGGCTCCCTGCCGCATCAGGTCTCCCACCGTGTAGAGGTGGTCGCGCACCAGGCTTCTGTCCGACCCGTCGAGCGGCCCCAGGGTGCTTTCGCCATCTCTGCTGACCACGGCAAGAACAGAATCACTATCGACATCCTTATCGTCGAGGATGTCGGGGCTGTGCGTTGTGACAAGCACCTGGACATGTTCACTCGCGTCGCGCAGGGCATCCAGAAGAACCCCAGTCGCTCCAGGATGCAGCATCCCTCCTGGCTCCTCAATAGTCACCAGCGATGGCGCCTGTGGACTGCGGTCATCGGCCTGGAAGAGCGAGGTCAGCACCGCGAGAGCATGCAAGGCGCCATCGGATACGGAGATGGGTGGGAAGGATAGTTCCCGATCCGAGACTCGCTGCGTGAACTCCAGCACGTCATAGCCGCCCAGCGCTGTGCCCTGAATCCGCTGCAGACCAGGCAGAATCGCCTTCATATAGTCCTTGATTCGTTGCAAGGCTTGTGGGCGCTGGGTTGCCAGACGGAGGAGGACGCTCGCGCAGTTACTGCCGTCGGGCTGTAATCGGTCGCCCTGGTCATGGCGCTCCGGGCTACGCATGTGGGCCGGAATAGGATCATAAAAGGCCATCCCGGCCAGCACATTGTAGATCGGCGGCCGGCCCCTCAGATCCACCGAGAAAGGGAGGTGCAACTGCTTGGGCTGCGCGGCGGGAACGCCCTCTGGCCAGTTTGGATGGTTCACGTGGAAGCCGTCGCGGAGATGAAAACCAGTGGGTGCCTGGTCCGTGGCTGGGTAGTACGTGGTGCATCGCTCTTCCGCCACCTTGTACCCCATGTCCGGATCCTGAATAAGGCTGAAGCTATACTCACCCTTCTCCTCATTCGGCAGGGCTACCTCCAGGCGTAGAAGGACGGGAGCATCAAGGTCCGCCCCCTTAAAGCGAAGATCGTTGAAGCTGCCCCGATCGCGTATTGCCGAATCGAGCGAGTTACGGAGCGCGTCGGAGACAAAGCGGAGCGCGTCAAGAAAGTTGCTCTTGCCGGCGCCGTTCTGTCCTACCAGGAAGGTGAGCGGGCCTAACTCCACGTCACAACGGGCGATGCTCTTGTAGTTCTCGATCACCAGGCGGGTGACAGCCTGCGGCATGCCGGCCATGGGCGTCTCATTTCATGTTGGAACTTGGGCGTGCGCTAGTAGCTGGTTCACCTCATAGTGTAGTCGGTGCGCGCCTCCTTGCGTACATCCCTGTATCGCACTCCTCAGGCATGTGCCATTCGGCCTGGCTAGTGGGAAGCCGCCTCGGTTGTCGAGGCGGTGAGTGCGTGGAAAACTCCGTGATGTAATTAGGTCAAATGTTTTATTCTAATCTGGCCCCTGGTGGTAACCAAGGTCTCGTTGGGCTCATGTCCCACGAGGCAAGCCGTTTGGAGTCAGTGAACGTTGTTGCTCACGATCAAGGAGGTGTCCAGATGATCAGCGAACCAAAGCTGGAGGATCGTGCCGAGCAACCCTATCTGGGAATCCGGACTCAGGCAACCATGAGCGAACTGGGGACGGTGATCCCTCAACTGCATGGGGAAGTATTTGCCTGGTTGAGAAAACAGGGCGTGGCGCCGGCTGGCGCGCCCTTCATCCGGTATCACGTGATCGATATGGCCGCGAAGCTCGATATTGAACTGGCGGTTCCGGTCGCCAGCGCCGTATCGGGCGAGGGCCGCGTCTCCGCCGGCGCGTTGCCGGCGGGCCGGTACGCGACGCTCATCTACACGGACGTGGGGCGTGGGATCGAGGCGAACGCGGCGTTGCTGGATTGGGGTGCGCGGCAGGGTCTGACGTGGGATAGCTGGCCCGCGGAGAACGGCGAGGGGTTCGGCGCCCGCTTCGAGTCCTTCCTCACCGACCCACGGGACGAGCCGGATCCCACGAAATGGGAGACCGAGGTGGCGATTCGCCTGGCGCCCTGAGCAACCAAGCGGCGGACGCAGGGAATTGACCACGGCGGATTGGGATGCCTATACTGGTTGCCATGCTCCAACTACCAAGCTAGTATCGGGAGGACAACCAAGATGCCGGAATCATCGTCGAGTGTCACGGCCGAGCCCCTCTTGCCCTGGTTTATCCGCGACCAGCAGTGGGCGCGCGCCGGATTGCCCCTGGCGATCGTGCTGTTCCTCCTTGGTCCTTTCCTTCGGCCCGCGTTGGGTCCGTCTCGTTTTCTGATCTTCCTGCACCTGCCGGTCTATATGCTGCACCAGGTCGAGGAGCATGGCCATGGCGCGTTCAAGGCTGATGTGGCGCGCATCCTGCCCCACGCGCGTGGGCTGACCGACGAGACCATCTTCGTGGTGAATGTCGGCGTCTGGGGCGTCAACCTGCTCGCCCTCTATCTGGCGCGCGTTGACCGCCTGGGCCGGAGCTTGATCGCCCCGTACCTGGCGCTGGTGAACGGGCTCCTCCACCTTGTCTTCGCGGCGCGCGAGCGGTGCTATAATCCTGGGCTATGGACCGGCCTGATCCTCTTGCTGCCTTTGGGCGGGGCAACTCTTGCGCGGGTCGCGCGCGAAGGCCGGACGACGCGCCGTGACCATCGCTGGGGAGTCGGGGGAGCCATCCTGATCCATGTGCTCACCGTGTTCGGTATTCTGTTCGCCGGTAAGAAGAAATGACGGTGGAGCGGCGGATTTACCCAGTCGCCGTCGCCAAGCGCTTTCACCGCGATGTCTATACCCTGGTCCGCTCCATCCCGGTGGGCAAGGTCACCACCTACGGAACCATTGCCCTGGCTCTCGGCGCTCCTCGATCGGCCCGCCGGGTGGGGCAGGCGCTGGCCGGCCAGCCGGACGGCGAGGACGCGCCGGCCCATCGGGTGGTTAATCGCTCGGGGGTTCTCACGGGCGACCATGCCTTTGGTCCGCCGGGAACCATGCGCGCCATGCTGGAGCAGGAGGGCATCACCTTCCAGGAGGATGGCCGGGTTGATATGCGCCGCCATTTTTGGGAGCCGTTCCCCCTGGAGGATGAACCGTAGACCTCCCAACGCGATCACCAGGACGATGGATTGCGTTCAGACCTCGACCCCCAGTCTCTCTTGGAGTCCCTGCCGCCCAATGGCTGTCACCGTGACCGCGCGGCTCGCCGGGGTGCGCGCGACCCATCCCAGATCGAGATAGCGATGGGTGAGCGCGGCGCCCAGGGAACCGGCGATATGATGTCGGCGCTCACTCCAGTCCAGGCAGGCGGGGGCGAATTGCCGGCGCCGCCGCTGGATGCCGTCTGGGTTGAGGCCGAGGTCGGCCAACCAGGCGGCGCCGTCCACCGTCACCTCATAGCCGTCGTCCACTTCACCCAGGATGCCGCGCGCCACATAGGCATCGGTTACCAGCACCGCGACCGCCCCCGCCAGGTGGTCGTAGCAGGTGCGGGCGTAGCGGATCGCGTTGGCGGTATCGTACTCGCGGAGCGATCGCGCCGGGGCTCTGGGCGCCACCACGGCCAACGCCTCCAGGGCCCGCATCAGTTCTGGACTGGCGAGTCGGTAGTAGCGGTGGCGCCGGCATTGCTCCACGCTCAGGAACCCAGCGCCCACCAACTTGGCTAGATGCGCGCTGGCCGTGGAAGGGGCGACTTTTCCCAGGCGAGCCAACTCACCGGCCGGGAGCGCGCGGCCATCGCTCAGGGCGAGCAGCATTCGCGCCCGTGCCGGGTCGGCGATCAACGCCGCCGCCGCCGCCACGTCCGCCAATACCGGCTGTTCCGCGATCTGAGTGCTCATCGTACCCTCCTTGTGGTTTCCTTCAAGGGTAACACGGGCACGTTTCGTCCGCCGACGAAGGATTGGCGGCTTATGAGAGTGGTGAGCGGACCGTTCACCTGATTCACGTCTTCGTCAGGTTATGGAGTTCGTGGCGATCCATTCCCTCGATCGAAGTCGGCTCGCCTTAGCGGTCGGCAAGCCAGGCGTCTATCTCGTCCAGCGTGGCAAAGGTAATGATGCCGCCATCAGTATTACGCACATGATAGAGCGCATAGGGATCGCCCCTCAGGCGGCCCTCGGCGGGACCGATCACCCAACTCATCCCGAGGCGCTCGAGTTCAGCACCGAGGCGCAGGGCATGCAGGCGGGTCCGTTCCTCCTCGGGGCCCGTGCGTGGGCCATCAGGTTCGTGCGGATTCGGCTGGAAACTCATGGTCGTATCGTGCTTCATGGATTAAGGATACGCCGCCGCTGCTAAGGCGGCCACTTTCCGGCGCTCGCCGTGTAGAACAGAAAACGTGGCGGAGCGCGGGCTTGGGGAACACGGGTGTCCATGATCGGCCGGTTGTGCTGATGAGATGCTCAAATATAAGAGCCGGCCGATCATGGACGTGCCTCCGATAGTACGCGCGATCCCGAGTTTCGGATCAGCGCCGCCGCCGATCCGCCAGTTTTCTTTTGATCGCGGCGGCTACGCGGAGGCACCAACGACGGCGTGATTGGTTTCAAGCCGTGGGATAGAATTGAGGAGACAGATGGTTACGGAAGGCGGCGAAGCCAGGGGAATGGGGTGACCCGTGTCGGAGTTCATCGGCGGGGTGCGCCTGAGTCGATTATTCTATGAGGAACTGATCGGACCGCTCTTACGCGGCACTTTTCCAGGTGTACCACACGCCGCGGCCCTCTTGGGACCTGGCTCGGAAGTTCTGGGTTACGATACCGCGCTCTCCACTGACCACGACTGGGGGCCACGACTGTTCCTCTTTCTCACCGAGCCCAATCATGCCGCCCACGCGGCGCGGATCGAGGCCGCGCTGCAAGACGCGCTGCCTCATACATTCTACGGCTTTCCCACTCGGTGGCGGCGATCCCAACCAATTTGGCCTTACGCCGCCCGTGCAAACGACGGTGTCCCCATACTATAACCGGCCCTACCTGGTCATCCACGCCGACCGCATCGTCGACGCGCTCCGCGCAGCGATCCAGGACCCGGCAGTGCGGGCCCTCCCGTGGTGCGGGGCGGTCGATCAGTTGTCGGACAGCACGGACTTTCTCGGATCCGCGGGAGTTCGTGCCCACCTGCGCCCACTTTACGAGGGAAGAGAGCAGGCGATTATGCCTGACAGAGGGAAAGAGCCGGGATAATCCGGTTCAGCA
>DATBTL010000304.1:0-4216 GCA_036559345.1 Chloroflexota bacterium | reverse complement strand
CCCGGTGGTGAGCAGTTGGGAGGTGGTGAGGATGACCGGAGAGGCGCTTTCCACGTCCTGGAAGCGGCTGAGGTGCCCGCGCCCGATCTCCGCTTCGTCGGCGGTGACCCGGCACACGTAGTCCGGATACCGCTGGACCAGATCGCTGTTGAGGTTGGTGAGGGCCTGACGCATATCGAGGGCATGCTCCTGGTCCACGCAGAAGACCAGGGTTTTGGCGAAACGGTCGGTCTTCTTCAGGAACTCAGTCAGGTGGCGGGCAATCGCCTCGGTGCGCCGGCGGAGCGAGATCACCCGCTCGAAGTCCTTGGTGGAGTATTCGTCGTCGGGAATCTCGCGTCCGTAGCGGTCGCGATCCCCGGCGCTGGGACGCCAGCCCGCCGCGTCGTAGCTGCTCACCACTCGATGGACGCGGTAGGGGGCGAGGAAGCCGTCGTCGATCCCCTGGCGGAGGCTGTATTGGTAGATTGGGGTCCCGAAGTAGACATAGCTGTTCCGGCTTTCCTGGTTGAGCGGGGTCGCGGTGAGGCCAAGCTGGGCGGCGGGCGCGAAGTATTCCAGGATCTCGCGCCAGAGGCTGTCGGCGCGGGCGCTGCCCCGGTGGCACTCATCCACCACGATCAGATCGAAGAAGTCCGGCGGGTAGTCGCGGTAGAGTCCAGGCCGCCGCTCATCCTCGGCCAGTGCCTGGTAGAGGGCGAAATACATCTCGCGGCCCTTATTGATCACCCCGTTCTCGATCTTCCAGCGGGCATCGGCGAAGGGGGCGAAGTCCTTGTCCTTGGGATCGTCGACCAGGATCGAGCGGTCGGCCAGGAAGAGGATCTTGGGCGGGCGGTGCGAGCCCGCGCGATTCCAGGGGGCCTTCCAGAGCTTCCAGCAGATCTGGAAGGCCACGGTGGTCTTCCCGGTGCCGGTGGCCATGGTGAGGAGGAGGCGTCGCTTCCCCTGGACGATCGCCGCGACCGCTCGGTTGATCGCGATTTCCTGGTAATAGCGCGGGGTGCGGGGGCCGTCGCGGTAGGCTGGGGTGAGGAGGCGTTGGCCGGTCGCGTCGTCGATGCCCTGGTGGGCACGCAGGCGCCCCCACAACTCCTCGGGGGCAGGAAACGTGTCGATGTCCCGCTCCTGGCCGGTCAGGTAGTCGAACTCGACAATCCCGTGCCCATTGGTGGCGTAGACGAAGGAGAGGCCCAGAATCTCGGCGTAGTCCTTGCCCTGCTGGAGGCCCTGGCCGGGCGACGTATAGAGGCGTTTGGCTTCCACGATGGCCAGTGGCAGATCGGGAGTGTAGCGGAGCACGTAGTCGGCGCGTTTCCGCGGGCTTCGGCTGAAGGAGTTTCCGGCCGGCAGCACCCGGCCATCAGTAAAGGTCACCTGCTCGGCGATCCGGCACGGCTCGCGATCCCAGCCGGCCGCCCGCAATTTCGGGACCACGTACGCCCGGCAGGTATCCGCCTCGTTCATGCTTGCCCCACTCCCGGACGAGAGAGTATCCGGATCTACGTATCACCCCACGACACAGTGTACTCCACGGGCGGCGGTGGTTGAGGGAAATGTGCCATGACACGGGATTCGTGGAGTGTGCCAGGTCAGGCTACCGCCATTCAAGGTGGGCTTGGAGGGAAGGGCAGACCGTTTGGGAGGGAAATGCAAAAGGCCGGCAGGTTGCTAGCCGCCGGCCCCTGCGCCCAGCCACTGAAGCAACGATGACACCGACGAGGTGGTGGATGTGATCATCGATCGCTTACTCGCCATGCAGGTCGATGAAGGGCTTCCCATCTACGTGATCCCCGTCCGCGCGGCCTAACGCCGCCTATCACCGCTCCTCCGGCTCCCGCCGCGGCGCGATCACGGCACTGATCCGGGACAGGGCGGCGAGCACTGCCGCGCCGCGTGCTAAAATCGGGGTTCCGCTATCATTGGAACAGATCTGTACGGTAGGGGTTACGGCAACGATTCGTGACTTCGCAAAGGATGGAAGATTGATGAAGATACGCGGATCCTGGTTCCTGATCACGGCGGCAATCGGCGGGCTCATGAGCGGCGGGTTCCCTGGAGCCGCCGCGAACTCCGCCCATCGTCCATCGCACACGTTTCCGGAACGCTCCTCTGGCCAGGCGGCAACGTCGAGTAGGGCCGCGGATGGGCGGTTCTTTCTGGGACACGGCGGAGCCGTGCCTGGTCCTTTCCGCCTTGATGGCGGCAAATACGAAATCAACGTCTGGGCGAACTACAATTCCGGGTACGATGCGAACAACTCCGGGACGTGCTTCTTTACGGCGTACATGAACGGCGTCGAGCAGCCACGATTCGTGAACCTGGGCCGGGCCGTACCGGTCCTCGCGAGCGCTCCCTATCGGGCCACGCTAGCGGTCACGTTCCCTGCCGGCCACTATAAACTCATCGTCTCGCCCTTCTCGGACTGTGATTGGACTATGACCATCCTGAGCCGTGGTCCGGCCGTTCCCGGCATTGAGATCGTGGCGGTGCAAAGCTACCTCCATCGCGGTACCACCTTCACACCCTCCACCGTGGTGCACATGGGGCAGTCCTTCGACTTCTCCGTGTTCTATCGCCTTGTCGGTGGCCTCCGCGGCAGGCCGGCGGGCACGATCACCTTCCAGGAGCACGCGAATCCTCCACAGTCCGCCCCCCTCTTTGCCGGGAAAGATATCAACGGCTTCAAGCAGATGTTTGTCAATGCGGCGTTTTCGCGAAAGACGCACGACACGCTTGGCCCTGCCCTGGCCACGTTCACCGTCACGGTCGGCAAACTCCAGGTGAGCCAATCCCTGAACTTCACGGTGGCCCCCTAAGGGGTGACGAGACGCGGAACACAAGAGGAAGGGGTCAGACAACGATTCCCGCGTCGGATGTTGGAGGCAAGACCATGTCACCACCGCTCCTCCGGCTCCCGCCGAGGCGCGATCACGGCGCTAATCGGGGGTGGGGCGGCCAGCGATGCCGCGTGGGCGCAGAGGGCCAGGCTGATCAGGTAGTCGTCGTGCCCTTCGTTGGCGGGGACGAAGAAGCGGATCTGCTCGTTCCCGCCCACCTCGTAGCGGGCGTGGGCGATCTCGTGACGGCAGCGGACGGCGTCCGGGCTCCCATCGTCCCGGTAGAGGCGACAGCGTCCGGTTCCGGCCATCGCCAGGAGCCCAAAGCCCAGGCGCGACTTGGCTGCCGCGTTGAAGACGAACGATTCCACCACCGCGCTGCCCAGGGCGCCCTCCAGCCACGAGGCGACCCCGGCTCCCAGCCCGGTGGCATCCACCACGATTCGGACGCAGGGGAACGTGTCGGCCAGCAGACCGCGGAGGGCATGGTGCTGGGTGGGATGATCGGCGCCGGCCCAACTATAGTGCTGGACCACCGCGATGGCCGGCTCGCCCTCGTCGTCCCATTCGAGTCGGGCGATGGTCACCACCGTACTGTCGCGCCCGCCCAGCATCCTCCCATCGGTCAGGAGGCCGGGGGTGGCCGCGTGGTCCTGCCCCGCCACGTCCACGCCCGCTACGTAGACCTCGCCCGGTTCGGCCCCGGTAAGCCGGGGATGGGCGCCCTCCAGGAGGGCGCGGGCGGCGGGTGGGAAGAGGCGGCCGGCTTCCTCCAGGGGATGCAGCGTGTATTGGGTGCGGATCAGGGGGTGCTCCGCGCCGAGGCGGGTGATTTCACTCTCGACGAAGGCTCGATAGGCGGGTGACAGGGCGGCCAGGACGCGCCAGTCGTATTCAAAGTGGCGTTGGATGCCGTCGCGGCGCTCCAGTTCGAGGTTGACCTGCTTTTGTCGTTCCAGGGGGCTGTCGCAATCCCAGGCGGTGCCGTAGAGGACAATCGTGGCGTTGGTGGAACTGGCCATGGGGCGAAATTCGCGCTGGATTTTGTCTTCCTGGAGATCCTGCGCCTCGTCCAGCTCCAGCAAGAGGTCGGCGGTCGCACCTACCACGTTGCTGGCGGGGCTGCCGGAGAGGAAACGAGCCCGTGCCCGTCCCAGCTCGATCGCACCCTGATTGGCCCGCCACCGCCCGCGGTTGAGCGGATTGTCGAGGAGACGTTGGAGCCGTTGTTGGCTGATCATGGCCTGGGGCCGGAGGGTGGGGGCCGCTTTAATCAGGGTGCCGCCGGATCGGCGATGCAGATTGAGGAGGTATGCCTCGACGTGAGCCGATAGTTCATTTTTCCCCATCTGCCGGGCCATCATCACGGAGAAGGT
>DATBTL010000303.1:0-9187 GCA_036559345.1 Chloroflexota bacterium | reverse complement strand
CCTGTACGAGGAACTCGCCCACCGTGTGGAGTCCCTGGAGGGCCGGCTTCGATTTGCAACCGCCGTGACCAAAATCGCCGGACAGGGATCGGGGAAGATCGCCGTGGAGGCCGGGGGCGAGACCCATACCTTCGACCGAGTGGTGTCCACGCTCCCCTCCCGCCTCACTATCGGGCTCACCGAGGGGATGCCGGAGGATTTCCGGAGCCGCTTCGGCGGTGGGGCGGCCTACGGCGCGCATTGCCTGGTTCTGGAACTGGATCGTCCCCTGAGCGACGTCTATTGGATCGCGATCAACGATCCCGGCTACCCTTTCCTGGCCGTGGTCGAGCACACCAACTACATGCCGCCCGAGGACTACGGCGGGAAGCGCCTCGTCTACGTGGGCAATTACCTCCCCATGGATCACCCGCTCTTCTCGCAAGAGCCAGAAGAAATCCTGGCCCAGTTCCTCCCGCATCTTCAGCGGATCAATCCCGCCTTGCGCCGCTCATGGATAACCGGCCTCCATTCCTTTTCCGCCCCGTATTCGCAGCCCATCGTCACAGTAGACTTCAGGCGGCATCTGGCCCCCCATGTGACCCCCATCCGCAATCTCTACATGGCCAACATGTTCCAGATCTACCCGCAGGATCGGGGACAGAACTACAGCATCGCCATGGCTGAACGGCTGGCCCGCCGTTTAGGAGGCGACGGCTAGACGCTCGGCGCCATCTTCGCCTCAAGCTCTGCCTTGACCGCCGGCCACTCGCGATCGAGGATGCTGAACATGACCGAGGAGCGGCGATAATCGCCCTTGACGATCCGATGCTCCCGCAGCACCCCCTCCCGAACCGCCCCCAGCCGGGCAATCGCGGCCTGTGAGCGCGTATTCCGGAGGTCGGTCTTGAGCTGGACCCGGTTGGCGTCCAGCACCTCAAAGGCATGGCGGAGCAGGAGGTACTTCGCCTCGGTGTTGACCACGCTCCGCCAGTGCTCACGGGCGATCCAGGTCCAGCCGATTTCCAGGCAGTGGTCGTGCGGGACGATCTCCATGTAGCGCGTGCTGCCAATGATTTTCCCGTCCGCCCGATGGATGATCACAAAGGGAACATCCACTCCGCGATCAGCGTTTTGCAGGGCCACGGTGATGAAGTGGCGGATATCGTCAACCGCGGTGGGGGTCTCGAAGGCCAGGTATTGCCACACTTCGTCGTTCTGGGCCACCGCGAACAACGCTTCCGCGTGCTCCATCCGGAGCGGTTCCAGGCGAACCACCTTCCCTTCCAGGATTACGTTCCGGTCAATCCGCATCGTCATCGTTGTTTTCCATTCTCATCAGGTCATCGCGCACCCGCACGACGACAAACTGGTCCCCTTTGTGCCATGAACCCGGCAGGCGAATCCCCGCCCCGCTGATCCGCACCACGGCGCGATCCTGGGTACCCGCCTCCACCTTGATCCGCTTGGGCCCCCGCAGGGTGGGCACCTCTACGTGTCCTCCCTCCAGGGCCTCGGCGGTCCCCAGGGGAAGATCCATCACGATATCGATCCCATTGCGGCGTAGTACGGGATCGGGCTCGACCATGATCCGGAGCAACAGGTCACCCCGCGGCCCATTCCGCGGCCCGACATCGCCGTCACCCTTCAGGCGGAGCACCTGGCCGTGGTCAACCCCCGGTGGGATATTCACGATCAGCGAGACCTGGCCATCGCGGCGCCCGGAGCTCGAACAGGTTGGGCAGGGCGGGTCGCCGATCACCCCACTCCCGTGGCAGTACCGGCATTCATCACCCAGCCTCCGAGTGCCCCCGGTCCCATTACAGCGCACGCAGCGGAGGGTAGCCCCGCCCTTTACCACCCCCATGCCCACGCATGCCACGCAGACTTCCCGCCGCGCCACCTCCACCCGCATCTCGACCCCGAATACCGCCTCGCGGAGCGAGACCTGGACGGTGAGCTCGACATCGGCCCCACGGAGCACCCCGCGCGACACTGCGGGCGTGGCAGGACGGGGCGAGCGCATGGGCGTGCTTCCGCGCTGCCGCCGCCCCTCGTCGTAGAGACGGCGCCGGGCCGGATCGTTCAGCACGGTATAGGCGCTGTTGACCTGGGTAAAACGATCGGCGGCATCAGGCGCTTGATTAAGGTCAGGATGAAGGTGACGCGCCAAGGCCCGATAAGCACGGCGCACCTCCTGGGGATCGGCGGTGGGAGCGATCCCCAGGAGGTCATATAGGTTGCGGTTGGGCGGGCCGGCGTCACTCATACTTGGATCTCCAGTGTACCGCGGGATCGAACTTACTTGCACGGTAATGGTATAATGGTCTATCATATATACCATTGGAGGGAGCCAGGTGCAGGTTCACAGTCCGATCACCGCCGCTGCCTATGTCGGCGTGGCGGAACGCATTCGCCGCGCCATTCACCTGGGCGTCTATGTGTCGGGCGATCGGCTGCCGCCCGAGCGCGAGTTGGCGCCCGCGCTGGGGGTCTCCCGCACTACCCTGCGCGAGGCCCTCCGAGTCCTCGAGGGTGAGGGACTCCTCGAAAGTAGACGCGGGGCCGCCGGCGGAGCCTTCGTGCGCGAGGCGGGGCAGCCCGCCCTCGCGGATGGGAACCTCCTGGCCCAGGTGCGGGCCTTCGAGGATCTTCTGGACTTCCGTCTGGCCACCGAATGCGCCGCCGCCCGCCTGGCGGCCCAGCGCCGCTCCGAGCGCGACCTTCGCCTGATGAGCGAATCGCTCGAAGGGATCCGCCGGAACACCTCCATGGACCTGTTTCGGCGGGCCGATTCCACCTTCCACCTGGCGATTGCCGAGGCGGCGCGCAACCCGATGCTCCAGGCGGCGATCGAGGACGGGCGGGCCGCCATGTTCGCGCCCCTCGACTTGCTGGATTTCGAGGTGATGCGCACGAATGCCCTGGAAGGTCACCGCACGATCGTCAACGCGATCACCCTCGCCGACCCGGATGCGGCGGAACGAGCAATGGCGGCCCATATCGAGGACACCCGGCGCGAGTTGCGCCTGGTCACCGCCCTGGCCAAGGACAATGTCGTCTAAGGAGCACACCCACATGGAGAGCACCGCTATCGCGTTTATCAACGACCGCTATCTTCCAATTGCCGAGGCAAATCTCAACATCATGACTCATGCCCTCAATTACGGGACCGGAGTGTTCGAGGGAATCCGCGGCTACTGGAACGCCGCCGAGGAACAACTCTTCTTGTTCCGCGCCCGCGAACACTACGAGCGCCTGCATGAGTCGGCGCGGATCATGGCCATCGCCCTCCCCTACTCCGTGGAGGATCTGTGTCGTATTTCCCTGGAGATCGTACGGCGCTCCGCGTTTCGCCAGGATATCTACCTGCGCCCGATCGCCTATAAGAGCGGACTGGGGATCGGGGTGGGGACAACCGGGGTGGCCGACGGCTTCCTCCTCTTCGCTACCCCGATGGGCAACTACGTGGACACCGAGCGCGGCCTCCGCTGTTGCGTCAGTTCCTGGCGCCGCACCAGTGACAACGCCATTCCGCCCCGCGCCAAGGTGACGGGCGGCTACGCCAACGCCGCCCTGGCCAAACACGAGGCGATCACCAATGGCTACGACGAGGCAATTATGCTGGCCGAGAACGGCGTGGTAGCCGAGGGCAGCGCCGAGAACCTGTTCATGGTCCGCCGAGGCGCCTTGATCACGCCGCCGACTAGCGACAACGTCTTGGAGGGGATCACCCGCGCCACTCTGATGGAGCTTGCCCACACCGAACTGGGCGTCCCGGTGGTGGAGCGGACCATCCAGCGCACCGAATTGTATATCGCCGATGAAGTGTTCTTGTGCGGCACCGGAGCCCAGATCTCGGGCGTCATCGAAGTGGATCGGCGACCGGTAGGCGGCGGAACGATCGGTCCAGTGACGGCGGCGCTGCAATCGCGGTACTTTGACCTGGTACACGGAGTGAGCCGTGACCACGCATCATGGCGGCTCGCGGTCTACGAACCCGCGCGGGTGTGAGGGTGACCGCGCCGGCCCGCCGGGGCACGGACAGGGAACGGCGGAACCAATGTACGGGGAAGGGGCCGCCAATGCCGGTCGACCCAACAGAGTTCCGCCGGACCATGGGCCTGTTCGCCACCGGGGTCACGGTGGTTACCGTGCGCGCGGGCGAGGAGATTCACGGCATGACCGCGAACGCGGTCACCAGCGTCTCGCTTGATCCGCTACTGGTCCTGGTGTGCGTGGATAGCCGGGCTCATATGCGAAACCTCATTCCCATGGCGGGGCGCTTCGCGATTAACATGTTGAGCGAGGATCAGCGACCGCTCTCCCGACAGTTCAGCGGGCGGGCGGGCCACCATGCGGATGTGATCTTTTCCGCGCTCGATGGGGTGCCAATCCTTCCCGACTGCCTCGCCACCCTGGTCTGTACCGTGGATCGGTTGGTGGATGCCGGCGATCATGTCGTGGTGTTTGGCCGCGTGGACACGGTGGCCCGAGCCGCGACCGGAGGACGGCCCCTGGTTTTCTACGCCGGGGACTATCAGCGGCTGGCGCTGGGCGCCCGCATTCGGCGGATGGAGCGGGAGCGGCAGTCCCGACACGAGGCGCTCAAGCGCATCGCGGACAGCATGGCGAACGGGGTGAGCGTGGATGAGGTCTTCGACACCTTTGCCCAGGAAATGCGTGACCTGATCGCTCACGACGCGGTCACCGTGACCCTCCTGCGCGATGACGGGCGCCTGGAGCGATTCGCCCTCGCGACCGCCGATCGGATCGGCCCCCGACCGGGCGAGTTCCAGAATCTCGATCAGTCCGCCGCCGGGTTGGCCGTACGGACAGGCGGGACGATCTGGACCGCGGACATGGCGGCCGACCCTCGTTTCCACGGAGCCAACGACCGGCGCTGGATCGCCGAAGGGTTTCGTAGTTTTATTTCCGCCCCCTTGCGCGTCAGGGGCCGGGTCATCGGCGCCCTGAACGTGTTGAGCCGCAACCCCGACCGCTACGCCGTCCACGAGATCGCCCTGGTGGAGGCAATCGCGGGCCAGATAGCGATCTTCCTCCATGCCATGGATCTGGATGCGCGCCTCCGTGACCTAACGGCCAGCGACGGCCACCGCCCGCGGGGCGCGGATACCACTACTCCATCAATCGTGTAGTACTGGAAGGAGAGGCGAATGACGGTTTTGCGTGGGTCCATTACCCCGCTGGTAACCCCTTTCAAGCAGGGGTCCGTGGACGTTGAGGGCCTCGAACGCCTGGTGGAATTCCAGATCAGCGGCGGAAGCCACGGAGTAGGAGTCACCGGCACCACCGGTGAACCAACCTCGCTGACCATGGAGGAACGGGAGCTGGTGATCACCACGGCGGTCCGGACGGCCCGTGGACGAGTGCCCGTGCTGGCCGGGACCGGCTCGGTGAACTTCCAGGAGACCGTTCACCTTACCCGCTTTGCCCAGGAGGCCGGCGCCACCGCCGCCCTGGTGATCGTGCCCTACTATTGCCGGCCCACCCAGGTGGGCCTCTACGAGCATTTCCGCCAGGTGGCCGACTCCGTGCCCGGATACCCTATCATGCTCTACAACATTCCCGGACGGAGCGCCGTCAACCTGGAACCCGCGACCATGGCCCGCTTACGACGCGACTGTCCCAACATCTTCGGGGTGAAAGAGGCCAATACCGACTTCGCCCAGATCAGCCGCGTGCTGCATGCCTGTGGCCGTGACTTCGGGGTCTACAGCGGGATCGAGACCCTCTGCTTCCCCATGCTCGCCCTGGGTGGGGCCGGACACGTCAGCGCCACCGGCAACCTCCTCCCCAAAGAGGTGGCCGACCTCTACAACCTCTGCGAGGAGGGGCGCTGGAACGAGGCGCGGGATCTTCATTATTGGCTCTTTGAGATCAATGAAGCGTTGTTCATCGAAACCAATCCCGGTCCGGTCAAGGCGGCCCTGGGGATGATGGGCCTGATCTCGCCTGAACTTCGTCTTCCCCTGGCCGCGGTCAGCTCCGCGACCGAGGATCGCCTACGCACCGTGCTGGCCACCTACGGCCTCCTTCCGGGCGCGAACTCATGAAGCGGACGCGTTTCCAGGTTGCGGGCACGACCTATCACGGCCTCTGGCAGGACGGGCGGCTCGTGGATGCCTCGGGCGCGACCTATGCCGAGGACGCCGTCACCTGGCTGCCCCCCCTCCAGCCCGGCACGATCATCGGTCTCGCCCTCAACTACCGGGACCACGCGGAGGAGCTTGGCCTGCCTTTGCCCGAGAGCCCGGTCCTGTTCATCAAGGCCCACAACACCCTGGTGGGCCACCGGGCCCCGGTGGTGGCCCCGACCGGCGTCCAGTACATGCATTACGAGGCGGAACTGGGGGTGGTGATTGGCCGCGAGGGCCGGCGCATCAGCCGAGCCGAGGCCATGGCTCATGTCGGCGGCTATACCATCGTCAACGACGTGACCGTCCGCGATTTCGTGACCAACATGTATCGACCGCCGATCAAAGCCAAGGGCTTCGACACCTTTGGTCCGATCGGACCCTGGCTGGTTGAGGATGAGATCACCAACCCCCACTCCCTCGGAGTGCGGACCTACGTCAACGGTGAGCTACGCCAGCAGGGCAACACCAACGACTTGATCTTCGATATTCCGGCCATTATCGAATACATCAGCGAGTTCATGACCATCCGCCCCGGCGACATCATCCTGACCGGCACCCCGAAAGGGATCTCGCACATTTACCCAGGAGACACGGTGCGGATCGAGATCGATGGCCTGGGGGCTCTGGAGAATCCGATCATCGCCGACGAACACGGGGAGGGGAGACAACGATGACTACCAGTACCGCCATTCCCACCGCCCCGGTGGAGCACTTCATTGGCGGCCAATATCGCCAATCCGAGGGTGAGCGGTTCGCCACCCTCAATCCCGCGACCAATGAGCCGATTACCAGCGTCCCCTCCGGGACCGCCGCCGATATTGATGCCGCCGTGCGGTCGGCCCGCGAGGCGTTCGACCACGGCCCATGGCCGCGGATGAGCGCCAGGGAGCGCGGCGGCTTTCTGCGTCGTCTTGGAGACCTGATAGCGGCACAGACGGACCAGTTGGCCGAATTGGAGACCCTCGACACCGGGGTGCCGATCAGCCAGACCCGCCATGCGCTCATCCCCCGTGCCGCCGACAACTTCCACTTCTTCGCCGATCTGGCGCCGAAGCTCCAGGGCGATCTCTATCCGGTTGAAGGAGAGTTCCTCAACTACACCACCCGATATCCGGTCGGAGTGGCGGGACTGATCACGCCCTGGAACGCCCCGTTCATGTTGGAAACCTGGAAAATCGCCCCGTGCCTGGCGGCAGGGAATACCGCCGTGCTCAAGCCGGCCGAATGGTCGCCGCTCACCGCCAATGCCCTGGGCGCCCTGGTGGCCGAAGCGGACTTCCCACCAGGAGTACTCAATATCGTGCAGGGGCTGGGAGAAACGGCGGGCGCGGCCCTGGTGGCCCACCCTGGGGTGCAGTTGATCAGCTTCACCGGTGAAACCACCACCGGACGCGAGATCATGCGGAACGGGGCCGCCACCCTCAAACGCCTCTCCATGGAATTGGGCGGCAAGTCGCCGGTGATCGTCTTCCCCGATGCCGACCTGGACCGGGCGCTGGACGCGGTGGTGTTCGGCGTTTATTCTCTGAACGGTGAACGCTGCACCGCGAGCAGCCGCCTTCTGCTGCATCGCGACATATACGATACCTTCAGCCAAAAGCTGATCGAGCGGGTGAAACGGATTCGGGTGGGCGACCCTTTCGACCTGCGGACCGAGGTAGGGCCGCTGATCCACCCCGAGCACGCGGCGCGGGTCCAGCAGGGCCTGGCCCGAGGAATCGCCGAGGGGGCGCGGCTGGCGGCGGGCGGTGAGATGCTTTCCGGACCGGGAAACTTCCTCCAACCCACCCTCTTCCTGGACGCCACCAATCAGATGCACATTGCCCAGCAGGAGATCTTCGGCCCGGTCCTGACCGTGATACCCTTCACCGATGAGGCGGAGGCAATTCGCCTGGCCAATGATGTCCGCTACGGCCTGGCCGCCTATGTGTGGACCGGGAATCTGTCCCGAGGGCATCGAATAGCCGGCACCTTGCAATCCGGCATGGTCTGGATCAACTCGCAGAACGTGCGCGACCTCCGCACCCCGTTCGGCGGCGCCAAGGAAAGCGGAATCGGCCGCGAGGGCGGCGAGCACAGTTTCCATTTCTACTGCGAGACCCGCACCGTGCATGTGGCGCTGGGTGAGCATCGCATTCCCCGCTTCGGAGTGGAAGCATGAGCGCAGGCTCCGCTATCCTCCGCGACCCACCACAACCGCCGATTCACGTCCTCCGCTCCGGCCACGTCGAATATCTGGTCACCGACCTACAGGCGGCCCGCCATTTTTATGTCACCTTGCTCGGCTTCGTGGAGACCGCGGCCGACGAGGATGCGCTCTATCTCCGCTGCCTGGAAGAGCGGCAGCATCACAGCCTGATTCTCCGCCGGGCACGCGAGCCGGGTGCGGGACACATCGCCTTCCGGGTGGCCGCGAACGAGGATCTGCCACGCGTTGCCGAACTCGCCGAGCGGCAATCGCTCCCCTATCGCTGGTTGGAACGTGAGGAGGAGCGCGGCTACGGCAAGGCCATCCGGGTGCAAGATCCCTCGGGGTTGCCAATCGAGTTTTACCACGAGATGGAGCCTGTCCCTCGCCTCTTGCAGCAGTACCACCGGCATGGACCGGTGCAAATCATGCGCCTGGATCACTTCAATTGCCAGGTACAGGATGTTAGCGCCGCCGTCGCCTGGTATCAGCGCGAACTCGGCTTCCGGGTCTCTGAGTACACAGTAGCGGAGACCGGCGAGGGCGATCGCCTCTGGGCGGCCTGGCTGCACCGGAAGCAGACCGTACACGACCTAGCCCTGATGAATGGGATCGGGCCGCGTCTCCATCACGCCGGATTTTGGCTCCCCGACGCCATGGCGGTCATCCGGGCCTGCGACGTGCTGGCCGCCGCCGGCTACCATCAAGCAATCGAGCGCGGCCCCGGCCGCCACGGTCTCACCAACGCGCTTTTTCTCTATCTCCGCGACCCGGATGGGAACCGCATCGAACTGTATGCCAACGATTATCTGACCGCCGACCCCGACGCGGAGCCCATCCGCTGGACCCTGGACGATCC
>DATBTL010000302.1:0-5310 GCA_036559345.1 Chloroflexota bacterium | reverse complement strand
GCCGGCTGCTTGCCCCTGCCTGCCGCCCTCGCCCAGATCACCCGCACGCTCGGCCCCTCCTGCCGCATGTCCCGCCGCCGCGCCGCCCCCCACACCTTTCAGTTCCTCCTCCGCGGCGCCGATGGCCGCTAAAGTTGATGCGCATGGGGCACCCCTCGTGGGTGCCCCTACAATCGTCCGCTGACTCGCTAGCCCACCGCCGCCGGCAGCGGCCAGTTCAGTCTCCCCGTTTCTTCCAGGACTTGAGGCGGCCCCACCCGCGGCAGCACGAAGGTAAAGACGCTGCCCTGGCCGACCACGCTTGTCACTTCAATGTGGCCCTGGTGTGCGATGGCCGCGCTTTGGGCAATCGCCAGACCCAGGCCGGTTCCCTGGTGATGCTGGTGGCGAGCTTCCACGCCCCGGTAGAATCGCTCGAAAATATGGGGAATCTGGTCCGCCTCGATGCCCATACCGTTGTCCCGCACGGTCAGGCTCACCCGCTCGTCGCTGGACGAGAGCCCAACATGCACATGGCCGCCCTCGGGGGTATAGGCGATCGCGTTGTCGACCAGATTGATAACCAGTTGCTTGAGTCGGGTCGAATCTCCATCGATCACAACCGGCCCCTCGATCACGGAAGTAAGGAGGATGGACTTGTCGCTTGCCAGGGGTCGGAGACCGCCAACCACCCCCTCGACCAATTCGTCCAGAGCTACCGGCTCATGGACGATCTGGGCCGTGTCGGTGTCCAATCGGGCAAGAGTCAGCAGATCGGCCACGATATGCGAGAGGCGCGATACTTCCTCCTGTGTGCTCTCCAGGGTCCGCCGGTACTCGTCATTGCTGCGGGGACGCCGAAGGGCGAGACTGATGTCCGCCTGCATGACGGTCAAGGGAGTACGCAACTCGTGAGAGGCATCGGAGGTGAAGCGCTTCTGCCGATCGAAGGATGCCTGCAAGCGGGCGATCATGTTGTCGAAAGTTCCGGCAAGGCGGCCAAACTCGTCAGGCGTATCAATGTCCAGCCGCTGGCTGAGATCGTGCGCGGTAATCCGGCGCGCCTTGTCGGTAATCATGTCAATCGGACGCAACAGGCGGCCGGTGAGAAACCAGGCCCCGGTGGCGGACAGCATGGTCATGGCGACGGCGGAAAGGATCAGGATACGCACTAACAGCCCCAGGGTATCCTCGACATCCTGGACCGAGGATTGGACGAGGAGCACATATTCCGCCGCGCCGTCTTGCAAGGGCACCGCCATGACGGTGGAGTCGCCATTTTTGGTGGGAACGTTGACCGTCTGCTTGGTGCCGCTCAGCATGGACTTCGCCATGGCCTGCTTCACCTTCGGGTTACTGCCGAGACTGGAGTCTCCCTTATGGTCTCCCGTCATCAAGCGGCCATTGGCATCAAAAAAACCGGTACGGAGAACTGAAGGGCCGACGTCCCCGCTGTAGGTCTCGGAGGTGATCTTGAGACTGAAGTTGAAGGGGGCCGAGTTTTGCTTCAGATTGACCGTGACCCCCTGCACTACGTTTTGGGCCGCCGCGTTGAGCTTGTTTTGCAGATTGTCATAGAGCACGACATGGAGGGCGAGAAAGATACCGGCGCTAAACAGGGCGAAGGCGCCGGTGAGGAGCAGGGTGTAGGTAAGAGTGAGACGGAAGCGGATCAGTCGAAGGCGCCACATACCAGGCTACTCCCGTTCGCGATATGGCACATCATAGCATACGCATAGTATACTCTTGTCTTTGACACCGCTCATGGTGCCTGTTACGATCCCCTGCGTATCCGCACCCTAGCTCCTGGAGGATCGAATGGCTCGCTCGGTTTCCCGTTTCGCGCGTCTGGCGCTGGCCATTGGCCTTCTGGGCCTTGGGACGTTGCCCTTTGAGGCGCATGCCCGGAGTGTCGCGCAAGCGGCGCGCGTTCAAAGCGTCGCGGCGGCGCATGCCGGCATCGCCCAGCAAACAACGGCCGTGCTGGTCTGGCAAGGAAAGATTCTCCCCATTGTCACCGATGTCTATGCCTCGCTGAGCGATCTCAGCGTCGCCCTGCAGAATCGTGACTACAATGGGATCGCCACGACGGGGGATCAATTCGCCGGTGAGCGCCAACGTTTCGATTTGATCAAGCCGACGCCGCATACCATGGGCAACGCGGCCAAGGTGCTCGACAAGAGCCTTCGGGAGCTGACAAACGGGACCAAGTCGTTGGTGGTCGGGCTCCGCGACAGCGATTCCGCCGGCTCGCAACGGGCCGCCACTCAGGTGGAAAACGGACTGAAGCTGTTCAATCAGGCGGTGGGCCAGATCCGCCGCATGAATGGTCCGGTAGCCGAGCCTACCGTGATCCCGAACCCCAACGCCGGACCGGTGCCTACGCCGATCATAAAGGGGCTTCCCTAAACAATGGAGACAGCGCTCGCCAAGCGATACCTCTCCTGGGAAGAGATCCAACGGATTGTCGACCACCTGATCAAGACCTATCTCGCCGAACCGTATGATGCCATGCTGGTAATCACTCGCGGAGGCATGGTGCCTGGCTGCTTGATTAGCGAGAAAATAGACCTCCGGAACATTCTCGTGGCGGCCGTGGTCTACTATACCGACGTCGATCGCACTCTGGACAAGCCGATCTTCCTCCAGTTCCCCTCGGATACCCTGCTCAGCGGCAAACGGGTGCTGGTGGTGGATGACGTGTGGGATAGCGGGCGCACGATTACGGCGGTCAAGGAACGACTGAACGTGGTCAACTGTTATTACAGGGTGGCGGTCCTCCACTATAAGCCGGGGCGCTCCAAATATAGCGACGACCAGCCGGACTTCTATGGTGAGACGACCGATGATTGGTTGGTCTACCCGTGGGACCGCGAACGATAATCCAGTAAACCAGCAAGAGCCCCCTGGCGGATTGCCAGGGGGCTCTTGCTGGTTTATCTTGCGGGTCTCGAATGGCTTCCCACAAAAAGGGCTGAACTCCAATGCGAAAGATTCGCTGCCGGCGCCGTTCATCTAAACAAGAGGCTCAGGGGCCTGCGCATAGCGCTGGCGTGAGGTAGGCGCTCAACCCTTGGTTTGGACCTACCGCCGCTCACCGGATCATGCGGAATACCGCGCTACGTGAATCCGGGAGCTAGGACCTGTCAACCTGCAAGACTCCAAAGAAAAGGTGCGGCTTCCTCATGCTATACATCGGAACGCTCCTTCCTTCGCGAAGAGAATGGGCGGTTTGGCAACCGTCAAAGGCCCTCGCGATATGGACTATGGTACGCCCCCTATTCCTACATGTCAACCCCGTTATGACCGCCGAACGGTTGTTCCGAGTTCGCCGCGTCTCTACCACCAGTCGGGTTCGCCCGCTGTATAGGCACTACAGGTAGGAAGCCAGTAGACTACAAGCCAAAGGCCAGAAGCTCCAGCGAGGGCTTGCTCGTGCCCGCCGCCCGCGTGGTGATGCTTTCGTAGACCAGGCCGCCGCCAACGATCAGATTTCCCGCCGCCGCGGATGGGGTGGGTGGACGCAGGACGGTCAGAATATGGCCGTTCCCCCCATTGAGGACCGTAATGCCGCCATTTTGCGCCTGCACGAAAACGAGGCGTCCAGCCACCGCCACGGAGCCGGGAGCGATGGCCCGGAGGCCGGGAATGGTCCGTTTCCAGATCCGGTGACCATCCAACGCGCTCCTTGCATCGATAGCCGTGGGAGTGACCCCAAACATGCGATTGGGCAACGCGGCGCCGAACAGCAGATCATGGCCGGTCCACAACAGAGATCCGGAAAGTGAATAAGCCCTTACGGAGGCCGTCAAGTTGTTGCCCGACCCGGCGAGTACGCTGGCATATACCCTGGTTCCACTGGCGTGCCACTGGGCAGTGCCGAGACCGCGGAGAACGCGGCGCGCCGTTCCGGTCGTCGCGTTCAGGACCTCCGAATCACCCGAGCCGAAGCTCCCGAAGCCGAGGTAGACGCTATTCCCCACCAAACAGGGGACGGAACTGAGATTCCCAGGATACGACCACTGGAGCTTGCCGGTAGCGGCGTCAAATGCATACGCTCGGGCCAGGGAACCGGCGTTTGGCGATCCCACTCCGGTGTAGAGCAGGTGCCCGTCCACCACCAAGGTCGTAAAGGCGGGGATCAGAGCGCCCTGCTTGTCGGTTGCCGTATGTTTCCAATCCGCGGAATGGTCGTCCACGTACCGAATCTGGCTTCCCAGATTGAAATAAACCAGGTGGCCGGACTGGGCAAGCCCCTGAACCCCCACGGACAGATACCGGTGGCGCACGGCTCCGGTCCTGGGGTCGAACGCCACCACTTTCTGGTCACTCGTCAAGCCATACAACGTGCCGCCTGCCTCGATGGCGGGAGCAGTATCCGCCGCGGCCCAGCGTAGTCGCAGCCTGGGCGCGGCACTCACCGAGACCTTCCACGCGGGATTGGCAAAGCTCTGGCCCGCGTCGTGCCCTACCATCGGCCACTCATCCACCAGGGGAACCGTGGGCGGCGGGACCGGCGTCGCGCTGGGCGTAGCAGTGGGCCGGCGGGGGATAGGGGTATGGCTGGGGCGCGGAACCGGGGTGACCGTGGGCGTGGCCGTCTTGGTCGGAGCGAGGGTGGAGGTGGGGCGAGCGGTAGGGCTCGGAACCCTTGTAGCCGTGGCGGTAGGCGAGGGCGTAGGGGTGGGCCTGGTCGAGGTGGGGGAAGCAAGAGCCCGCACGGCCGCCGAGGAGCCATTGTCCTCCCGTACATCCTCACGTCCATTCGCCAGCGTGTAGACCACCTGAGGCGGGACATGGCGGCGAAAGGACACATCCAGGACCTGAGCCGGCGCCGGAGAGGCGGAGGCCCGCAATTGGGCCAGGCTCCGGCCACCGTCCCCCGTACGATAGACGGCCTGGTCAGTAACCACGTACGCGAGCGAAGGATCGTACGGGTCGAAGCGGACGAGCAGACGGGCAGGATTGGTCACTCCCAGGCTTGCCACAAGCTGCCAGCCGATGCCTTGATTCGTGGAGCGATAGAAGCCAGTAGGGACGGCCAGCAAGAGGTTCCGGGGCTGGGCCGGATCAATGGCCAGACTTCCCGGGTACCGGCACGGGCTGAACTGGCACGGGCTCACCGCGATGCCGCCGAACGCGGCATCCCACTGAGCGCCTCCATCCACGGAGCGGTAGACCCCAGGACCGGTGGGATAACCGGGCTTCCCGGCCCCAGATACGGCCAGAAAGGAAGAATCGGTCTGAACATACACCGTCAGTGGATTACCTGGATCGAAGGTGATCGCTTGGACGCCCCACGCCGTCCCGCCGCCGCGAGCGTCCGCGTTC
>DATBTL010000301.1:0-5028 GCA_036559345.1 Chloroflexota bacterium | reverse complement strand
TCGGCTATGCCGAGTTGTTGCAGTCCCGCTGGGAGGATCTTCCCGAGGAGCGAAGGCTGGAGCATATTTCGCGCATCGTGGTCTCGGCCAATCGCCAGAAACGCATGGTGGACGATCTGCTGCTGCTTGGCCGTATGGAATCGGGTGATCTGCACCCGAGGCTGGAACGCATCCTGGTGGCGCGGGCCGTAACGCGGGCCGCCGACGAGGTGCGGAGCAGCTATCCTGGGCAGCGCATAGATCTCGTCGGCTCCGAGGATCTGATTGCCCGCGCGGACCTTGAGCGAGTGGTGCAGATCCTGGTCAATGCCATGGATAACGCGGCCAAGTATTCGCCGGAGGGCAGCCCAATCGCCGTCGCCTGGGCGCGAGAAGGCCGCGAGGCGGCGGTGCGCGTCCGTGACTGGGGTTCCGGTATTCCGCCGCTCGGGCGAGAACAGCTCTTCTCGCGGTTTGGGCGAATGCCAGGGAGCCGGACCCGCGCGGGGCGAGTGGGCACCGGTTTGGGACTCCATCTGGGGCGTCAGATCGCCGAGGCGATGGGCGGAAGCCTGGAGCTGGAGGAAACCAGTCCGGCCGGAAGCATCTTTCGTTTGCGGCTCCCGCTGGACCTGCCATAGCGCCGATCCGCCCCCAACCATGGTCCGCGACGCGGAACGGATCCGTCCGATCCGTTCCGCCACTTCCAGTGGATGACGCTTCACGTGGAGCCTGCTACCATCGGAAGGAAGCGGAATCCAGGCTAGGAGAGTAGATGATTCGTCGATACCTCGCGCTGCCGTTGCTCGCCCTACTGCTAATCATGGGTTCCGGGCCGGTGGCTCCCTTGGCGACGGCCACCGCGGTTACACCCTGGCATGATGATAGCCTTCGCGCGCGGGAATACGCGGCCGCCGAGCAGGTCTGGCATGCGAACCTGGCCCGCAACGAAGCGGTGGTCCACCCGAGTAGGGCCTATGCCGGGGTCTGGCTGCGCGATTCCTTCTGGACTTTCCTTGGTCTGGGCAATGGTCCTCTCGCCCAGCGCGCCCTGGGCCACTTCGCCGGGCGGCAGCTTCCCGATGGACAGGTGCCGACCCAGTTCACGACCTTTTTACGCGGCCCGCTCTATCGGGCGGATGAATCGACCTTGCTCTTCCTGATTTGGGCCAATTGGCAGGCGGATCAAGGGTATCCGCTGCGGGATGGGCATCGCCTGAAGCTGGCCCTCTCCTATGTGCGTTCCCAGGCACGCGCGGGATACTACATCAGCCGGCCGGGGAGCTATGCCAGTTGGTTCGATGGGTTTCGCGTCCCGAGAGCCGACACCTTGAGCTACAATCAGGGACTTTACGCCGTGGCCTTGATGGCGGCACGGCATCTGCGACTCGGCGTGGGGAGCCAGGAGATAGCGGCCGCGCGCGGCGCCTATCGCTCCCTCGCCGCCGGCCCAGATGGCTATCTCCGATTTAGCCGCCAGCTGGGCTACCACGATATCAGCGGCCTGGTCGGTGACTTCCTGGCCTATTGGTTTTTCCGACAGCCGATCCTGAGTGATAGTGTCGTGGCCAGCACCCTGAACAGCCAACCGGCGTTCCAGAGCGGGTTCAAGGTAGTTACGGACGCCCAGGGCCATGCCTTGCCGTCCCGCTCGTTTGTCTCCCACTTTTTCGCGGGCGATTATCAAAATGGCGGTTCATGGCTCCTGTTCGATTATGTCGGCCTCGCCGACGGTTGCCTGCATGGGACGCCCCAGATGTGCGCGCGCATGGCTGAGCGGTTACGGCTGGAGTTTCGGCACGGGGCGGTCTTCCATGAATACTTGAATACCGATCCGAACTCGCCGCTATTCCAGGGGGAGGCCGCCTACCGCGATACCTTTTCGTGGGATACCTTCGTCTTGCGGGTCGATGCCGTGCTCACCGCTCGGGCCGGCGCGGCCCCTGGGCGCGTCAGCGGCTGAAGCGCGCTCCGGCTTCTGCAGGTAGAGGAGGGTCAAGGCTACCAGCACGGCGTTGCGGGCCAGGATACTCGTCATGAACAGTGGATGCTCGGGCAACTTGACCAGGCTGGTGTCCAGGCGATAGCCGTAGGGAAAAATGACCAGGGTCAACACCGCGACCAGCAGCCAGCGCGCTCGCAGGCCCTCCACGTACGCCGCGACCGGGAACAGCCAGAGCAGGTACTGGGGGCTGAGGATCTTACTGGTGGAAAGCATGACCAGAAGGACCAGGACACACGATCGGGGCAGGGATACCGTGCCCCGCCAGGCCCGCCAGCAGACCAGGACCACCCCGCCAATGAACAGACAGGTGGCGATCCACGACACCGGCCCCGCCAGGGAGCCCACGACGTTCACCGAATGGTAGGTCAGCTTCACCTGAACCGGTACGCCAATCTTCCCGCTGAGCCAGAGCAGCGAGCCGGGGATCGATTCGATCTGCGGTGGACGTATTCCATCATAGCTTAAGGGGCCGAGGAAACCCCGAAGGTTGAGGATCGCGAAGGGAAGCGCGGCGGCCAGGGCGGCCGCGGCGAAGCCGCCCAGTTCGCGGCTGGGGAACGCGCCGTCTCGGCGCCACTGCCGGGCCGCCAGCACCGCCGCCACGAACCCTGGGTACACCTTCAGCACCGCCGCGCCCGCCAGCAGCAGATATGCCCAGGCGAAGCGCGAGCGCTCCGCGAGAATCAACGCCGCCACGACCAGCACCCCCGGCACCAGATCAAAACGCTCCAGCGCGGTGGCCCAGCCGCCAACCAGCACGTAGAGGGCAAAGGCTCCGGCGGAGAGCAGCAAGCCCCGCCGCGCGAAGTAGCCGGTCACCCCAAGGATGAGGAGCCCGACCAGGACCATATACGTGCTCGCGTAGGGGGCGAAGGGCCACAGCAAAGGGAGCGAAAATACGGCGAGGGCTGGGGCGGGATATTCCCGCGGGAGCGTATGGAAGGCCACCGGGGGCGCGGTCCAGAACCGCCATCGCGGATCGGCGCAGAAGTGCGTGATCGGGGAGGCCGCGATCGCGTGCGTCCCTTGCCAGAAGGCGCGGGCATAGCACTCGTAGGCGAACACGTCATCGTTGGGGATGATCCCTGGCTGCCCACGGAGGTAGACCATATCGCGGAGCAAGGCGCCGGCTACCCCAAGGAGCAGCGCGCCCCCCAGGACGAGGCCAAGCGCGCGGGGGAAATGCTTGGGCACCGCGCGCCGGTCCATCGCCTCCCACCACGAAAGAAGGCGAATCAGGCGATCCATCGACCCCGCACAAACAGAATCGTGAACAGCACCAGTAGGCTGACCGAGGCCGCTTGGATCAGCCGGTCCATCATGGGGGAGCGGCCCAGCAGTCCCAGGACGATGAAGGGCGGGAAAATGGTAAGGTCGAAGCGTGAAATCGAGAGCAAGGGCAGCGGTTGACCTTGCCCAGTGGCGGGGGACATAAGGATCGCCAGCATGACGATGGCGCCATAGAGTGTGTAGGCGCTCGGAAGCCGGCGCGCCCCAAGCCCGATCAGCACGAGGAACAGGACCAGGAATGCGAGATCCAACGTTGCTATGGCCTCCAACGCTCCTCGCGTATGGGCCGAGAAATGCCCTGGAATGTGCGCGAGGCGGCTAATATCCAGGGCCGCCCCATCCCAGGGAAAGGAGAGCCCGCGCTTCCATGCGGCCTGCGCGCGGAGAAAAAGAAACGGATCGCCGAATCGGGCCTGAAGATACACCATGAAGACGACGATTCCACCGGGAACCAACGCAAACGCCAACCAGGGTTTATAGCGGTTCAGGCCGTCCCGCGGTTGGGAGCGCCACCATGCCAGGGCTTCCATCGCGAAGGGGACGACCAGCAACAGGCCCAATTGACGGGTTAAGCTGGCGCCCATCCCACACAACCCGGCCACCCACCAGCGGCGTAGCCGCAGGGCGTACACACAGCCGACGCAGCACAGCATGTACAGGGCTTCAGAGTAGGAAGCATAGAAGAACAGGGCGGTGGGAAACAGGCCGAGGTAATATACCGCGCGGTCGGCGACATCCGCGTCGAAATCCCGGAGCACCAGACGGTGAAAGAAATAGAGGGTCGCGGGGAAGCTCAGATCGACGATGACCAGTCCCGCCGCGTAGGCCGAAAACGGCGTGATCAGCGTCAGCACGTGCATGGTCAGCGGAAAGAGTGGGAAAAACGCGAGATTGGACTGGATGGGCGGCGGGGACCAGGTGTAGCCGTGATCGGCTACCTGTATGTACCAGAGAACATCCCAACGATGCCAGATCCCGAACAGTCCGTGGTCACGCCCCGGCACGTCATAGAAGAGGTTGCTGGTAAGGAGGCTGATGGCCGTCAAGATAACGCGGTTGATGAGGAAGACCTGGAGCGTGAGTACGATGCTCTCTCGGGCCGTGACCGATCTGGCGCGCCCGCTATTCTCGCCGAACACGCTTACAGCCCCTCTTTCATCCCTGACTCGCTCGCGCCTCGCTTCATGCACTCTAAGGTAGCGGCATGACGGGCAATCCGCCAGCACGAAGGAAATCCGAGCCCTTTTGACGCGCGACCTGCCTCTTGACAGTGCCCGGCACCCTGTTTATTATAAGGAATCATCAACTGGGCCTTGAGCGAGTGGATCATTGATCATGCTGGATCGCCAGAGCCTGGTTCCCATTCACTATCAGTTCAAGAAAATGCTGCTGGACCAGATCCTGTCCGGCCACCTGCCGCCCGGAGCGCAACTGCCGACCGAAGGTGAATATGCTCGGCAGTTTGGGGTGAGCCTGGCCCCGATCCGCCAGGCGCTGGTCGATCTGGCCCGGCAGGGATACATCGAGCGCCGGACGAGGCGCGGCACCTTCGTGCGGCAACGAAAGATTGCCCAGAAGATCACGTCGCTTTCCAGCTTCACCGACGCCATGCACGAGACGAACCTCGCGGTCGCCGTGGAGGTGCTCCGCCTGGAGTTACTCCGCGCGCCCAAGAACATCGCTGATACGCTCGGGATCGCCGAAAGTGAGCCGGTGGTCTTTCTCCAGCGCCGCTGCTCTCTCGATCGGGAGCC
>DATBTL010000300.1:0-8517 GCA_036559345.1 Chloroflexota bacterium | reverse complement strand
CTCACGGATGGCACGATACTGCTCCGGCTCCCCGACGAGAACGACATCGCTACGATCTTCGCCTATGGACAGGATCCCGATATCGAGGAGACCGCATGGCTGCCGATCCCCGTTCCCTGTCCCCAGGAGGTCGCCATCCGCACCGTTCGAGAGTTCCAGCAGGGGTGGCACGGTCGATACGGGTTCACCCTGATCATCACCATGCCGCCGGATGTCGATTTGCGTGGTGTCCTGCATCTATCCGTCCACGCCGCCGGCATCGGCGAGATCGCCTACGGGGTCGCCCCACCCTACCGGCGCCAGGGGCTAGCCACCCGAGCGGTAAATCTGGCCGCGGCCTGGACCTTCAGGGAACTTGGGCTTACGCGCCTGGAGATCGTGGTCACGGCGCGGGGCGGCCAGGGACTTGCCTCGCGGCGCGTGGCCGAGAAAGCCGGCTTCGTCTACGAGGGCATACGGCGCTCCCATCTCCAGGCGACCGGTCGCGACTATGAGGATCCGCTCTACGTCCTGCCGGCGCCGATCTAGGTTTCGGGATACTATTAGGGCAATTGGATACCGTGAGCCATGAGAACAGAAGATCTTGTCCTGCTCGGTAGGCACGTTCGTCTCGAACTGCTCGATCATTGCCACGCTGATGGTCTGGCGGCCGCCTCGGCGGGTGATCCATCCCTCTATCAGTGGAGCCCAGTCCCGCGGGGCGAGGCCGCGGTTACCAGCTACATCGACACTGCCCTGGCCTGGAGGGAGGCCGGCAGCGCCATGCCGTTCGCGATCGTTCGGGTGGAGGACGGTGTCGTCATCGGCTCCACGCGCTTCTGGAACCTGGAGCACTGGTCGTGGCCGCCGGGCCACCCGTCGCACGGCCGCGGCGCCCCGGACGCCTGTGAGATCGGCTACATATGGCTGACCGGCGTGGCAATCCGGACCGCGGCCAACACCGAGGCCAAGCTGCTCACGCTGACCCATGCCTTCGAGACGTGGCGGGTGCTCCGGGTCTGCTTTCACACGGACGCCCGTAACGCGCGATCACGCGCCGCGCTCGAACGGATCGGCGGCCAATTCGAAGGGATTCTCCGCTCTCATGTGAGACACGATAGCGGCCGTACGCGGGTCTTCTTCCGCCCAGCGTAACTCAATCGCGGCGCCACCTCTCCGAGCCGAACCCGACCCCTGGACGATCACTTTCGCTACGAGGGCGGAGTGGACGTGCATCCCCGGCCGGCCCTGGGCGGTATTCCCGAGGTGACGGAGTACCAGGTGCGCCAGATCGCGCGGGGCGCCGGCATCGTGGTCCAGGCGATCGGGGGGCCCAACCTTGCTCTCGCGCGGGACGGGATCAGCGCCGGGCTTGCTCGCCGGGGCGTATCCGCTCCCGAGGTCACGATTACGGTCGTCGATCAACTCGACCGCCTCCCCAGTACGGGAAAGGTAGCCCGCTTCATCGCCCAGGCGGTCTGATCGGTGCCGCGTGACCACGCCTGGGATAGACTCGTTCATGACGGCTCTATTCCCGGCGCGGAATGGCGCCCAGCCCGGCTTGGGCGCCCATCTCCTCCAGACGGGCTACTACCGAGGGGTGGACGGGGATGCCGAGGCGACGGTTGGTCTCGGTGGCACGCGCCTCCTTTTCGCCCGCGAGGAGGATCTCCGCGGCGTCCGCCGCCAGCGGCCCTTCGTGGAGGAGGCGGCGCAGGTCGCGAAGCCGTTCGTGGAACTCGTCCAGGGGACCAAACGCATCAGGGCGGAGGGCGAGGAAGAACTGGCCCAGCACCGAAGGACGGTCGGCCAGCCACAGGCGGCCAATCAGCGGCCCATAGAGGCTGCCCGAGAGCACCCCGGTCAGGATATCCACCAGCACCGCCAGGCCATAGCCCTTGTAGCCGCCGGACTCGACAGCGCCCCCCAGGGGCAGCAGGGCGCCCGCCATGGCGGCCACCGGGTCAAGAGTGGGCCGGCCCTCGGCGTCCATCGACCAGCCGGCGGCCAGCGGAACGCCCTTCCGAGCCGCTACCTCGATCCGTCCCTTGGCCACCGTGCTGGTGGCCATGTCGAGTACGAACGGCAGGTTGTCTCCGGTGGGAGCGGCGAAGGCGATCGGGTTGGTGCCCAGCATGGGTGCCCGTCCCCCGGTGGGCGCCACCAGGGGTGAACTGTTGGTGAGCGAGATGCCGATCATGTCGTGTTCCAGCGCCATCATCGCGTAGTAGCCGGCGATCCCGTAATGATTGGACTGAGAAAGTGAGACTACTCCCACGTCAGCCACCCGCGCTTTCTCGATCGCCAACCGCATTGCGAAAACGCCGGCTACCTGGCCCAGACCATTCCGCGCGTCAACCAGGGCGGTGGCGCCGCTCTGGCGCGTGATCACCGGTTGGGCGGCGGGATCGAGCATTCCCTCCTGGATCATTTTGACGTATTGCTCCAGGCGGGCCACCCCATGCGACTCAATGCCGCGTACGTCGGAGGCGGCCAGTACCTCGGCGGTAACGTGGGCATCGGCGGCGGAGGCGCCCAGATGCGCGACGATAGCGGCGGTATAGTCGATCAGGGTGCCCTCGTCGACACGGGGATAGCCCGGCTGCTCGATCATGACCTCTTCTCTCTCACCCTATGAACATGCGGCAGGCGGGTTCCCTTTCGAAAGGGAACCCGCCTGCCGCACACTCTTCCGTGTCGCGCGACGCGCCGATCAGACGGCGACGGGCTGCTTCTCCTCGGCCCGATCGAGCCACTGCCGGACAAGCGTCTGAAACTCACGCCAATTATCGGCGGAAAGCGCCGAAAAATAGGCATCGGTCAGGTCAGCGGCACAATCATGCCGCTCTGTCTCCGAGAGATTCTCATACCATTGAGACGCTTGGGAGTCGATCACAATGTTTACCTCCATGGGTGGCCCGCGCCTCACCGCGGCGTCGGGCGGCGAAACGAGCGCGGCAGCGGGCAGTCATCGCCCGCGATACCCTGCCATTTTCTCACAATGGGCCTGTCATTACAAGCCACGGCAAAGGCCGATGGATCCATAAGGATCCATCGGCCTTTGCCGTGACGGAGGAGACAAGGGGGTTTAGCGCAAGCCGGCGAAGAGATCGTCTTCCGGGAGAGGCGCGTCCACCAGGGAGCGGACGCGGACAAAGCACTCGTCCACGAAGGCTTTGCGAGCTATTTCGGCGGGAAAGGCCAGCATTGGGCTATCATCGCGAATCTGGCTGCGATGGCACCGGAAGGCGGCCTGTTTCTGGTCGAGATAGTCACCGATCAGCACCGTGGTCGTGACCTTCTCCTGCGGCAATCCCCGCGGGGTAGGGTTCTCCGCCCGTTCGCGGAGCCAGGGGATATCGATCCCGGCCTCCTGAGCCGCTTTAAGCCATCGCTCCATCTGGCCGCGCGTGATCCCGGCCTCGTAGAGCTTTTGCGGCTGCCAGGGCGGGCCCGCCTCGGGAAATCGTGAGGAATCGCCAGCCGCGTCAAAGGCCAGCCTGGTGATGTGATAGGCTTTGATGTGATCCGGATGGCCGTAGCTGCCATTCTCGTCGTAGCTGACCAGCACCTGGGGCCGGTGCCTGCGAATCAAGCGGACCAGCCGCTCCGTGGCCTCGTCCATATCGGCCATGTGGAAACTGATGGGGTTCTGATTGCCGGGGGTGCCGGCCATCCCCGAATCACGGTAGCCAAGCATCGCCAGGGTCTCGATCCCCAACTTCTCCGCGGCGCATCGCAGCTCTTGCAGACGCACGTCGGCCAGCCGTGGCTTCACCTCCTCCACCACCATGGTGGGGTCGACGATCTCACCCTCCTCCCCTCCGGTGCAGGTGACCAAAACGGTGTGGATGCCTTGCGCGGCATACCGCGCGAACGTCCCGCCAGTGCCGAACACCTCATCGTCGGGGTGGGCATGAATCGCCATAAAAGTCAGTGCGTCAGCCATCTTTTTCCTCTCGTCCGGTGATCGAGTAGCCCTGCCCATCGGGCAAGCCTACTCGATCACCGGGTATAGTCTTTTCCCGTCGTCATTGGTGACGATTACCGCTTGCACGGGGCATGCCTGCGCCGCGTCCATGATCTTCTCTTCGTCCGCGCCCGAGGGATTGACGACCACCGCTTTGTTAAACTGGTCGAGCGCGAACACCTCGGGCGCCACGTCCACGCAGCGCCCGTTGCCGATACAGGCGCCCCGACTGATCCTAAATTTCATGGCGCGCCCTCCTTCCCGCGTCTAGAAGCCGCGGTCAATCCACTCTTGCAGATGCGGGCGCTCGGCGCCGATCGTGGTGCTTTTCCCATGCCCCGGATAGACTACCGTGTCATCAGGCAGGGTGAACAGCTTGCTCCGAATCCCCTCGATAATCAAGGGAAAATCGCCGCCCTCGCGTTGAGTATTGCCGGGGCCGCCGGGGAACAGCGTATCGCCGTCGATCAGATAGGGGGCGGAGTAGAAGCACACCCCGCCAGCCGTGTGACCGGGGGTATGAAACACTTGCAAGGTCACGTTGCCGAAGTGGATATCCTCGCCTTCCTGGAGCGGGAAATCCACCGTCCGCCCGCCCAGCATAGGGAGGTCGTCCGGGTGGATCGCCACCGGGGCGCCGGAGGCGGCCCGGATCTCATCCAGGGCCAGGATGTGATCCGTATCGCCATGGGTGAGGAGGATATACTCCAGGGCCGGGGTGCCCAGGGCATCGAGAATGGCGTCCGCCTCGTTGGCGGGATCGATCAGGGCCCGTTTCCCGGTATCCGGGCAGGTGAGAATGTAGACATTGTTGTCCATCGGCCCTACCGACAGGGACTGAATTCGCGGCACGCTCATGGTTTGCGGCTCCTCTGAGAGATAACGGTGGGCCACCGCGAGAGGCGGGGCGAATCACACAGGTTCGATGGTGCTGGTCAGTCCGTAGGTCACCTCGAAACGCTCGCGATAGTGCTCGGCCGGCTCCTTGGGGCAGGTAGCGGCAATCGCCAGGCCGGTGGTATCGACCAGGGTCGCGATCTCCCAGCCATCCTCATAGGTCTTGCCGGGAACCGTTCGCGCCACCGCCACCGCCACCTGATGGTAGGTATGGATCGGATCATCATGAATGATCACCCGGTAGGGGCGGGTCAGTTTAGCGCGAAGGCGTTCCAGCAGTTCCTGATCCGGTAGAGTGGTCGTACTCATGGCGGCTCCGGGTATGGTGCAAGCAGGCTCGACAAAATCCACCTACTAGGATACTGCATTGCCCCGCATGTGGGGCCGGACCGCGCTATCCCACGGGCCGCCATCCGCTCAAGCGACCGGCGAGCCCGCCGCGTCGTGCTCGTAATACTGATCCTCCTCCGCCTCCCGCCGAGCCTGGAGCCAGCCGTCCACCGCCAGCAACGGCCGGGGCGCGAGAGCTACGAAGGCGGCCATCAGGACGAGAATACTGTCGCGGATCAGATCCCACGGGCCGATGTTGTTACCCCCGATAAAGGCGGTGATCACGGGATTGTCGATCCCGACCACGCAGCCACAATCTCCGGTATGCCCGTGCGCTATCTGCACCCCAAGGGCGAAGAGAAAGATCACCAGGAACACGCCCGCGGCAAGGGCGGCCAGGCGGGTGAATAGGCCAACCAGGAGGTAGAGACCAACCAGAACCTCGATCCAGGGGAGGGCCAGGCCGAAAGGGCGGACCAAGGAGCCAGGCAACATCTTGTAGCCCTTGACCGTGTCCACGAACAGATTGGCGTGGGCAAGCTTGCTGCCGCCCGCGATCAGAAAGACGACCGCCAGGAAGAGGCGGAAGGCCAGGGCGAGATAGCGAGAGCGCGGCCCGATTGTTATCATATCGAGGTATAGGGTACGGTACGGGCATGCTCCCGACAAGCATCCGTAAGCGACCCCCCTGGGGCGCATGGCGAGCGAGCGTGCCGCGGGTAGGCGACTATGATTTGGATAAGTTCCATATGGCAACCCCACACACGGTAGCGGAACCGGTACCCATCAGAACCCCCGCCGGGAATCTAGCCGCCAATGACGGGGTGACGCCCATGCCGCACGGCGACCTTTCCCGGCCTGAGCTGTATATCAACCGTGAGCTGAGTTGGATCGAGTTTAATCGCCGGGTTCTGGAGGATGCCGCCGATCCGCGCCACCCGGTGCTTGAGCGGGTCAAATTCCTCTCCATCTATAATTCCAATCTCGACGAATTCTTTATGATCCGTCTTTCCGGTCTGAAGGAACAGTTGCAATCCGGAGTTACCGAGGCGGCGCCGGATGGCCTGACGGTCAGCGAGCAACTGCTGGAGATCCGGAAAGCCCTGGAGCCGCTGGCCATCGAGCAACGTGCCCTCTTTACGCACCAGATCAGCCCGGCTCTGGCCGAGCAGGGAGTGCGCATCACGGAGCTTGCCGCGCTCCGCTCCGCTGAACAGGCCGCGCTCAAGGAGTATTTCGAGCGCGAGATTTTCCCCGTCCTCACTCCCCTAGCTTTTGATCCCGGCCATCCGTTCCCTCACATTTCCAACCTGAGCCTGAATCTGGCGGTGACAGTCACCGACCCTAAGGAAGGGGAGCGATTCGCGCGGATCAAGATTCCGAGCGTCCTCCCGCGCCTGGTGCCGGTCCATCGCCCTGGGAGCGACGCGCTCCCAACCGCCGCCCGCCGCCCGCAGACCTTCATCTGGCTGGAACAACTGGTGGCGGCGCATCTGCCGGCCCTCTTCCCCGGTCTGGAAGTGGTGGAATCGTATGCCTTCCGGGTGATCCGAGACGCCGATATCGAGATCCAGGAGGATGAGGCGGCGGATCTCTCGCGTTCGGTGGAGGCAAGCCTGCTCGAGCGGCGATTCGGCTCGGTGGTGCAACTTACGGTGGAAACGACCATGCCCGCGCGGCTCCGAACCCTCCTGGCCAGCAACCTCCGCATCGGCCCCGACGATGTCTATGCCGAGGATGGGCCGCTCGGGCTGGCGGATCTCAGCGAATTGCTCCGCCTGGATCGCCCGGATCTCAAGGATCCGCCATTCGCGCCCCGCGTGCCGCACGCGCTCCGCTCCGCCGGAGAGGACGTGTTCGAGGCAATCAAGCGGCAGGACGTGCTGCTGCATCATCCCTTCGATTCGTTCACGCCGCTCGTGGATCTGATCCAGACCGCCGCGCGTGATCCGCAGGTTCTGGCAATCAAGCAGACCCTCTATCGGGTAGGAAGTCACGCGCCGGTGGTCGATGCCCTGATGGAGGCGGCCGGGCAGGGCAAACAGGTCGCGGTGCTGGTAGAGCTCAAAGCCCGCTGGGACGAGGAGAATAACATCGAATGGGCGCGATCCCTGGAGCGGGCGGGCGTGCATGTGGCGTACGGGATGGTGGGCCTGAAGACGCACGCCAAAATTGCCCTGGTGGTGCGGAAGGAGCAAGACGGGATTCGCCGGTATGTCCATCTGGGTACGGGCAACTATAACGCGACCACGGCCCGCATCTACACCGATCTGGGCCTCCTCACCTGCAATCCGGAGTTGGGGGCGGATGCCTCCGATCTGTTTAACTATCTTACCGGCTATTCCACCCAGTCCACCTACCGGCGCCTCCTGGTAGGCCCAGTCAGCCTCCGCTCCAGCTTCCTTGAGCGGATCGAGCGGGAGATCGCCGTCCACCGGGCGAGCGGCGGCGGCCGGCTTATTCTCAAGATGAACTCCCTGGTGGACGCGGAGATTATCCAGGCCCTCTATCGCGCGTCCCAGGTGGGGGTCACGATTGACCTGCTGGTGCGCGGCGTGTGTTGCCTGGTCCCTGGAGTTCCGGGGGTCTCCGAGACCATTCGGGTCACCAGCATCGTGGGCCGATTCCTTGAGCATAGCCGCATCTACTACTTCCACAACGGCGGCGAGGAGGAAATACAACTCGGCAGCGCCGACCTGATGCCGCGGAACCTGGACCGCCGGGTGGAGACCCTTTTCCCCATCGAGGATCCTGGTCTGCGCGCCTGGCTCCGCGGGGATCTCTTGGATGCCTATCTTCGCGACACCGTGAACGCGCGCGTCCTGGGCGCCGATGGCCGGTACGCGCGGGTCACTCCAGCGGCGGGCGAGCAGCCGTTCGACAGCCAGGCATACTTCCTGACCCAGGCGGGAAGCACGGGCGGCGGGAGCTATCCGTAAAGGAGTCAGCCGGCGTGCTCCGTGGGTAACCCTGGCGCGTCCTGTTTCTCCTTTGCCACCACCGCCTGTACCACGGTGGGAGGATCCGAACCGCGCGACTCGCGCCAGGCAGCGGTCCCGATGGCCTGTAGCAGACCGGCGAGCGGGGCGGCGAAGAGGGCCCCCCAAATGCCGAAGATCTCGGTGCCGGCAACCAGCCCGATCAAGGCGGTCGCCGGGTGAATCCCTACTGCCTTCCCCATAACCCGCGGCCCCACGACGTCGCCCTCGATGATATGGACCACGACGAAATAAGCAAGGACGACCACCGCGAGCACCCAGCCCTGAAACAGCGCCACCACCATGCATACGGCGCCGGATATCAGAACGCCGATGATCGGAATGAATTCCATGAAAAAGGCG
>DATBTL010000299.1:0-2373 GCA_036559345.1 Chloroflexota bacterium | reverse complement strand
GAGCGCCTGCCCGCGGTTGCGTATCCTCGTGACCAGTAGGGCGCCGCTCCGTCTGCGGGCGGAGCAGGAGTTCCCGGTTGAGCCGCTGGAGGCGCCGGAGGAAACAACCCTGGACACCGTTTCGTGGGACCAGTTTCTGGTGATCCCCGCCGTGGCGCTTTTCGTCCAACGCGCGCGGCTGGCGCGGCCGAGTTTCACCCTCCAGCCGGGAGACGCCCGAACGGTGACCGCGATCTGCCGGCGTCTGGATGGCCTCCCATTGGCAATTGAGCTGGCTGCCGCGCGCACCAGGATCCTGACTCTGCCGGCCTTATTGGCGCGGCTGGATCACGGTCTGCCGCTTCTGACCGGCGGCTCCTCCGATTCACCCGAGCGGCAGCATACGCTGCGCCGAGCGATCGCCTGGAGTCACGAGTTGCTGCACGTAGGGGAGAAAGCGCTGTTCCGGCGGCTGGCGGTGTTCGCAGGCGGTTGCACCCTGGACGCGGTGGAAGCGGTCTGCGTGGGAGTCAGATCGGCCGGCGTGGACCGATCGGCGGCGCTGCGAGGCGATCCGCTGGACTGGCTGGAATCGCTGGTAGCCAAGAACCTCCTCGGGCAGGGATCGAGTCCCAGCCTTGCCGAGCCACGTTTCACCATGCTGGAGACGGTGCGCGAATTCGGCATCGAAATGCTCGAGGCAAGCGAGGAGGTGAGCCTGATTCGTGACCGCCATCTCGATTGGTGTGTAACCCTGGCCGAAGAGGGAGAGGCGGGCCTGCAAACTCCAGACCAGGCAGCGTGGCTCGGACGCATCCAGGCGGAGTTGGCGAACCTCCGCTCGGCTATCCAGTGGGCGGCCGCCCCAGAGGCGCCGGATGCGCGGGCCCAGAGCGGACTGCGCCTCGCCGCGTCGCTCTGGCGCTTCTGGCAGATGCGCGGCCAGGTGAGCGAGGGGCGCGCCTGGATCGCGGCATTCGTTGGGCGCCAGGATATTGAGGCGCCGCTCCGTGCTCGGGCGGGAACGGCGGCGGGGAATCTGGCCTTGCTGCAGGGTGACTTGCCGGGAGCCGGCGCGTTGCTCGATCAGGCGCTGACGCTCTGGCGCGCCCTTGGCGACCCGCGCGGCATCGCGGGAACCCTGAACAGCCTGGGACAAGTCGCGCTTTTCCAGGGCGCCCCGGAGCGAGCCCAACCGCTCTTCGAGGAGGGCCTGGCTCTCCAACGCGAATTGGGCGATCCGCGCGCGATCGCCACTTTGCTGACGAACCTCGGGAACCTTGCCCATAGCCGGGGTCAGTATGCGCGGGCCAGGGAGGCGCATGAGGAAAGCTTGGCCCTGATTCGGCCACTTGACCTGCCGCACATGCTGGCTGGCGCGCTCACGAACCTGGGGTCGGTAGCTCTGGCGCTCGGGGACTATCCCGCCGCCACTGAGTGCTATGAGGAGAGCTTACGGTTGTCCCGCCTGCTGGGCGATCCGCGGAATAGTGCCGTTAGCCTGAATAACCTGGGAGCGGTGGCGGAGAAGGAGGGCGACTACGCGCGAGCCCGCGCCGCCTATGAGGAGAGCCTGGCGCTCAAGCGACAATCCGGGGACCGGAAGGGCATCGCGGCGACCCTGAGCAACCTGGGTAAGATCGCCTTCCTGGAGGGGCGATCCGCCGAAGCCGGAGACAACTACCGGGAGGCGCTGAGCCTCGCCATGCTCGCGAGTGACCACCCGCAAACGGCAGCCGCCCTGGAGGAGTTGGCCCGGATCGCCGCCGCGCAAGGGCGGCCGCACCGGGCGGCGGGGCTCTTCGGGGCCGCCGAGGCCCTGCGCGAGACCATTGGCGCGCCGCTGCCGCCAAACGAACTGGCGGCATATGAAAGCGCGGTGGCCGGGGTACGCGCCACTTTGGGAGACCTCGTGTGGGAGCACTATCGGAAGGCAGGGAGCACCCTCCTGTTGGAACAGGTCCTTGCCATCGCCCAGGCGGAAGAGGCGTTCCCGACCGAACCAGAAGGTTAACTCGGCAGCGCCGCGCGGAACACCCGCAGGAAGTTTCCGCCCAACACCGCCTCCAGGCGCTCACCGGTGTAGTCGCGATCTTGCAGCGCGGCCACGAAGGCCGGGTAGTCCTCCGGACCGGCAATAGTGTCGATAGCGGCGTCCATTTGCATACCCGGTGGAAGGAGTGAGTCGGGCTGGGTGTGGACGATCATGGCCCGGTATACCTGGCGAATGAAGTCTGCTCCCAGACCTACGTGCTCTATGCCCATCATCTCCACCGCGTGGTCCAGATGATCGATGGCGCGGGCCACGGTCGGGCGATCCGGATCGATGACCAGGGGCAACAGCATCAGCCCCAGTACCCCGCCCCGCTGGGCCAGGGCGCGAAGTTGATCGTC
>DATBTL010000298.1:0-36894 GCA_036559345.1 Chloroflexota bacterium | reverse complement strand
CTGCTCCATCACGGCTACTCCGGTGCAATCGGCGCCGAAGCCGGCGGTGGGCGCGGCGCCCGGGACGGCGGCGCAGACCACCAGCTTCTGGGTATCGATCGGCGAACCTGTATCAAAGACGATGTCGGCGGTCAGCCCCTTCTGCGCGAGGCTCGGATCGAAACCTACGGCGCTAAGTGATACTGAAGTGCCGGGAGGACCGGACTGTGGCAATACCGCTACGGAGGGGCCCGCCGCGGCGTGCGCGAACTGGGGCGGCAATCCAAGGCGGTTCGGGGCACCCGGCCCTGCCGCCGCGATGATCAGGAACACGAGGACAGCGGCGGAGAACAGGCCAGAGCGCTTGGACCGATGTACACTGAGCCGCAATGAAATCCTCCCTGGTATGGTAGAGTATAGAGCATCCCGAACCAAAAAGAGACACTGTTACTCACTGGATACGATGAGTTCCACCCCGGATCGGCGTGGTGGACTGGTCGGAGGAGGTATACGGATGGCCCTCAACGCCTATGTCACGATTAAGGGATCAAAGCAAGGGAAGTTCCAGGGCGATTCGACCCCTGGAGCCCCGGCAGGCTCCACGCGCTTTCTCAGCTACAGTTATGAGATCACCTCTCCACGAGACATCGCCACCGGTCAATCGAGCGGGAAGCGCATGCATAAGCCGTTTGTCATTATCAAAGAGTGGGATGCCGCGTCACCGCAACTGTTCCAGGCTTGCGTCACCAACGAGCTACTTCCACAGGTGACCCTGGCGTTTTATCAGACAACCCCCGCCGGTGAGCAACAACGCTACCACACCATCACGCTCACCAATGCCATGATTTCCAACCTGAAGCAATTCGTCGCCGATCCGGTGCTGGCCGCTGAATACGATGCGGCTGATCTGGAGGAAATCTCTTTTACCTATCAAAAAATTGAAATTTCCGACGTGCGAAGCAGCAAGTCGGCGGCGGATGACTGGAACGCCGGGTAGGTCGATCATTCACCGCCGGTACGGAGCGGAGTCACGGCCCGCAGATCCTCCTCGATGCGACGAACCGCGGTCAGGAGGTGGGGGAGCAGCTCCTCGCGGAGGGCCTCCGGCCCACCTCGGCGGGTCGGAGCCGAAACGTTGACGGCGGCGATGACCTTTCCATGAGGATCGTGGACGGGGGCGGCGATTGCTCGCAGCCCCTCCTCGAGTTCTTCATCCACCATGGCCCACCCTTGCTGCCTCACCCGGACCAGTTCCGCGCGGAGCTTGGCCGGGTCGGTAATCGTCCATTGGGTGAGCGGGGACAAACGTACGGAGGCGAGATAGCCGTTCAGCCAATCGTCGCTCTGGCCGGCCAGCAAGGCCCGGCCCATTGAGGTGGCATAGGCGGGAAAGCGCGTGCCCACCCCGATGACAACGGTCATGATCCGCCGAGTGGGTACCCGCGCGACATAGACCACCTCGTCATCGTCAAGGACGGACACCGAGGAGGACTCATGCACGGTGGACACCAGGGCTTCCAGGTGCGGCGTGGCCACCTCGGAAAGTCCCAGACTGGAGAGATAGGCGAAGCCCAGTTCGAGGATTCGCGGCCTCAGAGCGAATAACCGCCCGGTCTGGCTCACGTACCCCAATTCGTGCAGCGTATGGAGAAAACGGCGCGCGGCCGCGCGGGTCAGCGAGGTAGCCCGCGCAACCTCGCTGAGGGTCAATTCGGGGCGCTCGGCGCTGAAGGCGCGGATAACCGCCAATCCACGCTCCAGCGACTGGACGAAGTCCGCGCCGCCTCCTGGTTGCCCGTCCGCCGCTGGGCGCCGCGCGGGAACCCGTTCTCCTTCCGACACCCTGGGTATCCTCCTAACGCGCTGCGTTCCCGGTCATCATTAGTTTGGGGTACTGGCTGTACTCCGCACATCCGTTCTTCATCCGCACACTATCCCATCCCGTGTTCATCCCAGTCAATCCCCTGGCTCAACCGCGCAAGTGGTTGACTCCCCACCCGCGCTGTGCTATAAACTGGGTATTCGTGTTCAAGCTAAGAACATGCGTTCGTATGCCGAACACACTGGGGGTATGGCGATGTCGTTTCAGGGCGAGGGAGACAGGCGCGACAACCCGACGGACAGTGGAATCGATCAGGCCAATGGGAACCAGGGACCGAGCAGGCGCCAGGTGCTCAAGGCGGCGGGAGCCAGCGGTCTCGCGCTTGCTGGGGGGATGAGCCTCAAGGGCGCGGCCTCGGCTCAGGCCAGCGCCCGTACTCGTGCCTCGGGACAAATCAAGATCGGTTTCGTCAGTCCCCGCACTGGACCGGCGGCTGGCTTCGGCGAGCCCGATGGGTACGTGCTTGGCCTGGCCAGAAAGGCGTTTGCCCGCGGCCTGACGATCGGCGGCACCCACTATAGCGTCGAGGTCATCGACAAGGATAGCCAGTCCGGACCACGGAGCGCCCAGGTCGCGAACGACCTGATCAACGGCGATCAGGTTGATCTTCTTCTTACCACCTCCACGCCAGAGACCGTCAATCCCGTATCCGACGCCGCCGAGGCTTCGGGCGTCCCCTGTGTCTCCACGGTCGTCCCCTGGGAATCATGGTATTTTGGCCGCCAGGCGAATCCCGCGAAGCCGGTGCCTTTCAAGTACACCTATCACTTCTGCTTTGGAGTGGCCCAGTTCGCGGACGCCTATACGCACCTCTGGCCCGAGGTCGCCACCAATCGGAAGGTCGGAGTCATGTGGCCGAACGACGCGGATGGGAACGCGATTCGGGCACACCTCGGTCCGGCGCTGAAAAAGGCCGGCTACACGATTGTCGATCCCGGGGCTTACACCGATGGAACAAACGACTATTCGTCGCAAATCTCGAAGTTCAAATCGGAGAACTGCCAGATCTTCAACACCTTTCCTATTCCCCCGGACTTCGCTACATTCTGGCGGCAAGCCGCGCAACAGGGCTACAAGCCCAGGATTGCCCAGATCGCGAAGACGGGCCTCTTTCCCTCCCAGGTTGATTCGCTCGGCTCGATCGGCGCCAATCTGGCCAGCGCCGTCTACTGGGGCCCGACCTGGCCGTATCGTTCGTCGCTCACCGGGGTAAGCTCGAAGGATCTGGCCTCTGGGTACGAGCGTTCCGCCGGCAAGCAGTGGAACCAGCAGCTTGGGGCCAGCCTGGCTCTCTTTGATGTCGCCGCCGCCGTGCTCATGGCAAGCGGTAATCCGAAAAACAAGGCAAAGGTTGCCGCGGCGATGGGGCGTGTCTCCGCCGATACTCCGCTCGGCCGCCTTGCCTGGGGCAAGGGTCCGCTGCCCCCGAACGTGGTGGCCACCCCGATCATCGGCGGACAGTGGCGGGCGGTGAAGGGCAGTAAATACCAGCTCGACTTCGTGATCTGTGAGCATTCATCCGATCCACGGGTCCCAATTGCCTCAAGACTCACCTCATACAGCTAGTTTGGTCCGGCACCAGCACCGATCCCGCCATACGTCCACCGCATGCATGAGAGGGCGCGCCACAGGTGACCACGCCATTATTGGAAGCCGTCGGGATCGGCCGGCGCTTCGGCGCCCTGGTTGTGCTCGACGGGGTTGACTTCACCCTGGGAGCCGGCGAGGCGGTCGGGATCGTCGGCCCGAATGGCGCCGGGAAGACCACGCTGCTGAACATTCTGGCCGGCTCGCTCCGGCCAACCACGGGTAGGGTGCGCTTGCGGGGCGCGGACGTCTCGAAGCTACGCGTGGATCGCCGTTGCCGGCTGGGGATCGCGCGTACCCATCAAGTTCCCCGGCCTTTCGGCGGGATGACCGTTTTTGAAAACGTCCTGGTTGGCTGTAATCGGCGCGGCGCCGCCGCGTACGCCCTGGGATGCGACGTGCTCGATCTGTGCGGGCTGACCCCCCTGGCGAACCGCCGCGCCGACAGCCTCGGCCTCCCGCACCGGAAGCGCCTGGAATTGGCGCGCGCCCTCGCCACCAATCCCGCCGTTTTGCTCCTGGATGAGATTGGCGGCGGCCTGACCGACGCCGAGGCGGCCGATCTCCTGGAGACCATCCGGGAAGTTCGGCGTCGTGACATCGCCATCGTGTGGATCGAGCACATCGTCCACGTCCTGATGCAGGGCGTGGACCGGCTAGTCTGCCTCGACGTGGGCCGGGTGATCGCGGACGGGCCGCCGGAGGTGGTGATCGGCAGCGCCGCCGTGATCGACGCGTATCTCGGAGGCAATCATCCGTGAGCTTGCTCGCCGTGGACTCGCTGGACGCCCGTCATGGCCTGCTGCAAGCAGTCCGTGGTCTATCGCTTTCCTTGAATGAAGGCGAGACCGTGGCCCTGGTCGGCGCCAACGGAGCTGGGAAGACGACCCTCCTGCGGTGCATCGCGGGGGCCCATCGGCCGGCGGCCGGCCGGATCGCCTTCGATGGCCTCGATGTTACCGCGATTCCCGCCCACCGGCGGGTGCGGCTTGGCATCGCCCTGGTGCCCGAGGGACGGCGTCTCTTTCCTGGGTTGACCGTGGAGGAAAACCTTTTGACCGCCGGAGCGCGGGGCAGGCCAGGCCCCTGGAGCGTCGAACGGGTGCTGGAGGCCTTCCCCTTGCTGGCGCCGCTGCGGCGGAGAGCGGCGGCGACCCTGTCCGGCGGCCAGCAACAGGCGGCGGCAATCGGGAGGGCCCTGATGAGTAATCCGCGCTTGCTGCTCCTGGATGAGGTGTCGCTGGGTCTGGCGCCAATCGTGGTGGAAAGCGTCTACGCCTCGTTGCGGTCGCTGATTGAGACCGGCGCCACCATCCTCCTGGTGGAGCAGGATCTCGCCCGCGCCATGAACGTGGCGGGGCGGGTGATTTGCATGCTTGAGGGCCGCGTCGTGCTCGAGGGATCCACGGGAGAATTGACGCGCGAACGGATTACCGCTGCCTACTTTGGTCTGAGCCGGGCGGCCACTCCGGAGCGCCCCTGATGGACTGGGTCAATGCGGTGGTTCAGGGGATCATGCTTGGCGGTCTCTACGCGCTACTCGCCTGCGGACTCTCTTTGATGTTTGGGGTTATGCGGATCATCAATCTGGCCCATGGAGACATCGCCATTATGGGCGCCTATCTCCTCTGGGAAGTGGTCAACCGCACCGCCATGTCTCCCTTCCTGGCCGCCTTGCTCGTGCTGCCCGTGATGCTCGTCCTGGGATACTTTCTCCAGATTCTGCTCCTTGAACGGAGCCTGAGCGCCGGCCCACTGGTCCCGCTCCTGACGACCTTTGGGCTGGCGATCGTGATCCAAAACCTGCTTTTGCAGGTGTTTTCCCCGGACGTGCAGTCCCTTGGGGGGAATGCCGGCGTCATCACGACCGCCAGTTGGCAAATCACCGATCAACTCTCGATTCCAGGACTGGGCGTATTGATTTTGGTGGTCGCCATTGTCACGCTCGGAGCCCTACAACTGTTCCTGTCGCGGACCCAGCTCGGGCGTGAAATGCGGGCCACGGCGGAGGATCCCGATACGGCACAGCTCGTGGGGATCAACGCGCGCGATGTCTATGCCCGCGCCACCGCGATCGCCGTGGCGACGGCCGGGCTGGCTGGTCTGTTCCTGGCCATCCGCTCCACTTTTGAGCCATCAAGTGGCCCCACGCAACTGATCTTCGCCTTCGAGGCGGTGGTGATCGGCGGCTTTGGCTCGCTCTGGGGAACCCTGGTCGGCGGCATCGTGCTGGGGGTGGCGCAGGCGATTGGGGAACAGATTGACCCGCAATACTCCATCCTGGCCGGACATCTGGTGTTTCTGGCCGTGCTGGCCTCGGGCCGGGGCAGTCTCGTGGTAGCCAGGGGGGCGCGGGCGTGAACAGCCACATGGGGCAGGGATCGAGCCCAGGATACGGCGTCCAGCGGTGGACGACGCTCTCGTATGCGTCAACCGGCGGGGCCGCGGCCCTGATCGTGGCCCTGATCTTCGTGCCGCCTGTCCTCGGCACCAACATCACCGAGCAACTAACCACCCTGTTGACCCTGGTAATTCTAGCCGTGATGTGGAACGCATTGGCCGGCTATGGCGGACTGATTTCGGTGGGCCAGCAGGCGTTTATCGGCCTCGGCGCCTACGGGACGATCTATCTCAACCAGCAGGGAGTCCAGCCGTACCTTGCCATGGTCCTGGCCGCGATCGGGGCCGGGATCATCGCGGCGCCGGTGTCACTACTGGTGCTCCGCCTGCGTGGAGGGCAGTTCGCGATCGGCACCTGGGTAGTGGCCGAGGCGTTCGCCTTGATCGTCGTGCTGGACCAATCGCTGGGCGGCGGCACCGGTATCTCGCTCACCACGCTCGACGTGTATAGCCCGTCCGCGCGCCAGGCCTATACGTACTGGTTGACCCTGGCGATTACCGTGATTCTCCTCGTGGTGGTGTTTTTCCTTCTGCGCAGCCGGCTTGGCACGTCGTTGCGGGCAATCCGAGATGACGAGGAAGCGGCGGCTTCGGTCGGCGTACCGGTCATGTGGAGCAAGCGAGTGCTCTTCATTCTTGCCGCCTGCGGCTGCGGGGCGGCCGGGGCCTTGACCCTGGCCAATACCCTGTTCGTCGAGACCCAGTCAGTCTTCGGCGTACAATGGTCCGCCTATATGATCTTCATCGTGCTGGTTGGCGGGCTGGGAACGTTCGAGGGCCCGATTCTTGGCGCAATCGTCTTCTACCTGCTTCAGAACCACTTCGCCGATTATGGCGCCTGGTATCTGGTGGGACAGGGCGCCACCGCCGTCGCCTTCGCGCTCTTTTTGCCGCGTGGCCTATGGGGCACGGTCGAGAGTCGATTCCACCTGAGTCTCCTCCCAGTTGGCTATGTCCTGCGTTCGGTCGGGCCCAGTTCGGCCCTACCGCCGATCCGAGGCGAGGGTGGGGACGACCCTGGCCTTTCAGGAGGCCGCGGTGGCTGAATTGACATCCTTGCGCGACGCGATTGCCGGCCTCATTCATGATGGCGATTCGGTCGCCCTGGAAGGATTTACCCATCTGATTCCTTTTTCGGCCGGGCTGGAGATCATTCGCCAACGGCGGGCCAACCTTACCCTGATCCGCATGACCCCGGACCTGATTTACGATCAAATGATCGGCGCCGGATGTGCCAGTGGGTTAATCTTCTCCTGGGGCGGCAATCCTGGGGTTGGTTCCCTTCATCGGTTCCGTGACGCGGTGGAGCATGACTGGCCGCGGTCCCTGGCCATTGAAGAACATAGCCATGCCGCCCTGGCAAACGCCTACGTCGCTGGGGCATCGAACCTTCCGTTCGCGGTCTTCCGCGGCTACGCCGGGACCGACTTACCGAAGGTAAATCCGCGCATCCGAACCGTCCACTGCCCGTTTACCGGCGAGGAATTGGCGGCGGTGCCCGCCGTGCGGCCTGATGTAACCGTCATTCACGCGCAGCGGGCCGACCGGAAGGGCAACGTCCTGCTCTGGGGCATCCTGGGGGTGCAGAAGGAGGCAATCCTGGCCGCCCGCCGCTCGATCGTGGTGGTCGAGGAGATCGTGGATGACCTGGACGCCTGGCCCAACGCCTGCATCTTGCCCGGTTGGGCGCTCTCGGCCGTCTGCCGCGTGCCCGGCGGCGCCCACCCCTCCTACGCGATGGGATACTATGAGCGTGACAACCGCTTCTACCTGGCGTGGGATGCCATAGCCCGCACCCGCGAGGGCTTCCAGGCGTGGATCACCCGGCACGTCCGGGAGACGAACGATTTCTCGGAGTACACTCGTGTCCTGCGGGAGTCTTCCACGAAGGGCGGATCATGATGACGGAACCGGAGTTCACTACTACGGAGATGATGACCGTGGCGGCGGCGCGCAGGCTGAATAATGGTGACGTGTGCTTCGTGGGGATCGGTCTCCCCTCCACGGCGGCGAACCTGGCCCGCCTCACTCACGCGCCGGATTTGGTGCTCATGTACGAATCGGGACCAATCGGGGCCAGGCCGCGAGTTCTACCGTTGTCCATTGGGGACGGCGAGTTAGCCGCGACCGCCGATACGGTAGTGTCCACTCCGGAAATGTTCCGCTACTGGCTGCAAGGCGGCAGGATCGATGTCGGCTTTCTCGGCGCGGCGCAGATTGACCGGTTTGGGAATCTCAACACGACGGTGATTGGCCCCTACGATCGTCCTGGTACCCGGTTGCCTGGGGCTGGGGGGGCGCCCGAGATCGCGGGGTCGGCCCGAAAGGTGCTGATCATTCTCAAGCACTCACCGCGCGCATTCGTGGAACGGCTCGATTTCGTTACCTCGGTGGGTTTTTTGGATGGCGGGGACGCGAGAGCTCGGCTTGGCCTGGAGGGGAACGGGCCCGCCGCGGTGATTACGGACCTGTGCGTGCTGGAACCCGAGCCAGTGACCAAGGAGTTTGTCGTCACGTTCCTCCATCCAACGGCTACCCGCCGGCAGATCGAGGAGGCAACGGGCTGGCCGATCCGTTTCGCCGAGGCAGTGCGTGAAGCGGCGCCGCCAACCCAGACGGAGCTGGCGGCATTACGCGATCTGCTGGAGCGCACGGCGGCGGCCCACGCGCAAGCGTAGCAGAGGGGAGGGACGCATGGAGGACATCCGGGGGTATCGGCGCCCGATACCCGGTACACAGCCCGAATATTCGCATCTTCCCTACACCTCGACCGCGAGGCGCGCGCCTACCAAGCCCCTGATCCTGTTGCCCCATACGCTCTCCGAGGTGACGGGGCCGGTATTCGGCTACGACAGGATCGGCGCGAATGACCACGATCTGACCCGTCAGCACGAAGGCGAGCCGCTCGGCGAACGGATCATTGTCAGCGGGCGGGTGTTGGATGAGGACAACCGTCCAGTCCCCCAGGCGCTGATCGAACTCTGGCAGTGCAACGCGGCGGGCCGCTACCGGCATACAAATGACACGCACGCGGCGCCGCTGGACCCGAACTTTACCGGGTGCGGCCGCCTGCTGACCGATAGCGAGGGCCGATACCGCTTCGTGACCATCAAGCCAGGCGCCTACCCATGGCGAAATCACCTCAATGCCTGGCGCCCCGCACATATTCACTTCTCCCTGTTCGGCTCTGGTCTGTTGAGCCGCCTGGTCACCCAGATGTACTTCCCCGGCGACCCGCTCCTGCCCTACGATCCGATCTTCACCAGCATCCCAGATGAGAGGGCGCGTAACCGCCTGGTTTCCATTTTTGATTGGGACACGACCGAGCCCGAGCAGGCTCTTGGCTATCGCTTCGACATTATTTTGCGGGGCCGCGAGGCCACGCCGATGGAGACCTGAGGTGCGCGTGCCGGCGACCGCCTCGAACACCGTGGGGCCCTTCTTTCACCTCGGCCTGGACCGGCTCGTGGTGACGAATCTGACCGGTAGCGGCGCCCAAGGCGAGCGGGTCACCATCCAGGGACGAGTGCTGGATGGCGAAGGCATGCCGGTGAGTGACGCGGTGATCGAGATCTGGCAGGCTGACCATCACGGTATCTATGCCCATCCGGAGGATACGCGGTATGCCTCCTGCTCTCCTGAGTTCACGGGCTTTGGCCGGATCCCCACCGAGACCGACGGATCCTTCGAGTTCACCACTATCAAGCCCGGTCCGGTTCCTGGGCCAGGGAACACCCCGCAAGCGCCGCACATCGTCGCGCTCGTGTTCATGCGCGGCCTGCTCAAACACCTTCTCACTCGCCTGTACTTCCCGAATGATCCGCGGAACGTCGAGGATCCGATCCTACGCCTGGTGCCGCCGGACCGCCGCGGCACCTTGATTGCCCGGTCCCTGAACGGGAACAACCAGCAGCTGGAATGGAATATCCTACTGCAGGGACCGGCAGAGACCGTCTTTTTCGAGTATTAGGTACGGATTGCCTGTCTGCCACCGATCAGCCAAGGGGAATTGACGTGAGCCCACCCACTCTCCCGCGGCTCCTGGAGCCTTTGTTCACCACGGAGCGGATGCGGGAGATCTTTGCCGATCGGGGGAGACTCCAGGCCATGCTCGATTTCGAGGCGGCCCTGGCGCGCGCGGAAGCGCGAGCAGGTATCGTGCCCGCGGAGGCGGCTATCGCCATCCAGACCCGGTGCCGGGCCGAATATTTCGATATGGCAACCCTGGCCAAGGACGCGGCGGTGGCGGGTAACCTGGCCATCCCGATGGTAAAGGTGCTCACCGCTCTAGTTGTCGAGAACGGTTGGGAGGCGGCCCATCGCTAGCCGGAAATGGAGAGCGGCACCTGGTATGCCCATGGTAGAGCTACCCAGCGGAAGGATGCACTATCGGTTGGAGGGGCCGACTGACGCACCCGTGCTGATCCTTTCCCACTCTCTCGGGGCCGACCTGTCGATGTGGGAGCCCCAGATGCCGTGTTTCGGGCGCCGGTTCCGCGTCCTTCGCTACGACATGCGCGGACATGGGGCCACCGAGATTGCCTCGACTTCCGGCGCCATTTCCGGGCATGGTCGAGACGTGATCGAGCTATTAGATCACCTGGGAATCCATCGCGCTCATTTTTGTGGCCTGTCCATGGGCGGGGTGATCGGGATGTGGCTGGCGGCGCGGGCCCCTGCCTACGTGGAGAAATTGGTTCTGTGCCATACCGCTGCCCGCATCGGAACGCCGGAATCGTGGGACGCCCGGATCGCGACGATCCATGCCGGCGGCATGGAGGCGATCGCTCCGGTGGTGATGGCGCGTTTCTTTACCCCGTCATTCCTGGCAAGTGAAGTGGAGTCAGTCCGAGCCGTCCGTCGTGTGTTCTTGTCCACGCCGGTCGAGGGGTATGGCGCATGTTGCGCGGCCCTGCGAGGCGCGGACTTAGGCGGCGAACTCGCCTCGGTGCGCGCGCCAACCCTGATCCTTGCCGGCACGCATGACCTGGCGACGCCGCCGGGGGACGGTCAGGCCCTGGCCGAGGCGATACACGGAGGGCGCTATCTTGAGCTTGACGCGGCGCATCTCTCAAACATCGAGGCGCCTGAACGGTTCACGGAGGCTGTGCTTCGCTTCCTGGAAGCGTAAGGAGGTCAACGCCATGGATGAGGCTGAGCGGAACGCGGCGGGGATGAAGGTGCGGCGTGAGGTGCTGGGCGATCAGTACGTGGATCGGGCGCGGGCGAACAAGACTGCCTTTACCGAGGAGTTTCAGGATCTGATCACGCGCTACGCCTGGGGGGAGATCTGGTCTCGTCCCGGTCTCCCCCGGCATACCCGCAGCCTGCTTACCCTGGCCATGCTGGTAGCCGGGAACCATCCGGAGGAGTTTCGTTTGCATGTGCGCGCGGCTGCCAACAACGGAGTCACCATCGATGAAATCAAGGAAGTACTCCTGCAGTGCGCGATCTATTGCGGCGTCCCTGCCGCCAATAGCGCCTTCCGTGTCGCCGCCGAGGTGCTGGCAGCAGGCGAAGGCGGCGAATAGCGGCCCCAGCGTTCTTTCAGGTGGGGTGAATCGCAGGCCCAACCGCCGACCGCTGTCGCGGGGAAGCGGTCCATGAAAGAAGAGTAGGAAGGCGCGAGCATGCGCACGCAGGTTGGTATCGTGGGGGCGGGACCAGCGGGGCTGCTGCTCTCTCACCTGTTACATCTTCAGGGCATCGAGTCCGTGGTCATTGAGGCGCGCGCCCGGAACTATATCGAGGAACGGGTGCGGGCGGGAGTGCTGGAGCAAGGCACGGTCGATCTTCTGAACGACACCGGTCTGGGCGAGCGGTTGGCGCGGGAAGGTCTGATCCATCGAGGCATCGCGATCCGCTTCGGCGGCCAGAGCCACCGCATTGACTTTGCCGAACTGACCGGAGGGAAGGCAATCACGGTCTACGGTCAGCATGAAGTGGTGAGGGATTTGATCGCCGCGCGGCTCGCGGCGGCCGGCCGGATTGTCTTCGAGGCCGCGCGGGTGAGCGTGCATAACCTCGACAGCACCAAGCCTACGATACGGTACGAGGATCAGGACGGTACGCCGCGCGAGCTGACCTGCGACTTCATCGCGGGCTGCGACGGATCGCATGGGATCTGCCGCCCAACCATCCCGGCGGGCGTCCTCACCTCATATCAACGCGACTACCCCTTTGCCTGGTTGGGGATCCTTGCCGAATCGGTTCCCTTGTCGGAGGAACTGATCTACACCCACCATGAGCGCGGATTCGCCCTCTTCAGCATGCGGGCGCCAACCATCACCAGGCTTTACCTTCAGTGCGCTCCGGACGAGCATATCGCCAAGTGGTCCGACGAGCGGATCTGGGCCGAACTCCATGCCCGGCTCGACGAGGACAAGGGCAGTCAGCGGCTGACCGAGGGGCCGATAGTGAAGAAAGGCATCACGACCATGTGGAGTCTGGTGGTTGAGCCGATGCGGCACGGTCGCCTCTTTCTGGCCGGCGACGCGGCGCATATCGTCCCCGCAACCGGGGCGAAGGGTCTGAATCTCGCGGTTGCCGATGTTCGGGTGCTGGCCCGCGCGATCACGACCTATTATGCGACGGGCCGCACCGATTTGCTCGATCGTTACTCCGACACCTGCCTCCGCCGAGTCTGGAAGGTGCAACGGTTCTCGCTCTGGATGACCTCGCTGCTTCACCGCTTCGCGGAGCAGACTCCCTACGACCAGCGCATCCAACGGGCGGAGCTGGAGTATCTCGTACACTCTCGGGCGGCGGCCCAGAGCCTGGCCGAGAATTACGTCGGGCTGGAAATGGAGTAGTGCGTCCTCCACGGCGTGCTATCCTGGAGTGGGACTGAATCCTGATGGCCTGGCACATGCATCTGGCGGCGCCTGGCCTCTAGTCGGCCCCGATCCGGTCCATCTCCGGGACGGCTCAGCCGCCCCTCGCTAGCAGGTAGGAGCAGCTATGCCCGTGGGGGTTTCCGGAGCGCGGCCACGTCCCAGAATCGGTGGGCGTATCAAGGCATACGCGCTTAGCTTCACCGGGTTCACCGCCAACGCTCGACGTCTCTTGATCGGAGCGACCAGCCTCTGGGTCGGGATTGGCGTGTTCGGCGTCCTGTTCAACCTGTACTTGATCGCCCTGGGCTATAGCGTGGCCTTTGTCGGCTTGTTGGCCGCCCTCTCGACGGTGGGCCAGGCAGCGGTTTCCTTGGTCCTCGGCCCGCTGCTCCGGAGTTGGCCGACCCGCACGGTAATGGCATCGGCCACCGCTCTGGTGACTGTCACCATGGCCGCTTCCGCGCTCTTCACCTCCGCTTTGGCGCTCATTGTGCTGACCCTCCTGCTGGGCGCGGCAATCGCGGCGGCCAGCATTCCCTCGTCGCCATTCATCATGGAGCAGGCGACCGTCGACCGGCGGGCGCACCTGTTCTCCGCCTACATGGCTTCAACTAACTTTGGCTCGATGGCCGGTTCGCTCATCAGCGGGGTAATCCCAACCATTGGCGCTATCCTCCCCGTGTTGCGTGGCCATGTGGTGGTCCAGGATCGCCTCGGATTGCTCCTTGGCGCCGCGATCACGATCGTCGGCATTGGCTCTCTTTGGCGGATCACCGGTGATCGAGCGCCGGAGGAAACCGGCTCCGCTGGGCCGCATGCCACGTTCGGCGTGCCGGTCGACGAGGACGCGAGGCGGGGAGACGTGCGGGCCATGATGGCCGCGACAGCCTGTATGGCCCTGGCCCTGGGGGCCGTTTACCCCCTCTTCAACGTATATTTTTCCACCGTACACCACGCATCGACGGCGACTATTGGTCTCCTCTACGCGGTGTCAGGAGTCCTATGTACCGCCGGTTCGTTCCTGGGCCCGGTCGTGGCCCGGTCGGGGGCGCTCCCTGGGCTGGTGGCGACACGGGCGCTCACCGCGCCCATCCTCCTGCTCTTCTGGATTCATCCCTCGCTGGCTATCGTGTTCGCGGCCTATATTGGCCGCAACATTCTGGGCCAGATCACGGGCACCCTGGAGAACGCCTTCACCATGGAGCGGGTACCGGCGCACATGCGCGCCGGAGTGGCCAATTGGCGGACCTTCGCCTTTAACGCTGGGTGGACGGTGGCTTCGCTTGCGGCCGGCGCCGTCGTCTCCCGCTATGGCTTCGATCCGGTCTTCGTGACCAGCGCCGCCCTGACCACGGTCGGCGTCCTGATCTGGTACCGCCGCTTTGGCCGGCGGGACTTCCCGAAACGGTTCCTGATCCGGCGAGTGGCGAGGGCGGAGGAGGGGTCTGAAGTGGAAGTCCCGTTCACAACCTGAGCCGCGAACCTTTAACTTTATGTCATAGGAGGTCCGTCAATCATGAGTATTCCAGCCGCCACCCCGGAGGAGCGTTACGCGACGATCGTTGAGGCGCTTCGGGAGTTCCCCGAGGTCACGCACGCGGCGGATGGTCCCCCCACGAAGAGAAGCTTCGGTTCAACGGAGCTGAAGGTCAAAGACAAAATCTTTGCCATGCTGAATCACGGGAGGCTGGTGGTCAAGGTTCCCCGGGCTCGGGTAGACGCGCTCATTGCCTCTGGCGATGGTGAACGCTTCGATCCGCGCCATGATGGCCGGCTGATGAAAGAGTGGGTGGTCATCGACCCCACTTCTCAGGAGGAGTGGCTATCCCTGGCCCAGGAAGCGCTGAGGTTCGTCGCCTCGAAGGCTTGAGGATTCAGGTCAGTGGACTCGGCCCCTGCTAGGGGAGATCAGGAGCCGCCACCTCGGCCAGCCTCCGCTGCAAGAACCGTTGCTCCGCCGCGTTGCGGCATAGCTCCAGGGCCCGCACATACGCTCTCATGGCCTCTTCGCGTTCTCCCGATCGCCGCAAGAGGTCGGCGCGGGCGGCATGATAATGATGATAATCAACCAGCGCGTCGGCCATGGCCGGACGCGCCAGGAGAGCCAGGCCCCGATCCGGGCCCTCCGCCATCGCGGTAGCCACCGCTCGATTCAACTCGACCACGGGCGAGGGAGTCAGCCGCGCCAGTGTCCCGTAGAGCGCGGCAATCTGCCGCCAGTCCGTTTCGGCGGCCGCGGCGGCCTCATCGTGAAGCGCGGCGATCGCGGCCTGAATCTGGTAGGGACCGGCCCGACGCAGGGCGAGGGCTCGGTCGAGGAGGGTCGCCCCTTCCGTGATCGCCGCGCGGTCCCAAAGCGCCCGATCTTGATCCTCAAGCAGGACCGCGTTCCCTTCCGCGTCCACTCGCGCGTGGCGCCGCGCATGGTGCAGTAACATCAACGCTAACAGCCCAAGGGCCTCGGGGTCGTCCGGAATGGTAGGCTCACGGGCCAGCAAATCGACGAGTACTCGGGTCAGCCGGATCGCCTCATCGCACAACTCCCGGCGGATCAACGCGTCACCACTCGTGGCGGCATATCCTTCATTGAAGATCAGGTACAGGACGGCGAGGACGCCGTCGATCCGCTCGGCCAGATTGGGCAGCGCGGGAACCTGGTACGGGATGCCGGCATCCCGGATCTTTCGCTGCGCCCGCACCAGCCGCTGAGCCATGGTCGGCTCCGGCACCAAGAACGCCGCCGCGATTTCGGGGGTAGACAGACCGCCGAGCGTACGGAGGGTCAGCGCGATTCTGGCCTCCAGCGCCAGCGCGGGATGGCAGCACGTAAAGACGAGTTTGAGCCGTGTGTCGGGAAAATGGGCGCCCTCGTCCTCGTCCTCCTCGCTCCCGGCTTGTTCAAGCGCGGCGATCACTTGCATCTGCTCTCCCTTCCGGGCAAGGGTAGCGTCGCGGCGGAGCCGATCGATGGCCTTCCGCCGGCCCACGCTGTTGAGCCAGGCGGCGGGGTTCCGGGGGATGCCGGCGGAAGGCCAGGTTTGCAAGGCGGCGATGCAGGCATCTTGCAAGGCGTCCTCGGCCAGGGTGAAGTCGCCCGTGTTGGAGATCAGCGAGGCAAGGATGCGCCCGGACTCGTTGCGGAAGACCTCCTCGACCATCCGAGAGACCTGCTCCACCGCTCACCTCCACATCCTACGCGCGACAAGTACACTTGGCGCAAATCGATATAGGTTGTAGGGGCACCCATCATCCAGGGGGTACCCGGTGCCCTTGGCGACCCGAACGAGGGCACCCACAAGGGATGCCCCTGCAGACTTGCGCCGGACAGTACCGGACGAGTTACCATCCGCGTGCTTCCAGTCTAACTTGCCAGCGCTTCGACCGGTTCCACCGCTTCGACCAACTCCAGCCCTTCGGCCAACTCCAGCCCTTCGTCCGCTTCCAGTGCCGGCGAGGTTCGAGGGCGGCGCAGGGCCAGACCCAGCACGGCGCCGGCCGCTGCAGCCACGATCACCACGCGGAAGGTATCGGCGAAGGCCGTCACGGAGGCCGCGTTCATGACCGCTCCCAGCTCGTGTGCCAGCCGCGCCGCCACATCGGGGGTCGGCGTCCCAGCCGTATGCGCGTGCGTCGAGGCGAAGGCCGCCCTGGCGTCATTGATATGCGTCGCCGCGCGCGCGGTCACTATCGTGGCGAGCCCCGCGATAGCCAGTGAGGTGACGACTTGCTGCAAGGAGTTGGTGAGAGATGTGACCCGGCTCACAAGCTTCCGCGGCGCGGCATTCAGCAGATGCGTGGTGAGGGTCATCAGCATCAGGCCCATGCCGGCGCCGATCATGGCCAACGGCACGATCAGGTCATAGCCATTGGTCACGGCGCTCACGCGGGAAAGAACAGAGACGGCCCCACCGATCAGGGCCAGGCCCACGACCACCACCGGGCGCGCGCCTACCCGATCGAATAGCGCCCCGCCCAATGGCATGAAGATCGCCGCCGCGATTGCGTAAGGCAGCATGCAAAGTCCGGCGTCGAAAGCGCCATAGCCCCGCGCTTGTTCCAGGAACAGAGGGACGAGGAACAGCGTACCGAACAGGGAGAACTGGCCGATCCATTGCGCCACGATGCCGAGGCTGAAATCGATGGAGCGGAAGACGCGCAACTCAAGCAGCGGCGCCGTGGCTCGCAACTCCACGATAACGAAACCCACCAGGGCCAGGGCGCCGACCGCCAGGCCGCCCAGCGTCTGGGCCGAGGTCCAACTTGTGCCGCCCTGATTGACCCCATAGCATAGGGTGGCGAAAGCTATCGGGCCCAGGAGCATCCCCGGCAGGTCCAGGCCCACGACATCCCGCCGATCAATGCCAGGCAGGTAGCGGAGACCAATTAGCAGACCAACCATTCCTACCGGGAGGTTGACGAGGAAGATCCAACGCCATGTGGCATATTGCACCAACCAGCCGGCTACCACGGGGCCGATAGCGGGCGCGAACAGGATCGGGATACCCATCAGGCCCATCACCGCGCCTACCCGCTCGGGTGGGCTGAGACGATAGGTGTAGGCAATGGCAATCGGGATCACCATGCCGCCGCCGAGCCCTTGCAGTACGCGGAAGGCAATGAGCATGGTGCTGCCCTGCGCCGCGGCGCAGAGAACCGAGCCGAGGGTGAAGAGCGCGACGGCGCCCAGAAAAACGCGCTTGGCCCCGAATCGATCGGACAGTCAGCCAGCCAACGGGATGACCGCGGCCTGGGCCAGAACGTAGCCGGTGATCGTCCACTGCAAGGTGGCCAGCGGTTCATGCAAGCTGCTGACCAGACCAGGCAAGGCGACATTCATGGCGGTGCTGTCCAGGACCACCATGAACACACCAAAGATGATCGCCACAAGAGGGCCAATGATCGCCCGCATGGTGAAAGGCGCGGGTACGGGCGCACGATCGACACTGGAGAATGCAGCCATCGAAGGAACTCCTTTTTCTTCATTTCCAGGCATCGGGTGACAAGCGGCGGCCAGCCGCCGCCAGGGCATGGAGCATAGTGAATGTTCGCTCGGGGCAGCACCCCACGTACCCTACCGGGGCGGCATCACCGAGACGGAGAATGCCCGTTCTTGGTGATGCCGCGTGGCCGGGCGCGGTCGCTCGAAATGGGGTGAGCGAGTGGGATGCTAGTTAAAGGTCATGACTGGACGCACCTCGATGGTGCCGCGCACGGCATCCGGGATGCGGGACGCCAACTCCACCGCCTCGTCCAGATTGCCGCACTCGACGAGGTAGAATCCGTTGAGTTGCTCCTTGGTCTCGGCAAACGGCCCATCGGTCGTAAGAGTCTTGCCGCCGCGCACTTGCACGGTCTTCGCCATCGCCACGCCTTGCAGCGCGTCGCCGCCGAGGATCTTCTCCTTGTGCCTCTCGCCGAACGTGTTGTACGCGGCCAGATTGGCATCCCCCTCCTCTTTGCTCATCTGGTGATACAGCTTCTCGTCAACGTGGATCAGCAGTGCGTAACGCATGTAGCCGTTCCTTTCCTGTTTACCCGCGCGGAGGTCCCGCTATCTATACGTCGAACGGCGCCTCGCGAAATCGACGTTGCGGTGGGGTGAATTTGCCCCAGATCGAGAGAATGCGAGGTTTTTCTGTTTGTCCATGCTTAAGCAAAGGTCATCACTGGCCGCACCTCGATCGAGCCGCGATTCGCGTCCGGTATGTGGGAAGCGATCTCGGTCGCCTGGTCCAGATTGTCGCATTCAAGGACCAGAAGTCCGCCTAGCTGCTCTTTCGTCTCGGCGAACGGGCCATCGGTGGTGAGCGTCCTTCCCCCACGCACCTGCACGGATGTCGCCGTGGCGATCCCTTGCAGCGGCCCACTGGCGCGGATGTGGTCCGTGTACCGAATCCCGAATTCGTCGTAACGCCTCATGAGAGCGTCCCACTGCTCTCTATCGAACTGGGAGTTAAGACTTTCATCCCGATAGATGAGCACCGCGTATCGCATGTGGCATTTCCCCCTTTCCTCTATCCAGCCCGCGGTAGTCCCGCTACCTAAACGTCGAACAAGATTGCGCCAAATCGACATGCGGACCGGACGAATTCCTGGGATTCCTACTGCCTCGCATGCTCCTGCACTTCGACCCGCGTAAGCAGGTCAGCCACGAAATCCGTGGCGCCCTCGGGGCCTCGCAGGTGTAGCCAGATTGGCCCGTGGTTCGGCTCGAATAGCAACTCAAAGGTGAAAAACGGGCAACAGGCGCGCTCCCCGACGATGAAGGCGAGCAGCCGCGCCGCCCAGATCTCGTCTCCGGGAAACTGGAGGGCGACGCCGTCCGCGAGTGGGCGAACCGCTGGGCTCCCCTCAAGCAGGAGCTGCTCGATCTCCTCGCCGCGCTGCCGCCGATCCGCTCCCTCGAGGGTACAGGCTATGGGCAATTCTCCCGCTGCCTGGTCCAGGCGTGGCTCGTTCATGACGTGTGTCCTTCCTTTCTCGGCTGTATGGCGCGAACGCGCTTGCTCGCGGACCCATCCATCACGTACCGTACTTCTTAAAGTGAACTTGAAGTCAAGGGGCACGGCGCCATGGCGGATGATTTGACGATCACCTTTATCGCCCGCCGCGCGGGGATTCGGGCCTCCGCGATCCGGTATTACGAGAGCGTCGGACTGTTGCCCGCGCCGGCCAGGATAAACGGTCGTCGCCGCTACGATTCCACGATCTTGCCCCGCTTGGCCCTGATCGCGACGGCTCAGGAGATGGGCTTCACGATCAAGGAGATCAGCACCTTGATGCACGGTTTCGACCCCGATGTCCCCGCGTCGGCCCGATGGCGGGTGCTGGCGGCGGCGAAACTCAAGGAGGTGGAGGCGCTGATCGAGCGGGCCGAGGGGATGCGGCAACTCCTGGGGGAGGCCCTGAGCTGTGGATGCCTGAGCCTCGACTCGTGTGCGCGCGCCTTCCAGACCAGGGCAGCGATGGGATCTCGCGAATAGCTCCCCGGCAGCCTCCGCGCGGCATATTAATTGCCTGTGCAGGCGTTGCGGTCTGTTGTACACTCCTGGGGGCGGTTTGGTGAAACGATCGAAACGATGTATGCACGGAGGCACCATGAGGCGACGTGGACAAGCAACAGGCGCTATCTTGCTCTCATCTTTCCTGGTGTTGAGCGGAAGCGGCGTGAGCGGTTGGGTTGGGTCGCATGCCCACGCGGCGAGCAGCAATAGCAGCCTGATCTTTGGCTCGACCGAGGAGCCGGACACTCTCAACCCGCTGATCTCCGGCCTCCAGGTCACCGGAGATGTAGCGAGCGGCATCTTCGACACCCTGATCAATTATGACACGCACAATAACGTGTATCCCGTCCTGGCCACCTCGTATACAACCTCGGCTGATGGCAGGACCTGGACCTTCCATCTACGCCATGGGGTGAAGTGGGCCGATGGCCAACCGTTCAGCAGCGCCGACGTGGCGTATACCTATGGCGCCATCTTCAATAAGAAGCACAATATCATCACAACCGTGGGCTGGAGTCAGATCGACAAACTCACCACGCCCGATGCCTACACCGTGGTGATGCACCTGAAGCAGGTCTATGCTGCTTTCCTCAGTTATGTCGGTCCGACCGACATCCTCCCCAAGCATATCTACGATCAGCCGGGGTTCGACTTCAATAAGGCGGCATTCAACCGCAAGCCGTTCGGCACCGGTCCCTATATGGTCAGCGAATGGAAGACCGGGGACCATATCACCCTGGTTCCGAATCCCTATTCCTGGCGCGGTCAGCCACATATCCACAAATTCATCTTTAAGATCGTGCCGAACAACAATACGGAATACGTACAGCTTCGCACCGGCGACCTGGATACGGGCGTGGTGAACGCGGCGGTGGCGGACGAGATCAGCCACTCAGCGATCCAGGGGAAGCAGGTGCTCATCTCCGATGCGAACGCCTGGTACCATATCGACCTCAAGCAATGGGGCTTCCTGCGGGAGACGGCGGTCCGCCAGGCGCTTGATTACGCCACCCCCAAGGAGGCGCTGCTCAAAGGGATCTTAAAAGGGCACGGACAGATCGCCTATGCCGACCTCGATCCGGCCTTCACCCAATATTACAATCCGAACCTCCCGAAACACCCCTATAGCCCGAGCAAGGCCGCGGCGTTGCTGGCTGGGGATGGCTTTACCAAGGGTCCAGGCGGGGTATTGCAAAAGAATGGTCAGCCGTTCGCTATCGATTTTTGGATCGGAGCAAGCGACGATAACGGCCAGAAGATTGCCCCGATCTTGAAGAATCTCTGGGGCCGGCTGGGGATTCAAGTTACTATTCACTCGCAGAGTTTCACCACGATCTTTGGCCCAACCGGACCGACCTATACGAAAACCATGACCGGCATCTTCTATGCCTGGTTCAATGGGAACGATCCGGACGATGCGCAGTACTGGAACAGCTCACAGATCCCGTCCAGCCCAACCAGTGCCGGCAATAACTCGCTTGGCTACTTTCACCAATTCAGTTTCCAGAAGCAGATCGATCAACTCACCAACGCCGGCACGGCGACCACGGACCCCGCGAAGCGGCGCGCGGCCTACTTCCAGATTCAGAATCTCCTCGCCACCCAGGTGCCGGTGATCTTCCTCTTTTGGTTGCCGGGGTATAGGGTTGTGCCGACTAATCTGCATGGCGTTGCCCCCAATCCCTTCGCGCACGAGTTCTATAACATCGCGCAGTGGAATCTCAGTTAGCTGGCGACCAGCACCGCTTGGTGTACATCAGCCATCGGTTGTAGGGGCACCCCTCGTGGGTGCCCTCGCGCCGCACCACCGGGCACCCACGAGGGGTGCCCCTACCGGGAACCGCCTTGGGACTGGCGTCTCGGTGTCCTGGCGGGGATGAAGGGGGAATCGGCCCGAACGGGGAAGCATGGGTAAGTACGCACTCCGTCGCGTATTGCAGGCGATCCCACTCCTATTGGGAGTGGCGATCCTGTCCTTCGCGCTGATCCAGTTCCTTCCGGGCGGTCCGCTGACCCTTCTGGCTCACAATCCGCATGCGACCGACGCGCAGATCAAGCAAATATCCCATAATCTCGGTCTCGACCAGCCGGGGTACGTCCAATTCTTCAAGTGGTTCGGCGGCCTGTTGCACGGCGATTGGGGCACCTCCTACGTGGACGGTCGCCCCGTCCTCAGTGATATAGGGGCCCGTTTGCCGGCTACCTTGCTCTTGATGGGCGCGGGGCTGCTCGTCTCGATGATCCTGGCGGTCACCATTGGCGTGCTCTCGGCCGTCCGTCCTTACAGCCTCTTTGATTATGGCGCCACCTTCTTCTCATTCTTCGGCCTGTCCATGCCGGTATTCTGGTTTGGGCTGATGCTCCAATTGCTTTTCGCGGTGCATCTTGGCTGGCTGCCGGCCGCCGACGCCTACGACGAACGGACCGGCCCCAGCTTCTGGAGCGGGCTGCATCACATTATCCTGCCCGCGTTTACCTTGGGTATCACCAGCATCGCGGGCTGGAGCCGTTATTTGCGGTCATCGCTGGTTGACGTGATTCGCCAGGACTACATTCGCACGGCCCGCGCCAAAGGGGTGGTGCGCCGGCGGGTGATTCTGGTCCACGCGATGCGCAACGCGCTGATCCCTCTGGTGACCGTGATGGCGCTGGACATTCCCGGTTATTTCACCGGTGCCGTGGTGGTGGAGACGGTCTATTCGTGGCCGGGGATGGGGCGCCTGTTCTTCGACTCGCTCAATACGCGAGATTATCCGATTCAACTCGGCTTGCTGGTGATCTCCGCCTGCCTGATCGTGCTGGGGAATCTGATCGCCGATCTGGTCTATGGTTATCTCGACCCCCGGATCAAGTATTCATGAGTGCTTTCCCACCGGATCTAACGGCGCGGGATGCATCCGAGTCCCCGCTCTCCCGCGGTGGCGCATCGTCTCCCAGCCTGCCTCCGGAAGCGATCGAGCCACGGCGGCGCGGCCGGCTGCTCCGCCGCTTCCTCCGTCATCGCCTGGCGGTGGCCAGCCTGCTGATCCTCCTCGTGGTGGTGCTGATCTCGGTCTTCGCGCCGGTAATCGCCCCCTACAATCCAAGCGCGACGGATATCAATAACCTGACCGCCAGCGGTCCCAGTTCGGCCCATTGGCTGGGCACGGACGACATTGGCGAGGACGTGCTGAGCCGCGTGGTCTTTGGCGGGCGCATCTCGCTCAGCATCGGCGCCGGGGCGGCGCTGCTCTCACTCGTGCTTGGAGTGCTGATCGGGGCGGTTGCCGGCTGGTTTGGCGGCGTGGTCGATACGCTGCTGATGCGCTTTGTCGATCTGATGCTCTGCTTCCCCGCGTTGTTCCTCCTTCTGATCTTCTTTGCCCTGGTGCCCGCCTCCGAGTTGGTGATCGTGCTGTTTCTCGGGCTTTTTGGCTGGATGTATCTGGCCAGAATCGTCCGTGGTGAGTTCCTGATGCTGAAGGAGCAGGAATTCGTGCAAAGCGCCCTGGCCCTCGGGGTGGGAAGCCGGCGCATCATCTGGCGGCACTTACTGCCGAACGTGGTCGGGGTGGTAATCGTCACCGGCACCCTCAACGTGGCCTACAATATGCTTGCCGAGGCAACCCTCGACTTCCTTGGCTACGGAGTGCCGCCCGATATTCCTACCTGGGGAAACATGCTCACCACGGCCAGCAATCATTACATCGACCAGCCACTGTTGGCCATCGCTCCCGGCCTCACGCTGACCATCGTCATCCTCTGTATTAACTTCCTCGGAGACGGCCTACGCGACGCGCTTGATCCAAGGATGTCGTAAGCGTCCTCGCGGGCATCGGGGCTAGGTTTCCGAAGTCTCCGCGCCCGTTCCTGTCTCGGTCGAGTCATAGCGCTCGGCTAACGCACTGAAGAGACCGGCGCTCTCTCCGTACTGGGCCGAATCATACCGATCACCGGCGGCGAGTTGGGCGCGGGATGCCGCGACCCGCACCATGTCGCCATCGAGCACACCGCGGCCATATTGAAGCACCAGGTCGCTGCCGAAGACTCCGCGGTCGCGCACCACAAGGAACCGAGGACTCCCCTCGGAATCGAAGAGCACGTCTTCAACCACCCCGGCGTCACCGTCGCTCGCCATTACATGCTTGCCAATCAAGGATGCCTTTTCCATGGTTCTTACCCGCCCTCACGCTAGACAGCACATCGCGCGGCTCTGCTCAGTCCATCCCAGTGTCCCAGTAGCATGATAGTGGGGCAAGTCGGTGTTCGCGATACATATGGTTAGCTTGAAGCGCTGGTGTACTGACCAAGGCCCAAGCGCCACAGCCGAGTTGAGAGCCAGACCATCAGGAAGGCGGCGCCGATTGAGACCAGGGGAATGAGCGGAGCCAGTTTGCCGGTCAACGCCTCGGCGGGGACGGTGGTGACCAGGGCTACCGGCACGACAAAGGTGAGCATCCGCCGCAGCCAGATCGGATAGGCGTCGACCGGAAACCGGCCCATGCCAAATACGCTGTGCAGCAGGGTCGTCAGGTTGTCGATGCGCACGAACCAAAAGGCGAAGGTAGCCATCATGATCCAGAGGCAATAGACGACTACCACCCCCGCCGCAAGGGTGATCGCGAACAGGGCGAGGGAGCCGGCGCCGACTCCGCTCTCTCCGCTGAGCCGGTGCAGACTGTACGCGATGATTCCCAGGCCAAGCAGCACGTCGGTCATGCCCCAGATGACGCAGCGTTGGAAGCTGGCCAGAAACTGGCTGCCGGCCGGCTTGAGCAGGATAAAATCGAGCGTGCCCTGGCGGATATTCTGGCTCAACTGGTCCAGATTCGGGGCCACGAAGACGTTCAGGAGGCCGTTCACAATGGTATACACGCCGAGCAACAGCAGGGTCTGCGGCAGAGTCCAGCCGCGCAGAGTCGTGGTATGCGAGTAGATCACCGCTACCCCGGCCACGGCGTTCAGCAACCCGATCAAGGCAAGCGCGACGTTGACCACCAGATTGACGCGGTAGGCAAGCTCGGCCTGAAATGACACTCGGACATAGATGCCGAATATACCCAGGTAGGATCGAACGGTACGCACGCGCCCTTATCCCCCCACGGCCGAATAATGGCGCAGCCCTCGGGTCCAGGCCAGTTGAAACAGTACCCACCCGGCCGCGAGCCAGAATGCCTGTAAGCCAAATCCTGCCGCCACGTCCGCGGGCGCCAGGCTGCCGGTAGCCAGTTCCACCGGAAAGGAAAGCATGTATCGATAGGGCAGGACCGTGGCTACCGCTCGGAGGGCGCCGGGAAGCAGGGCCAGCGGGGCGAGTTGGCCGGAGAGGAAAAACAAGAGGGAATCATGCAGTTGGTTTACCGCGTCCGCTCTGGTGATCCAAAAGGCCAGCAAGGCAATGCTGGTGCCGACCAGGAATTGCAGGAGTGCCGCGAGGACGGTGGCTACCACGGCCAGCCCAATCGCCGCCGGGCTGGTGTGAAAGCTCGGATGGAAAATGAGGGCCAGCAGGATAATGCCCGGGATCACCACGAAGAGCCCGATAGCCTTGAAGCCAAGATTGCTCGCCAGGAGGCGGATGGCGGGGTGGACGGGCAACAGCAGACGGGCGGAGATGCTCCCCTGGCGAATCTCCCATTCAGCAGTGTGGATCTCGATTGAGCCGACCAGGTGGTTCACCAGCATGAAGACCAAATAGTAGGCGACGAAGTCGCCCGTAGTGAAGGAGCCGACCGGCCCGCCGCCCGAGATCGTGGCCCAGACCGCCAGGTAAATCAGTGGGGGGAAGACGGCCCATAACGCATAGAGGAAGAACACTACCCGATAGGCGACGAACTCCGACCAGGAAAGAGCCAAATAGATCCGCAGGGCGCCGATCACGGCGGGGATTCTTCCGCGCCGCCCGCGAAAACCTGCTCAATTACGCTCTCAATCGGCGGATCCTCGACCGTCAGATCGATCACCGGCAGTTCCGCCAGGAGACGCGCGGTAATCGCGGGCGCCTGCTCCTTCGGTACGCGCAGCGTGAGCTTGCCGCCTTCCTGGCTCTCCACCTTGCCGTACCGCTCGGGATCGGCAACGATCATGCCGCCCTCAAGGTCAACCCGTAGGACTTTGAAGGGAGCGATCCGGCCGGCGAGGTCATCCAGCGGGCCATCATAGAGCAGGCGGCCATGATGGATCACGATCACGCGCCGGCACAGCGCGGTGACGTCCGCCATGTAGTGGCTGGTCAGCAGGACGGTGGCGCCGGTGCGAGCGTTGTAGGCCGAAATGAAGCCGCGAATCCGAGACTGCATGGTGACGTCCAGGCCGAGGGTCGGCTCGTCGAGAAAGAGCACCTCGGGCCGGTAGAGCAGCGCGGCGGCCAACTCACACTTCATGCGCTCACCCAGGCTCAGCGAGCGCACCTGCTTTTTCAGAAGTGGGCCAAGGTCCAGCAAATCGATCAACTCGTCGAGGGCATCTCGGAATGCCTGGTCGGAGAGCCGGTACAGAACGCGATTGATCTGAAAGAAGTCGGATGCCGGCAAATCCCACTGCAACTGCGACTTGTTCCCCATGACCATGGTGATGCGCCGCAGATAGGCATGTTCACGGCGGGCGGGCTGAAAGCCGAGTACACGCACCTCGCCGGAGGAGGGATAGAGGAGTCCGCAGAGCATCTTGAGCGTGGTGGTCTTGCCGGCGCCGTTCGGTCCGAGAAATCCCACCACCTCACCGGGCGCCACGGTAAAGGTGATCCCATCAACGGCGTGAACCTGGCGATGGGTCCGCCGCACCAGGCTGCGCAAGGAGGCGCCGACTCCCGCCTCGCGCTCGGCCACCGTATAGGTTTTCCGCAGATCGCGCACGATCACCGACGGCGCGTCGGATCCCGCTACGTGCTCGGGTACCAAAGGCGCGGAGAGTACCATCCGAATCCACCCCACTCCGTCATTTATTGCCGAACTAGAACAAGTATACGTACTCCTCGCCTCGGTAACGAACACTTGGTGGAAAACCCAGGGAGGCAACGGACCCGAGGGAGGGGCGACCATTCAGTCCACCAGGCCGATCAGGCACTCCCGATGCCGATTTCACCCGAAGAATGTCCGCATAATCTGTCTTATGCTGATTTATCCGATCACCGTAGACCTGTGAGCCGCGCACGGTGACGCCGACGCTCCCTCGTGCATCTGGTTCGTGTTATCAGCACCCGTTCGCGGCTGTACCCACATCGCGAAACTTCCTCGTCCACCATGTGACTGTTGGGCACCCTCGGCCGTCCTCATAGTAGTGCGGCGGGCTCGTCGCACCTCCCGCCGCATTCCCTGTATCTTCTAGGGGATCACGGCGTGCGGCCGCGGACGGCCTTAGCAGCCCTGGAAGGAGCGCGCAATGCCCTCGGTTGCGGCGGACGAATTGGTACGGGCCTGCCAGCAGACCCTTCCCGATGATACCCGCGCGTTTGAACTGCTGGTCAAGCAGTGCTCCGGGCGTGTATTCGCCGCGGCATACCGGCTCATGGGCAACCCTCATGATGCCGACGACGTGGCTCAGGAGGTGTTCATTAAGGTATATCACGGGATTAAAACGCTCGCGGATCCCGCAACCTTTACCTCGTGGCTCTATCGCATCACCACCAATACCTGCCTGGATAGTCTGGCCAAGCAGAAACGCGCCCCAAAGACGACGTCCCTCGGGCGAGAGGCGGACAACGAGGATGGCGCGTGGGAGATCTATGCCGACGATCGGACGCCCACGCCCGAGGAAGCCGCCGTGCGGGCCGACGTACGCCGGTGCATCAAGCGGACCCTGGCCGAACTCGGCGCGATCGAGCGGGCCATGATTGTCTTGCGGGACGTGGAGGAGCGATCCTATCAAGAAATCGCCGAACACCTGGCCCTGGGCCTTAGCGCGGTCAAAATGCGCATCCATCGGGCGAGGCTGGCCTTCGCGCACCTGATCGAGACGATCTGCCCGGATACCTGGCGGAACCGCGGATCGGTCACTCTGGGAGCAGCGGCTCCGACGGCCCAGCCAAGAGGCCAAGACGATGAATGAGCGGGCGCCGGATCTAGCGGACTTGGCGGAGGACGTGAGCGATACAGCCTGGGACGCATGGCTGGCGGACCATCCCGACGAGGCAGGGGAGGTTGAGATCGCGCGCCGAGTGCGAGCCTTTATGGCGGAGTTGCAACGGGCCGAGATCGCTGTTCCGGACGACTTCCAGGCGCGGCTGATGGCGCGGATCCGCCAGGACGCGACCCTGCTGCATCTACTGGATTTCGGCTTGGGCGGTTTGGGGCAGGCCATCCTGGAGTTGCTGGCGGCCTTCTTCGCCTTCCTGCCGGCGCCGCAACCGCAAGCGGCGACCTGACATACGATACGCGAAAGGATGCGATGAACACTAAGGTGCTGGTTGACGCGCTCACCCGGAGCATCGACAACATTGTCAACTTCATCCCGGCCCTGATCAACGGGCTGATCGTGCTGGTGATTGGCTACGCGATCGCCTGGGTGGTGCGCTGGCTCCTGGCTACCATCTTGCGCCGGGTGGGCTTCGACCCGCTGGTCGAGCGCACCGGGATCACCGCCTCGCTGCGCGGAATCGGCATCCAGACCGCCCTGTCGGCCATCATCGCCCAAACGGTCTTCATCCTCCTTATGCTCTCGTTCCTTATTTCGGCCACCCAGCTCATGGGCCTCACCGCCGTCACTCAACTGTTGCAGAGCTTGTTGAACTTCCTGCCCAGTATTATTGCCGCCGTGATTATCTTCCTCCTCGGCGGCATCGTGGCCGGCTTCACCGGTAACCTGGTGGCCGCGGTGGCCAGTGGGAGCGGGTTGAGCTATGCCGCGCGCTTGGGGCAGATCGTGCGGGTGATGGTCAGCCTCTTCGTGGTGGTGCTGGCCCTGAGCGCGCTCAAGGTGGATACCGCCTTGCTGGTGACCACGATCACCATCGGCATCGCGGCCTTTGGCCTGGCGCTCGGGCTGGCGCTCGGTTTGGGGGCTCGCGGCGTCGTGCATCATGTTCTGGCGGGCTATTACTTGCGCCAGCGTTTCCCGGTCGGCAGGCAGGTAGCGATCGACGCCGTGCAAGGCGCCGTCAGCGGCATTGGCGGGGTAAACACCTTGCTGACTACCGAGGGCGGCGATGCCGTGGTAGTCCCCAACGGCATATTGCTGGAATCGCTGGTGCGTATGCCGGGTGGCGGAAACGTGGATGCGCCCCCGTCCGCCTCGGAGACTCCAGCGCCTTAGCGCGGCGTCGTTCTCCCGTGCGGCGGCCTCCGCTTACCGAGCCATGAGTAAGACCTTCAATCCCCACGATGTGACTTTTCTCGCGCGCTCGCCGTCCTTATCCAGTGGGCATCACCAGCTGGATGCTTACGGTAATTGGAGTCGGCGCTTTGCAAGGAGAAAAGGAACGTGCAACAGATCTTGGATCGGATACGGGACTTCGTACCCCAACTGGTAGGCGCGCTTGTTACCCTGGTCATCGGCTATATCGTGGCGCGGATCGTTTCGGGCGTCGTACGGGGGGCAATCCAGCGCTCCGGTATTCAGAAGCGGTTCGGCCATGCAACCGGATCGTCCGCTAAAGCCGCATCCGGCGATGTGGCGGCGATTGCTGGTACTACGGTCTTTTGGCTGATCATGTTGATGGTTTTGTTGGGTGTCTTCCAGGCGCTCAACCTCACCCTGATCACCCTGCCGCTCAGCCAATTGCTCGCCGAGGTGTTCGCTTATATTCCACGCTTGGCGGGCGCCGTTGCCCTGGGGGCGGTCGCCTGGGTTCTGGCTATCGTGCTAAGGTCCGTGCTTCGGAGTGTTCTGCCGGCGCTCCACCTGGACCAGCGTCTGGGCACGGAAGGACAGCCAGGCGGCCAATCGGTCAGCCGCTCGATCGCCGACGCGGTATTCTATATTGTGCTGCTGCTCTTTCTTCCGGCCGTGCTCGGTGCGCTGGGGCTGGTGGGGATCCTTCTGCCGGTGCAGCATATGATTGACGAACTGCTGGCGTTTCTCCCCAACCTCCTCGCCGCCGGCATCCTCTTGCTCATCGGCTGGTTCGTGGCGCGTCTAGTTGGGCGGATTGTCGGCAATCTGCTGGCCGCGGTGGGTTTGGATGCCGCGAGCGAACGGCTAGGCGTGTCGTCCGCCCTCGGCGGTCAGCGCCTCTCGGCCTTGATCGGGATGCTGGTCTATATTCTGATTCTGCTGCCGGTTGCCATCTCCGCCCTACAGACGTTGCAACTCGCTGCCGTCACCGCGCCCGCGTCGAATATGCTGAATCTGATTCTGGCGGAGCTTCCCAAGCTGCTGGCGGCTGGTCTAACCCTCGCCATCGCTTATGTAGTAGCACGGGTGCTGGCCCCGATTGTCACCAACTTACTGGCGTCGGCCGGAAGCGATCGTCTCCCGAAACGCCTGGGACTGGCGCGCGGTGACACCACCTCACCCACCTTGTCGATGCTCGTGGGAAGATTGGTGATGGTGACGATCATGTTGTTTGCCGCTATCGAAGCCTTGCAGACCATCGGGTTTAGCCAGGTTGCGGTGCTCGTCACCCAGTTCACGCAACTGGGCGGCCACGTCATACTCGGCCTGATCGTCTTCGGGATTGGGCTCTTCCTGGCTAGACTTGCCGCGTCCGCGGTACGGGCCGCCGGCCCGGCCAATGCGGGCCTACTCGCCGTGGTTGCACAGGCGGCAATCCTCATGCTGGCCGGCGCGATGGCCTTGCAGGAGCTTGGTATTGGGGCGCAGATCATTACCCTGGCATTTGGCCTGACCCTGGGCGCGGTTGCCGTGGCGGCGGCCATTGCCTTTGGCGTGGGCGGCAGGACTGTCGCTGCCCGCGAATTGGAGCGTTTCGTGGAGCGGCGCGACGTAAGCGGTACCACTCGTGAGCCATGACAGAGGCACCATGAGGCTGCGGGACCACCTGCTCCGACTGCGGGCCCTACAGTCCGCGACGGCGGCCCTTGCCGCCGCGCGGACCCCCGGGGAAGTGGCCGCTATCGTGCTCAATCAGGGTTGTGCCGCCGTGGGAGCGGTGGATGGGGCAGTCTACGTGCCGGCAGCGGATGGCGCCTGGCTGGAACGCGTCGAACCAGTCTATCCGAAGCTCGCGCTACCGGACTCGGACGGTCGAATCCCCGTGACGAACCAACTCTTAATAACTGAGGATCGGCCCTGGGAAATGCCCTTGACTCTTGCCCTCGGTACGGCTGGGCAGGATGCCCGCGCGTATGGTGAGCTCATCTCGCTGTGCGTGGGTAGACGCACGATTGGCGCCATCGCCCTGAGGTTTAACGCGATGCCTCCGGGCGGGGCGCGGGATCGCCAGACGATCATGCTCCTGGCACAGGTGACCGCCCAGGTTCTGGAGCGGACACTTCTCTCTAGCAGGGCCGAGGAACGCGCCCGCGCCGCGGAGGCGCTGGCCCGGGACCGCAGCCAACTTGTAGCCGATTTCTGTCACGAGTTACATACACCGCTCAACGCGATCATCGGCTTCACCGATATTCTGCGCTGGCATTCCGGGCAAGCTACGGAGGACGAGCGGCTGGAACATCTTCAACGCGTAATGGTATCGGCGACGCGCCAGCAACGCCTCCTCAAGGACCTGTTGGCGATGAGCGCGTTGGATGCCGCGGATTTGGCCCCGCATCGGGAGCGGATGGCACTGGCCACCCTGGCGCGGCGGGCGGCGGACGAGGTGCGCGGCGCCTATCATGGCCAACGTATACTTCCACATGGACCGGGTGACTTGCGGGTGCTGGTGGACGTCGAACGCGCCCCACAGGTGCTGACAAATCTCCTGGACAACGCGGCCAAATACTCACCAGAAGGGAGCGAGATTGCTATAACCTGGCGGGCTGAGAGCGATATGGCGGTGGTGAGGGTTCGGGACCAGGGCCAGGGCGTGCCCGTCGACGGAAGGGAACGGCTGTTCACCCGCTTTGGCACCATTCCGGGCAGCCAACCACGGCCAGGTCGAACCAGCACCGGGCTGGGCTTGCACCTAAGCAGGAGGTTGGCGCGGGCCATGGGTGGTGACCTGGATCTGGAGGCGACCGGGCCGGGAGGCAGCACCTTTCGACTGCAATTGCCTATCGCTCTCGGATAAGCGGCTCGGGACAGACGATGCGGCAGCCGGGGGAACGTCCTTCCGGCTGCCGCATCGTCTGTCCACCAGTTGTCCCAGTAGGGCCTCGATCCTGATACCCTTATGGTAAGAGTGTGAGGCCCCCTCGATCACCATCAAACTGGGAGAGCATCCTGGTGAAACGGACAGGTGGGCCAAATGGATGGATGCCTCCGCTACTCTCTTGATGGAGAATCATGCACGACAGGCTTGGCCCGCGGGTCCGCCGGGTGTATATCGATCTGCGCGAGGGCATCCTCCGCGGTGATTACGCGACTGGTACCGCGTTGCCCGCGGCCACCAAGCTTGCAACCCAGTTTGGCGTATCCACGGTCACCGCTCGCCACGCCGTAGCGCAACTCGAACATGAGGGACTGGTTAGCCGCCAACAGGGTCGCGGTACGTACGTTAAGGACCACGTACCTCCCAGCGTGCTCATCGTTGACGACGATGAGAACATGCGTGAGTTGCTGCGTAACTACGCAAGGCGTGCCGGTCATCGCGCCATGACCGTCGGTTCCCCGGACGCGGCGCTGGCTGTACTGATAAGCGATCCATCGATCGCCCTGATCCTGAGCGACGTACGCGTACCTGGCCGGGCTGACGGTGTGGCGTTCATTCGCAATGTGCATCACCGATGGCCGTCACTGCCTCTGGCAGCGATCACCGGCTTTCCGGACGACCTTGCCGAGTTGCACGGCACCCCGGAGTGCCCAGTGCTGATCCTGGCCAAACCAGTGCGGGAGCATCAGGTTCAGGAGGTGTTTCGCTGGGTGCTGGGAACCAAACACTTGTCCTAAGGTCCCTCGTGGTTATCGGGATTCTGGATTGTGCTCCGAAGTGAGCACGGCAACCGCGCGGACGGGTTCGTCGCGACCGGGCGCCGCCGTGACAAGCGCGCTTACGCCTGGCGGATCATTCGGGCAGGCTACCGCCTTGCCACGCCAACATTCGACCAATTGGCGAATGCCCGCGGTCATGCCGGTCGGATCATTGGCATCGGAGGAGGGTGCATAGACCGGCACCGCCGCCTCGACCGTATTCAGTTTCAGCGTATTCACGTACACCTCCCGCATCAACCGAAACCATGCAGCCGCGCCTTCCATCCACGATCCGTAGCTTTGATACGTATCGGCCGCGCCGCTTCCCGACGCGGGGCGCAAGTTGCCGATGTTATGCGTATACAACGCCTCTCCACGCGTACCGGCGCGACTCTCCATCACGAAGAATGCCAGGGCAATGGCATCATCAACTCGGTAGCGGCGGCTCAGAGCCGCGAACTCCCCGCCGTGGCCCCGCAGAGGCGACCCATAGGCCGCTAGGATGGCGTTCACCCGCCCAGCATCGAGGCTCGGACCGCCCAGGATCGGCAACACTCGTCCGGCTGCATCGAGCGGGATGGGGCGTGGGAGCGGAATCAACGGTCCCGCAAACGGGTTTGCGTGTTGATGCGCAACCGAGCCACGAAGGCCGGACGCGCCGGGCGCCCCAGGATGCGCGAAATCGGCGCGGAGCCGCAAGACAAGGATGGCTATTCCGACCAACAGAAGCGCCCAGCCCAGCACCGGTGACAACCTGGACCATCTGAATAATGGCGAATACAAGGCCCTTACGTTCACTTTTCTGGGGCTCCTGATTACACATTGGTGGTCCAAGACGGTTCTCGAAGGGATCCGCGGTGCCGTCATGATCGCCACGCACGACAACGCCCCATGCCTGGGACTCGGCACGGGGCGCCGCGTGGATGGCCGGCCGCCATCGTAGCCTTGTTAGAAGTTGCCAAGTTGCGAGATTGGCGCGTCCGGGGCATGCAGGATCGAGTTGGAGGAATCGACCCCGCTGTTCAGCTGGTTGATCGAGGAGCTCACCTGAGTATCGGTCAGGCCATTCGGGGCCTGGTGGAATAGGGTGCCGACACTGGTGAACTTGGTTTCCAACCCCACCAGCACGCTGTTGAGCTTCTTGAGGGTATTGGAGTTGGAGTGGCTTGTGATGTCGAGTGCCTTGTGGATCTCGTGTACAGCGAAGAGCAGAGCCAGGCCGGCCTTAATCAACTGGATTTTATGGTGCATAGTAAGGTCGCCGGCCCGGAAGGGCTTCCAGACCCAGTGGTGGAAAACCCCGTAGGCAATCGCCAGGTGAACGACCACGCGCGTCTTGTCAAAAAACGCCTGATGCTGCGCCGATGGCGCGGCGGCGGGCGCGGCGTGGACCGGTGCGGCAAGTTGGGTGGCGGGCGTGCCCGCGAGGGCCAGTGCCAACAACAGCACCAGGGCCAGGAGTAAACGACGGAACATTAAACGTTCTCCCCGCTAGAGCGGATGGTCGAGGACGGATTTAGCGTTTGGTGGTGCCGGCCTTGGAGACAATTTCCTGCGCGCGCAGGAAATACACGTTCTTTCCGAGGTCACCAATAGTGTCAATGCCGAATGCCTTCTTCAGCAATTCAGCGTCTCCCTCCGAGACGCCTTTCAGTGCATCCACGGGAGCGTTGACAAGTTCATGGGCCGATTTGCCTTCATAGGCTTTGTCGAGATGATCGCTCATGCTGGCCATGGTAATTTCCTCTCCGGCATCTTCATGCCTTGGTGGCCGATTTAGTTGGTCTTGTTGCCGAACAGCCCGCCTAGCCGGCCCTCCGCCGTCTTTTCGAGCGAGTCGAGCGCGCCGGGTACCGCATCCTTAGCTTTCTGGGCCATCCCGGCCCCCCCGGGCACATGCCCCGCAAGCTGGTCGATGGCTTGGTCGATCCGGTCCACCGCCTGCCCGTCTATGCCTCCGGCCGGCCCTTGGTCACCAGACTGGGTGGTCGTCTGATTGGCCGGTTGCCCGTACTGATCGCTGTTCTGCTGGTCGTTCTGGGAATCCATAGTTCGTTTGCCCCTCTGCCTGAACTCGCGCTAAAGGTACTCATCCCCCCACGGCGGCATTCGAAACTGCCTCACCTCCTTTACCATCAACCATCAAGTCATCTAGTCCACTAGCAGTGTACAAGAGAACGGTAACAGATTGCCGACGCGATTGCAATGGGTGGGCCAAAGTTGAGCTGACATACGCCGCGCTTTGCTCCCCAATGGTAGGTTTGTTAGAATTGAAGTGGTAGATTTGGCATGTTTTGGAGGCACGGAAGGGAACCGAGTGGGCGAGGCCTTCCTTTTCTTCCGGCGTGCCTTCTCGTGCCAGACGATATTCGGACCCGGATTGGCTGCGTCCGCGGCGGTGGCCGACGCTGGCACCCTTTATACGCGGGTGGACCACTTCATGGACTCGATCCTCCTCGGCACTATCGCCGGTTACGAGGGCTGACTTGGAACCTGTGCTCATCGGCGTCCATCAACGGAGCGCGCCCGTAGCCTTGCGCGAGCAACTGGCCTTCAGCGAGTCTGACCTGGCCCGCGCCCTGCCGGCTCTCCGCCGGCTGGTGCCCGAGGCGGCAATCCTCTCCACCTGTCACCGCACCGAGGTCTACACGGTGGACGAGCGGGCCGGAGACGGCGCCGACCTCGCGTTCCGGTTTTTGCGCGACTGGCATGGCGGGATAGCCGACCAGATTGCCCCGTACCTCTACGTGAAGCGCGGAGCGGACGCGGCCCACCACCTGTTCCGCCTGGCCGCCGGCCTTGATTCGATAGTCCTTGGCGAGGATCAGATTCTGGGCCAGTTGAAGGGCGCCCTGGACGCCGCGCGTGACGCCGATGCCCTGGGGTCGATTCTCTACCGACTGCTTGAGGGCGGTTTGGCGGCGGGAAAATTGGTCCGAGCCGAAACGGGAATCGCCCGCGGCCACCTTTCCGCGGTCTCGGTGGTGGTTGATCTGGCCCGTGAGCGCCTCGGTGGTCTGGCGGGACGGCGCATTCTCGTGGTGGGCGCTGGGGCAACCGGCGAATTGGCTTTGAAACACCTGCGGGACGAACCGGATACCCGTGTCCTTATCGCGAACCGCACCGCCGCGCGCGCGGACGCTCTGGCGCGCCTCTATGGGGCCGAACCCTGGCCATTCGAGCACGTGGAGGCGGCCCTGACCGAGGTGGATCTGGTTCTGGGCTGCACGGCGTCTCCGGAGCCGGTCATTAGAGCCGAGATGGTCAGTCGGGCCATGGGCACGCGGAAGCGCGATCTTCCCTTGATGTTCTGCGATCTGGCGGTACCGCGCGACATTGATCCCGACGCGGCCAACCTACCAGGCGTCCTGTTGTATGACGTGGATTGTCTTCACGATCTCTGCGCCGCGAACCGGGAGGCCAGGGCAGCCGAGGTCGCGAGGGCCGGGGAACTGATCGAGGGAGAGGTTGCCGCGTTTTCGCGCTGGCTTGCCGCTCAGGGGCAGGTTCCCACCATCCGGGCCCTTCGCGACCACGCGGAATCGATCCGAGTCACGGAGGTGGAGCGTGTCCTGGCCCAGTTGCCGGATCTCTCGCCCCACCAGAGGCAGGCGGTGGAGGCGTTGTCCGCCTCCATCGTCAATAAACTGCTTCATCGCCCCATGGTGAGCCTCAAGGATCCCGAGGCCGGGAACGGCCTTGCCATGGCGACCCGACGCCTCTTCGACTTGCAGCCGTTGGGCGGAGACTAGACTATGGCAGGCACCGCTCGCTCGGAAGCTCTGTTCGCGGAGGCATGTCGATTGTTTCCCGGTGGAGTCAACAGCCCTGTCCGTGCCTTCCGGGGCGTGGGAGGGACTCCCCGCTTTATCGCTCGTGGCGAGGGACCGTACCTGATTGACGCGGACGGGAACCGGATGATTGATTACGTCCTGTCGTGGGGCCCGTTGATCCTGGGTCATGCCCATCCTGACGTGATCGCGGCCATCACCGCGCAGGCAGCCCGCGGAACGAGTTTTGGCGCGCCCACGGAGTTGGAGTCCGAGCTTGCCCGCTTGATCCATGCCGCCATGCCGGCCGTGGAGGAAATGCGATTCGTGTCGTCGGGCACGGAGGCCACGATGAGCGCCGCCCGCCTGGCCCGTGCCTTTACCGGGCGCCCCAAGGTACTCAAGTTCGAGGGATGCTATCACGGGCACGCTGACGGCTTTTTGGTCCAGGCAGGCTCGGGGGTCGCGACCCTCGGTCTCCCGGACAGCCCTGG
>DATBTL010000297.1:0-4858 GCA_036559345.1 Chloroflexota bacterium | reverse complement strand
GAAAAGACACTATATGCCTGAGGCCCGACCTGCCCGACGGATGCGCTCCCCGATCCCTGCACCTGGAGCGTCGTACGATTGGCGGCCGGTGAGGCAGCCGAAAGATTCCAGGTAATCGGTCCCCGTACCACGCCACGTGGGGCACCCCGCCCGGCCGCTCCCGATACTACATAGTGCCCGAGCAGAGACTGAAAATCGGCCAGGGTGCGTGGCCGCGCACCGGCGTTGACCCCCGCGCTGGGCAGGCTGGCCGGCGCCGTCAACGAACCAAGCGCCGGAACCAGCGCCGAGAGCGCCCCCGCGTATGCGTTCGCGGCGGGCGCTCCATGTACGAGGGTGGGGGCGCTCCACGGGGGTGCCGCCACGGCGGCGGTGGGAGGTGAGGGCGCCGCGGCTTGCGGGGCGACGGTTCGCAAGAGGTCGTCAGTGCCTGCGTCACCAATCTCGCGCGGCGGCGCCGGGTCCTGAGCCGTGGAGAGCGAGCTATAGATTGGGGGAAGCAACGGCGCCGTCTCGATTGGAACATTCCGCTCGCCGGCTACCTGGGCAACCAGCGGGGCTCCCGGTCCGGCTCCGCTCGACCCTTCGGTCGCGACGAGATTGGATGGGTTGTCCATGGAGCCCAAGAGCTGGTTGGGACCTAGCATGACCCCGGGATCGGCGCCACGATAAAACGCGGGATCGCGCGGCGCCGGCGTAGGGCTGGGGATCGCGGCCCACGCCCGGGCGTAGCGGCGCGCCTCGGCCGCTTGCGTTTCCAGGGGCGCCCGGAGAACCGCCAATACATCGGACAGCGCATATGAGCCCACCTGCCCATCAGCCACCGAAACCCGGTTAATGAGCACAGTTCGCTGGGTGACCAAGACGCTCAAACGGGCCACCAGAGCATCATAGTTCGAGTTAGCGGCCAGGGAGGGACGCGGAACCAGGAGGGGTACGACGAGCAGCGCGGCCAGTCCCGTGGCGATCGGCGCTCTGTACCTTGTTCGTCGTTTCCGAACCTGCCGTGCTCCCACCAGGTTCGCCTGCTACCGCCGGACTACGGCGCGTGGTTCATTGCTTGCCGACCCCATAGCCAGTCCCTTCCCCAGTTCAGCCGACCGAAAACGCCCGTACCGCTTCAAGCACTCCATTCCGGTAAAAGAGTATTCGATATTTGCCCGAAGGGAAAGTGTGGGTACCGCCTTTGTAGTCCGCCCAGGCGCTGAAAGACTGAACATCCGCGTCCGTTCCGGCCTGATACTGGATATCGTCACCCGGCAAGCGCACCCCATCTCGCTCGAACACAAAGTGAAGCTGGTCGGTATTGTGGATGCCATGCAGCGTCACCACCGCGTAGAAGCGCAGGGAAGGCGACACGAATCGGGTAGACGCCTCGACCGCCTTTCCGGTCAGATCCACATTGCGCGCCACCACCAGACCAGCATCGCCGGTGGCGGTCGCGGTAGGGGCGGGAGTGCTGGTCGGCAGCGGCCCACCGGGGGTAATCCGCATGCCGGACCCGCCGCTGCCCAGCAGCGAACGAACCGGCGTCGCGGTGGCCACCATAGTCGGAGCGGCCCCATTCGACACCTTCACCGGCGACTTCGTGGCGGAGCCGATTTGCCGGTGAGCGGTCGCGTGTCCGGTTGTCTGATGAATCTGGACCGCCGGCCGTAGGGTCGCGGTATGTGAGCCGCCGGCCAGATCGTGCGCCGCGCTCATCACGAGCAGAAACAAGCCGGTGATGATCGCGAGAACCAGTGCGACCGCCACCGCGAAGGGGAAGTAGGAGGTGAGAGGGGCACGCCTCCGCGGGGGCCGCGGAGCGCGTCGAGAGCTCGGATCCAGTCCGCCTCTGTCCCGTCCGGCATCGCTGAGTCGATTCCTGGCGTCTTTTCCTACCATTCTCACAAGTCCATTAGCTGAGCTGCATTTGACCATCCAACGCGGTCACGCCATGCGAGGCGTAAGACGAGGGATTCCGGATTGCCCGCCACCGCCGACCATACCATGGACGAGCCAGGCTTTCTCCGTCATCCCGCAAGCCATACCTCAGGCAAAGTGTACACGCCGCCTTGCCGCTTCACCATACCTCACGGTGGATAACCACTCCACCGCAGGCAGCCATGTTGACATGAATAGGGCCGCCCCGGTACAGTCTGGGCGGCTGAGGGGCCGGGGATTCGGCGCTCTGGCGCCTATGGATTGGCGCATCACGAGCACCAGGCAACCGACCGCGCCGGCTGCTTTCACGGTCCCCGTTTGGCGTTGTCGCGCCCCAAGATGAGAGAGGGAATGCCAAAGACACTCGCAATCGGTCGCCAGACTCGACTCCTGGGCTTCGAGTGCCTGCTCTTCCTCGTCGCCCTCTGGGTATTGCACCGATTGGCAACCCACGGCTTCAGCATGATGATCACCAAGGCGATCTGGCTCGCGCCTTTGCTGGGGATCGGCACCGCGATTCTGGGGATCGGCATTGTCCGTGGAGTGGCGGGATTGGCCGGCCGCGAGGCGACCGCTTACATTGGCCTGGGCCGGGCCCGCGCCGCTCGGACTTTGATCAGCGTGGTTCTGTACGTCATCCTGGCCATCGCGATTGCCAGTACCACCCAGCTGGATCTGAGTGGGATCGCGGTGAGCGGCGCGGTGACCGGGGTGGTGGTCGGAATCGCGGCGCAAGCGTCGCTGTCCAACGCGGTAGCCGGTCTGGTCATTCTCTTCTCGCGGCCGTTCCGTTCCGGTCAATTTGTCACCGTGCGGTCAGCGGCCTTCGCGGGCAGCGAGTATACCGGGGAAGTAGGCGAAATCACCCTCTTCTACACGACGCTCTTCGCCGGGCCGCAAGAAATTCACGTACCGAACAGCGCCATGATGACCAGCGTGGTCACCCTGCGCCCGCAGAGCCTCGAAGTCTACCTCCCGGTGCTCATTCCGGCGGACCGCTGGAGCAGCCTTTCCACGACCGATCTGACGCGCCAATTGAAATCAGCCCTCCCCCCGAACCGGAACGTAAGCGTGACCGTGGAAAAAGTAGAGGGGGGCATGGTGCAACTGGCGGTGCGTGCCTCTCTGGCCGGCGAAGACGAGCGCGCGCTTCTCGAACGGGGAGTGATCCACGCCATCCAGCCAGCCCCGGCTCCGGAAACGCCCGCCCAGGCGGCATTGGATTGAGTTGCCGATGGCGGGGAGGGGGTGGTATACTCATCGGGCAGGGCGCCCGTAGCTCATCTGGACAGAGCAGGGACCTTCTAAGTCCAAGGTAGTGGGTTCGAGTCCCCCCGGGCGCACCCCACTCGCGGCATGGTGATCGTAGCTCAATTGGCAGAGCTCTGGATTGTGGCTCCAGCGGTTGCGGGTTCAAGCCCCGTCGATCACCCAGTTAATACAGGTGGGGAGCGCGCCCCACGGGGAATGTGGCGGCGGGGTTGAGTTGGACCGCCATTTCCTCTGGACGATTTCGCCGGCGCTGCCCTCACGGTGTCCGTCTCGCATGTGGAGGCGGATCGGGCCGCGTAGCTCATCCTTGAGAATTGGGCGCCATGGGCTTCGCCTAAGAAGCTACCCGAGGGTATGCGCCCGCCAGGGTATGGCCGCGGTCATCTCGGCTAGCACGTTGGTCAGTGCCGATTGGAACCGGATCTCGGATCCTGGTACGTTTGCCCTTTGAGTAAATGAGGGCGCTGATCTGATGAAAAAGCATCTCCATGTCTGCCTGGTCAATCCCGCCTGGAGCTTTGAGGGCTCGATTTATTTCGGGTGCCGAGAGCCGCATTTGCCGCTGGAATACGGCTATACGCGGGCCTTGCTGGAGGCGCGTGGGCACGCGGTGACGCTGCTGGATGGGCAGGGCTCGGGCTGGTCGCCGGATGAATTGGTGGCCGCTATCGGGGCGTCCGAACCAGATCTTGTAGTCGTCTGTACTGCCCCTTCATATTTATTCTGGAGATGTGCCCCGCCGGAGTTGCGGGTGCCGTTGGCGCTGGCGCGGGGTCTCCGGGGGCTGGGAGCACCGCTGGTGGTGGTGGGGCCGCATGGGTCGTCGACGCCGGAGTCGACCTTGCGGAAGTTTGGCGCCGCGGTGGGGTCGCGGGATCTGGCGGTGGTGTTGGGGGAGTGCGAGGAGGTGCTGGTGGCCCTGGTGGAGCGGCTGCCGGGTCGGGAATTGGCGGAGGCGTGCCGGGAGGTGCCGGCGATGTGCTTCTGGGACGGCGATGCTCCGCGGGTGAACGGGGGGCCACATGCCTCGCGGCTGGAGGAGCTGCCGGCCCCGCGGTGGCCGGAGGAGGTGGTGGCCAGGCACGCGCACCATCATCACCGGTTCGAGGGGCCGTTCTCGGGTCCGGGGGCGGAGATGGAGGTGTCGCGGGGCTGCCCGTATCGCTGTTCGTTCTGCGCCAAGGAGCATTTCCGCAATAAGTATCGGAAGCGACCTCTGCCGGTGGTGTTGGAGGAGCTGGATGGCTTGCTAGCTCAGGGCATCACCTACTGCTATTTCATCGACGAGATCTTTCTCCCGGACGCATCGCTTTTGAATGCGCTCGCGGAGAGGCGGCAAGCGCGGTCGATTCCCTTCCACTTCGGCATGCAGACGCGCATCGATCTCTGGGAGCCCGCGATGCTGGAGCACCTGGAGGCGGCAGGGTGCGTCTCGATCGAGGCAGGCGTGGAATCGATCAGCGAGGCTGGGCGCGCCGCCCTGAATAAGCGCTGCAAGCTGTCCACCGAGCAGTTGACTGAACGGCTGACCATGGCGCGGCGCTACGTGCCGTTCGTGCAGGCGAACCTGCTGGATAGCGGCGCCGATGACCCGGCGGCCATCGAACGGTGGCGAGAGGAATTGTTGGCCCAGGGCGTCTGGGCCAACAAGCCCGTGCCG
>DATBTL010000296.1:0-2495 GCA_036559345.1 Chloroflexota bacterium | reverse complement strand
ATCCCAGCATCGCCCTGGCGGTCATCGTGACCTGCCAGCTCATGATCACCCTGGACGCCACCGTGGTGAACGTCGCCTTGCCCAGAATCCAGAGTAGTCTGCACTTCTCGCCCACCAACCTGTCGTGGGTGCTCAACGCCTACACCCTGGCGGTGGGCGGCCTGCTCCTGCTGGGCGGACGGGCCGGCGACATTCTGGGCCGGCGGCGCTTGTTCATCGGCGGCATCGCGCTGTTTACCCTCGCCTCGCTGCTTGGCGGCTTCGCCACCTCATCCTGGTGGCTGCTGGCTAGCCGGGCGGCGCAAGGCGTCGGGGCCGCCGCCGCCGCGCCGGGCGCCCTCGCCCTGATCGCCACCAACTTCGAGGAAGGCCCGGCACGGAATCGGGCCCTGGGCGTCTTCTCGGCCGTAGCCGCCACCGGCGGATCGATCGGCCTGATCCTGGGCGGCGTCCTCACCTCCTGGGTGTCCTGGCGCTGGGTGCTGTTCATCAATGTACCGATTGGCATCGCGGTGATCGCGCTAGCCCCGCTGTTCGTCCGCGAGTCCGACCGTCATCCAGGTCGCTTCGATCTGCTCGGGGCGCTCACCTCGACGTTTGGCATGACTTCGCTGGTCTACGGCTTCATCCGCGCCGCCTCCAATGGGTGGAGCGACAGTGTTGCCCGCCTTGCCCTGGCGGTCGCCGCCGTCCTCCTTGCCCTGTTCCTCTCCGTGGAGATCCGGGCCAGGCAGCCTATCGTGCCCCTGCGCCTGTTTGCCAACCGGAACCGGGCCGGCGCCTATCTCAATATGCTGCTCTTGCCGGCCACCATGTTCGGCATGTTCTTCTTTCTCACCCAGTTCGTGCAGGATGTGCTCGGCTTCAGCCCGATCACGGCGGGCTTCGCCTTCCTGCCCCTGACCCTGGCGATCTTCACCGCGTCCCGGATTGTCCCGCGACTCCTGCCGCGGTTCGGCCCGAAGCCGTTCCTGGTAGGCGGCGCCACCCTGATCCTGGCCGGCATGATCTGGCTTACCCAGATCTCATCCGGCACGACCTATGCCCAGGGCCTCCTCGCCCCAATGCTATTGTTCGGATTCGGCGCCGGGTGCAGCTTCATGCCGGTCACCATGACCATCCTCGCCGGGGTGCCCCGGCAGGAGTCCGGCGCCGCCTCGGGGCTGCTGCAAACCATGCAGCAGGTGGGCGGCGCCCTGGGGGTGGCCATCCTGGTCACCGTCTTTGGCACGGCCAGCCGGGACGCGGCCAGGCATCCCCTGGCGAGCGCCACTCCAACAATGCAGGCGCATCATATCATGGCCCACGGAGTGGCCAGCGCCTTTACAATCAGCACGATTTTCGCGTCATGCACGCTCCTGATCGCCCTGTTCGTGATCCGCGCCAGAGCTACAAGCACCCAGTAGATCAGGGGGGTGAGGCATCTCGGTACGCCCCGCCCCTAAGTTGGCGCCTACACTCGTCCGCGCGACGCCAGCAAGCTCGTCTAGTTATGTGTACCAGATCCCGCTCGCTTCCAGGCTCGCTCCGGCCGCTAGCACGGTCGCCTCCGCGCCTGGCGGCCCGATCAATTGTAGGCCAATCGGGAGACCTTCGTCGGTGAGGCCGACCGGAAGGCTGAGCGCCGGCAAGCCCAGAAGGTTAAACGGTGAGGTGAATCGAGTTCCATCCGGTACGCCCAGTGCGGGGGCGCCGAAGGGCATGGTTGGTGTGCTCAACAGGTCGATCCGCCCGAACAACGCTCGCGCTTGCTCCCGCAACATGGCCCGTGCCTGTGACGCCCGGACATAGGTGGATGGCCCATGGAGTAAGGCTTGCATCAAGCGGCGGCGGGGAAACTCCCCGACGTCGTTCCATCCGGTCCGCAACCGCTCCGCATGGAGGGTGAACGCCTCCAGGGTCAACATGGCTCCGTTCACATGCCGCGCCAATTCCAACCAGGGTACATCCACGGGCACCAGATCGGCTCCGGCCGCGGCCAGGGCGGCCAAACCCTGGCGCCAGGCAGCCAGCACTCGGTCCGTGGCCAGCGAGATTCCGGATCCATCGTCGCCAAGCACTCCGATCCGTAGCCCCGCCGGCACCTGAGCCGGCAACGGCGGAGCCGCCGGTAGAGTTCGCGGATCGCGAGGATCGGGACCGGCCAGCAGGTCGAGCAGGTCGGCGCCGTCCCCGACCGTGCGGGTCATCGGTCCCAGATGATCCAGGGACCAGGAGAGCGTAACCCCTCCATGCAGCGAGGTCCGTCCATGGCTGGGCTTCAGCCCCACGATTCCACAGAAAGCGGAGGGGATGCGAATCGAACCACCGGTGTCGGTGCCCAGGGCGGCATAGACGAGCCCGGCGGCTACCGCCGCACCGGACCCGCTGCTGGACCCGCCGGTGTCGCGGCCGGCGTCCCAGGGATTCGCGGTGGGACCGTAATGAGCGTTATTGGAGCCGGGCGAATAGGCGAATTCCGAAAGGCGTGTCTTCCCCACGATGACCGCACCCCC
>DATBTL010000295.1:0-2651 GCA_036559345.1 Chloroflexota bacterium | reverse complement strand
GGCACGGTAGGTGCTTCCACCATGGAAGAGGTAGACATTGGTCTACGGCTCTTCCTCAATGTGTAAGGAGTTCCCCGGTCCAGCCAGCGACCGCCCAATCTCCCCCACCACGTCGGCGCGGGCCATCCGGTCGGCCAGCCGCAGCGCCTGGGTGATCGCCCGCGCCTTCGAGCGCCCATGGCAGTTGATCAGCACCCCATGCACTCCCAGCACGGGGACGCCGCCGTATTCGGCGTAATCCAGCCGGCGCCCCAGGGCGCGGAGGGCGGGCATGGCTAGGGCGGCGCCAATTTTGGCCCTCAGACTGCTCCTCAGTTGGCTCCGCAAGAGGCCGACAATGGTCCCGGCCGTACCTTCCATGGTTTTGAGAATCACGTTGCCGGTGAAACCATCGCAGACTATCACATCCGCCTTCCCGCCCGTGACCTCGTTCCCCTCGATGTTGCCGATGAAATTGAGGTCGCTCGCTTTCAGCAAATCGTAGGCGGCCAGGGTCAGGGCCGTGCCTTTTCCCTCCTCCTCACCGTTGCTGATCAAGCCCACTCGCGGGCGCGCGAGCCCATGTTCCACATGCATGTAGACCGCGCCCATCCGGGCGAACTGCAACAGCCAGGCGGGCTTACATTCGGCGTTGGCCCCCATGTCCAGCAAGAACGCCTGGCCATCGCGAGTGGGAACCAGTCCCCCGAACGCGGGCCGATCGATCCCTTCCTGCCGTTTGAGCGAGAAGATCCCCGCCGCCATAATCGCCCCGCTATTCCCGGCCGAGACCACGGCGCCGGCCTGCCCGTCACGGACCAGACCCACGGCAACCGGCAACGAGGCGTTGGGCTTGGCACGCAAGGCCCGCGCTGGATGCTCGTGCATCTCGATGATGTCGGGCGCGTGATAGACAGAGATCCCCGCCGGCACGGGGCCGAGCGCGGCAAGAGTCGCGCGGACCCGCGGCTCGTCACCGACCAGGACGATACTCAGGCCGTACTCACGGGCGGCGGCCACCGCCCCGGCCACGATCTCCGCCGGCGCGTGGTCGCCGCCCATCGCATCCAGGGCGATAGGCAGTTGGGGACCGGTGCTCACAGGGCTTCCAGTTCATCGACCAGGGACTCAAATACGGCCACCGCGCGTTCAAGCGGGGCGGGGGTGGTCATATCGATACCGGCGGCGTGGAGCAGGTCAATCGAATGGGCGGATGAACCGGCGCGGAGGAAGCCAAGATAGCGCTGCACCGCCGGCACGCCCTCGCGCAAGATCGCGTCGCTAAAAGCGGCGGCGGCGGCGATCCCGGTCGCGTATTGGTACGAATAGAAGTTGTAGTAGTGATGCGGCGGGCGTGACCAGCCGCTGCCCATCCCTTCCTCTGTAATCTCCACTGAATCCCCAAACCAACGCAGGAGGTTTCTCGTATTGGCTACGGTGATGCTCTCATACGTCAACGGGCGGCCTGTTTCCACCATCTGGTGGACTTCGAGCTGTAGCGCGGCCTGCATGGCGCCGCCAAAGAAATTGCTGGTGAAGGCGCCCAGCGCGCGCGTGAGCACGGCCCGACGCAGCACGCGCTCGCTGGTGGTGTCCAGCAGGGAGCGGGCCAGGAGAAGTTCGTTGGTCGTGGAGGCCATCTCGGCCTGGAACATGGTGTAGTGGGAATAGACATAGGGCTGGGCCGCGCAACTGTAGGTGGAATGTACCGCGTGCCCCAACTCGTGCGCCAGGGTGAAGGTATCGCTCAGCTTGCCCTGCCAATTGAGGAGAATCACCGGATGATAGCCGTAACAGGCGCTGGAATAGGCGCCGGATCGCTTCCCTTGGTTGTCCGCCCAATCGACCCAGCGCTCCCGCTGGGCCTGCTCCAGCACCCGTGCATACTCGGGCCCGAGGCAGGCTAGGGCGGTGCGAACCTGCGCGAATGCATCGGAAAAGCTGATATCCAGCGGCACGTCGGCATCGAGGGGCGCCAGCAAATCCCAGGGCATCAGCCGCTCCACTCCCAGTTCCCGTTGGCGGAAGCGCAGATAGCGACGATTATGCTCCGATCCCCGCTCCGCGACCTCTACAAGATTATGGAAGAGGGCTTCCGGCAAGTGTACGGGACCGAGCGCGGCGGCCAGGGCGGAAGGATAGTGGCGCAGGCGGGCCATGATCACGTCCCGCTTCTGCGCGGCGGCGAAGGTCGCGGCCAGAGTCCGCTTGTGGGCCGCGAAACCGCGTGATGCCGATTCGTACGCCGCCTGGCGCACCGCCCGATCCGGCGATTGCAAGAGGTTGTTCAGGGCCGAGAGCGACATCGGCACGCTCCGCCCCTGCTCGTCGGTCACCGGGTCGAAGGTGATGTCGGCGTTGACGGCGTTCCGGTAGATGTCGTAAGGGGCCTGGAGCAATTCGGTCATCCCGGCCAGCACCTCCTCACCTTCTTTCCCCAGCATATGTTCCTTCTCGGCCAGAATATCGCTCAGGAACAGATGGTAGAGCGCAAGATCGGAGTTCGAGGCCAGGAATGCCTCCACCGTGCCGTCCGGCAGGGCCAACAGTTCCGGTTCGAGAAAGGCGGTCGCGGTACGGGCGCGAGCCAGCGTGGCCGTGGCGCGATCCATCAGTGATTGACGTTCGGCATCACCCTGGTCCTCGGATAGCCGATTACTGGCGTACCAATA
>DATBTL010000294.1:0-3522 GCA_036559345.1 Chloroflexota bacterium | reverse complement strand
CCCGAGCCGGAGCATCCCCACAATCTGCCGCTGACCCTGACCAGTTTCGTGGGCCGTGAGTTACAGCGGGCCGGAGTGCGACGGCTGCTTCAGCGGGCGCCAACGGATGGTGGATACAGGCTGGTGACCCTCACCGGCGCCGGTGGGACCGGCAAGACTCGGCTCGCCCTGCGGGTGGCCGCCGATCTGATCGCGGAATACCCAGACGGCGTCTGGGTAGTGGAATTGGCGTCACTCTCGGACCACGCGCTGGTGCCGAAGGCGGTGGCCACGGTGGTGGGTGCGCGGGAACAGCCGGGCCGGCCGCTGCTTGGCTCGCTCCTCGACGCCCTGCGGCCAAAGCATCTGCTGCTGATAATAGACAATTGCGAGCATGTAGTAACCGCCTGCACCGAGCTGATAAGCGCGCTCCTCCAGGCATGTCCCCACCTGTCGGTTCTTGCCACCAGCCGTGAACCACTGCGCATCCAGGGCGAGGCGATCTGGCAGGTGCCGACGTTGGCGGTGCCGGATCCGGTCAAACTACCGCCGATCGAAGAGTTCGCGCGCTGCGAATCGGTGCAACTCTTTGTCGAACGTACTCGCGCCCTCCTTCCCACGTTCGCCGTGGTCGAGGAGGACATGCCGGCCATCGCTCAGATCTGTCGGCGGCTCGACGGTATCCCGCTGGCGCTGGAATTGGCCGCCGCGCGGACGAGCGTGTTATCGGTTGAACAGATTGCGGCTCGGCTGGAGAACTGCTTTGACCTGCTAACTGGCGGCGCGAGGACGGCGGTGAATAGGCAGCGGACCCTCAAGGCGGCGATGGACTGGAGTTTTGCCCTGCTGGACCCACCAGAGCAACTGTTGTTCGGGCGCCTATCGGTCTTCGCGGGCGGCTTTGACCTGGAAGCGGTAGAGGCAGTGTGCGGGGGCCCGGATTTGCCCGGGGAGGCAATGTTGAACCTGCTGAGCAGCCTGCTCGATAAGTCACTGATCGTGACCGAGGGGCGCAGGGGAGCGGCGCGCTACCGGTTGCTCGAACCGGTACGGCAATACGCCGCGCGGGTACTTGAGCAATCGGGAGACCTGGCCGCTCCGCGGCGGCGTCACCGTGACTGGTTTCTGCGCCTCGCGGAACGCGCGGAGACCCAATTATGGACGGCGGAGCAGCGAGAGTGGCTCACGCGTCTGGAGACTGAACATGACAACCTGCGCGCGGCCCTCGATTTCTGCGTCACGGTAGAGGGCGAGTCCGAGACCGGGCTCCTGCTAGCCCGTGCCCTCTGGCAGTTCTGGCTCCTGCGGGGCCACTTCGCGGACGGGCGTCGCTGGCTTGAGAGCTTGCTGCGCGTGACCCGACCGGACGCGCCGACGCGGGCGGAGGTGTTCCTTCATGCGTGCGCCCTCGCCGCGCGCCGAGACGCCGCCGCCGCCGCCGCCCTGGCTGAACAAGGGATCGCGGTCTATATTGCGCGAGACAATCAGCGGGGCCGGGTGAGGGCGATACATCTCCGGGGCATGATCGCCTGGCTGCAGTTCGACTATCCTCAGGCCCGTGCCCTGTTCGAGGACGCGCTCGCCCTGGCTGAAGCAAAGGATCTCCCCGAGGAAGCCGCGCTTCTTACCCATTCCGCCGGCTTCATCCGCTGGTGCCAGGGTGACACCCAGCGCGCCCGCGCCCTGATGGAAGCGAGCCTGCAACGGATGGAGACGTTTCGGGACGGAATCCGCGTTACCTCCTCGTTTCTCCACCTGGGCTGGATGCCAATCGACGATCAGTCCTCGGGCCCCACGGAGATGACGATCGAGAATTCACTCCTGCTGCTCCGCGAGGTAGGAGCCCAGGCCATTCGCGGACACATCCTCGCTAATTTGAGCAACCTGGCCCGCTGCAAACGCGATCATGAGCGGGCCGGGCGCCTGCTCGAGGAGAGTCTCGCCATCTTCCAGCGGATTGGAGACAGGGTGGGGATCGCCCAGGTGCTGGGTCAACTGGGGAATCTGGCCAGAGTGCGCGGCGACCATGGGCAGGCGCGGTCGCGCCTTGATACGTGCCTGGCACTCCGGCAAGAGATCGGGGAGAGCCGAGGGATTGCCTTCGCCTTGATCAGTCTTGGGAATCTCGCGTTGGCGGAAGGCGACGGTCCGCGGGCACGTTCTCTCGTGGAGGCCGGCTTGATGGCCATCCGGGAAATCCAGGATCGGCCCGCGATGGCGTGGACGGCGGCGAGCCACGCGGCGCTCACCATGCGCGCGGGCGACCTGCAAACGGCTCGCACGCTGTATCAAGATCTGGCCGTCCTCTATCAGAACTACGGAGCTGAACAACACGGCCAAGCTCTCTCGCTGGCCGGTTTGGGGCTCATCGCGAAGCACGAAGGCGATTACCCGGCTGCCCGCTCGCGACTGGAGGCCAGCCTCCGGCTGTGGCGCCAGGTAGGGGACCAGCGGAGTTGCGCCGCGCTGCTGGACCAGATCGGAGAAGTGGAGCGATTGATGTGAGGTCTTACTTCTCACTGGTATCATGGGGGAAGCAGGGCGCGCACGAGCGGCACTGGTAGTTGGGGGGAACCATGCGACAGTCGGTGATTGAGAGAGCGGGGAGGGATCAAGCGCCCTGGCCCCCGGACGATAGCGAGGAGAGCGTGGTGGGGTCGGAGTTTCACCAGCGGGTCATTGACGGCGCCCGAGATGGGTTGGATATGGCCTCCATTGCCAGTGCTATTGCCTGGTGGGTACAGTCGCAAATCGCGATCGGCGGCTTCCGGCGCCCGGACGGCACTCCCTATACCATGCTGCCCGATGTGTTCGTCCATCCGCGGCCCAATCCTCATCCCAGGAGCGGAGAGGTTCTCACCTTCGCCGAGATCGGCGTGCCCTTGTTGGTTATCGAGGTACTGAGCGAGACGACCTGGCGCCAGGATCTGGACGAGCGGCGCGGCAAGCCCTGGAGCTATGCCCAGGCCGGGGTAGCGGAGCTGTTGCTGGTCGACTTCAACCGCCGGTATATGCCGGAGCCCGTGCGGGCGCTGCGCCTGACCGATGGGCGCTGGACACCCTGGCCCCAGAGCAACGAAGGACGCTGGGAGAGTGAGGCGCTCGGGGTCTCGTTTGCCTTCGACGATCCCTATCTCCGGGTGTACGACGCGGAGGACCGGCTCAAACCATTGCCCCATGAGGCGGAAGCGCAACTCCAGAACCGGGAGGCCCAACTGCGAGAGCGCCAGGGGATTCTGGAGCAGCTTCGGGCTTTGGCGGCGACCGGGGATATGGCAGCGATCAAGGCGCTCCTGCGCGAGACGGACGAATAGCGCCAGGGAGGGGTTTAGAATCACGGAGACACGGACTGGTACGGAGGGCACGGAAGGGATCCACGCCATGTCACGAGCGGGTGGAGCATGCACGATAGAGATCGGCAGGATGTGCTCATCGAACTTGGGCGAAAAGGCGGCTAAGCGGCTCGGTGGTCAACGTTCGTAGGAGTCTCCCGGTGTAAACTACGAACTTGCGGCGCCTACCCATGTAGTGTCTGTGTTTGCG
>DATBTL010000293.1:0-4406 GCA_036559345.1 Chloroflexota bacterium | reverse complement strand
GGCCTGGACCACGTCCGCCGTGACGCGCGATCTACAGGCGGCCAATCTGCGGGCCCTGTTCGAGGTGTGTGGCCGCGATGAACGAATCGCCGCCGTCTGCTGGTTCCAGGTGCGCGACAATCCACCGGGCAAGCAATACTTTGGTGTCTGCGCCCCTGACTGGTCGCGGAAGCCCGCGTTTGAGGCATTCCAAGGTGTGTAGGAAGAGCTAATAGTGCTGGGCACTTCCGAGATTGTCTTTCATGACAACCCGAGCAACTGCGCCTCCAGCGCCTCGCGCCCCCGGAAGCCCAGATTGATAGCGCGAACGCGGCGCCAGCGGTCGACGATCACGGTGCTGGGCACGGTCATCACCGCCAGGGCGCTCGCCATCTCCGCTTCACGGGCGGCGTCAACTGGAGCCACGGAGACTCCTGTTTCCCCAGCCAGGCGCGAGAGAATGGCCGCCTGGACTCGGCAGTCCGCGCAGTGGACGCCATGGAAGTAGATGATACCGGCACCGCTACCCTGGAGGCGAGCGGCCAAATCACTGGGAAGCTCCATGCCCATGGCGGCGCCGACTCGCCGGCGCGCCGCTACCCGTGCCGCCAGCACGCCGATGAGTACCACCACGGCTAGGGCCACGACGATAATCGCTCGCTCTATCACTCTTTGTATGCTCCTGAGATCGGGGAATCGGGCAAATAGGCGTCGATCGTCGGTTAGCGAGTAGCCAGCTTATCAATCTGGTAGGTGAGCCAGCAAAGGGCGCAGAAATTGAAGAGCGCGTCCAGGGAGATCATTACGGCGATCAAGCCAACGGCAATCCAGGCCCAGGATATTCCGGCGGCCAGGGCTATTGCCGCGCCAAGGATGATTGCCCCGCCCAGGACGCGGGCAATCCGGCGGGTCTCGTGATTCTCTTGCACCTCGCGCCGCTTGAGGATGCCTGCCGGCTCCAGAACCCTCCAGGCCAGTTGCCTGAATAGGTCGGCCTGCCACCAGAAACGACCTAGCAGCAGCACGAGCCCAACAAACCCAACCAACCAGCCGCCATGCGCCGCGCCCACCAGAAAGGCAATCACCAAAAGGGCAACGCAGATCGCCTGGTGAACTTTCCGTGCCGTGATATCGAACCCACCCGTCGCAACCTGCATCGCACCCTCCGGCCCCATCGCCCATGGTCCGGCGATGATATTATCCATGAGGTACGGTACCGCCGCGCGCTCGGATTGGCAAGTATACCGATGGATTTGTGTGGATTAGAATCAGGGGATCATGCGGGGCGGCCTGTACCAATTAGCGGTACTCGCGCCGTCCCTCCAACGCCTGGCGAAGGGTGAGGTCGTCGGCGAACTCGAGATCGCCGCCCATGGGGAGCCCGCGGGCAGGGCGCGTGACCTTGAGTGGCAGCCCCTGGAGACGTTGGGTCAGGTACATGGCGGTGGCGTCGCCCTCCATGGTGGGATTGGTGGCCAGAATGACTTCTTGAATGCCTCCAGTCGTCACGCGAAGCAGAAACTGGTCGATCTTCAATTCTCCCGGCCCAATCCCATCCATCGGCGAGAGGGCGCCGTGCAGCACATGATAGAGCCCATGATAGCTATGGGCCCGTTCCAGGGCGAGAATATCCAGAGGCTGCTCAACCACGCAGATCGCGCCCTGGTCACGGCCGGGATTGGCGCAGATGGCGCAGGGATCATCCTCCGTCAGGTTACGGCAGATACTGCAGTAGACGATCTTCTCCTTCACCTGGATGATCGCTTCGGCCAGCAACCGCGCCTCCTCCGTGGGTTGGCGCAAAATGAAGTAGGCAAGCCGCTGCGCGGTCTTGGGACCAACCCCTGGTAGCTTGCCCAATTGATCGATGAGATGGGCAACCGGCTCGGCGATCGAGCCGGCGCCTGGCTGGCTGGCAAACACCAGGCTAGAACGGCAGGTTCATGCCGCCCGTTACGGCACTCATCTTCTCTTGTTGCAGGTTCTTTGCCTTTTCCAGTGCCTCGCGCACGGCGGCAAGTACCAAATCTTGCAGCATCTCCACGTCCTCGGGATCCACCACGTCCTTGTTGATCGTGATCGCGGTGATCTCCATCTGGCCGGTGACGGTGGCGCTCACCATGCCGCCGCCGGCGGAGCCCACCACGATTTCCTCGGCCAATTTGGCCTGGGCCTTCTCCATTTGAGACTGCATTTGCTGTGCCTGCTTGAGCATGTCCCGCATGGCCTTCTGGTCGAAACCCATCGCCTCTTCCCCTCGATACTCAGCGGGCTGCTCAGGCGCCCCGCGGGCCAAACTGATCGCCGCCAAACGCGGTGGCGATTTCCTCAAGATACTGCTCCGCCCCCTCGTCGCCCACATGCGCGGCGGGGGCATCGCTGATCGTAACACAGCGTACGGTCCAGCGCCCACCATAGACCTCGCGCACCGCTTCCTCAAGCACTTGCCGGTTTCTCGCCTGCTCCAGAATCCGCAGGCTGAAGGAGTCCGAGGGCTTGAATCCCAGGGTCACGACCTCGTGCTCGGCAATGAGAGCCCCACGGACGGATTTTTGCGCGAGTTGATGGACGCTAGCCGTGCCGCGATCCTGCAACCAACGTAAAAGGTCGGTCCAGCGGCTATCGGGCCCCACCGTCCCCGTCGGGGCGGACTCCGCCCGCGATGAGGAAGGGGCCTCCGGCTGAGGCGTGGACCCCCGACCGTGGTCAGCTGGGAGGGACGCCGGCCGCGGCTGGTTTTCCTCCGGGGGGACCGCTGGCACTGCTATTGCGGATTCCCGCCCGCTTGGTTCGCGGGCTCCATCTCCGTTCGGCGGCACGGGCTGATCCGCGCTTTCACGCGCTGCTGATGCAGGCGAGCCGGCCAACTCGGGGGATGGATTGGCGCGCGGCGCCTCGCGGTCGGCGGTCGAGTCGCCTGCGTATTGAAGCGGGGCGGGTTCGGAGATCCGGGTCGTGGGCACCGGGGCTGGCGCGGCGGAACGCGAGTCTTGATGGGCGTCGTGGCTAGCGGACGCAGCTGGCTGCCGGGCCAGACCAGCCTCGTCACCAACTGCTCCGGTCGCGGTGGCCAGGTGCATGGTAGCCTCGGCAACCGCCAGCTCCAGGGCGAAGCGCGGCGAATCCGAGCGGCGGGCAGTACTCTCTACCCCCAGAAGGCATCGCAGCACCAGGACGATCCGATCGGCATTGCACCGGGCGACGTTGACCTCGGGCATGGGGCGCCGGCGGGCGCGCGCCAGCATGGCGTCCCGCCAATAGGTACTGAGTTGCCGGGTCAGCTGGCGTGGATCGATGCCGCTATCCAGGAGCGCCCCGAGCAGAACCAGGGCCTCGGGAAGATCACCAGCCGCCATCAGGTCCGCCAGCGACGCGATCTCACTGATCCGCGCCACTCCCAGCGCCATCTCCACTTCGGCGAGCCGCAGCTGGTCGCCGCAATAGGCCCGCACCTGTTCCATCAGGCTCAAGGCGTCACGTAGGCTGCCGGTTCCCAGGGCCGCCAGCAGTTCCAGTACCGCGTCCTCGGCCTCCATCCCCTCGCGATCGCGGATAAAGCGCAGGCGGGCCACCATCTCGTTAGGGGGGACGGGGCGCAGATCCAGGCGTTGGCAGCGAGAGAGCACGGTTGCCGGCACTTTATGGATTTCGGTGGTGGCCAGCAGGAACAGCACATGGTCCGGCGGCTCCTCCAGGGTTTTCAGCAAGGCATTGAAGGCGCCAATGGAAAGCATGTGAACTTCATCGATAATAAAGACCTTGCGACGTGCCTCGGCGGGGCGAAACTGGACTCGGTCGCGCAATTCCCGCACGTCGTCCACGCTGTTGTTCGAGGCCCCGTCAATCTCGATCAGATCTATGGAACGCCGCTCGATCATGTTGACGCAGATCGCGCACTGGTTGCAGGGCTCACCGTCGATAGGCGCCAGGCAATTGACCGCTCGCGCGAGAATTCGGGCCGTGCTGGTTTTCCCCGTCCCTCGTGGACCGGTGAACAGATAAGCATGGGCGACCTTGCCGTGCATCACCGCGTTCCGCAAGGTCTGAGTCACATGCTGCTGGCCGGCCACCTCGGAGAAGGTCCGCGAACGATAGGCGCGGTACAGCGAGGCGCGGTCGCCGGACTCCGCCGCCGCGGGGCTTTCGGGGGGCGAATCGGGGGGAAACAACGAAAGTTCAGTATTCAAATCCGTCCTGGCCCGCCGGGGCGGCGCACATGCACCGAAAAAGAAACGGCGGCACATTGCCGCCGATCAAGGAATGTACAGTGACCGTGCACCAGATCTTCGCGCCATCCTGAATGCCACGCGCGACCCCGCGGACTGCGGCCCCGGCTTCCCTGACGCACCCGAAGCACACCCCTTACCGCTGCTTCTCTCGATCTGACGGGGTTCGAGGGGCTCCGTCGGTCAGGACCAGGGCCGTTG
>DATBTL010000292.1:0-7623 GCA_036559345.1 Chloroflexota bacterium | reverse complement strand
AGGCGTTGAGCACCCACGACAGGTTGGTGGGCGAGAAGTGCAGACTACTCTGGATTCTGGGCAAGGCGACGTTCACCACGGTGGCGTCCAGGGTGATCATGAGCTGGCAGGTCACGATGACCGCCAGGGCGATGCTGGGATGGTGGCCGCGCCGAGGGCCGTCTTCTCGGGTCTGGACGAGTCGAAGATCTTCTCTCTCGTCGTCTCGCGGATCGGTGATGCGCTGAGCCATGGTCAAGCAACCCCTTCTGGTATACTTTGGGGAGGACGTGCCTCCAGCCCGCGTGGGCTTCGGGCGATAAACGGAGGCTGACTCCGCTTAAGTAGTTAGTATACGGAGTCTCCCTCCGTTTTGCAATGGAATGTTCGTTAGTATACGGAGAGTCCCTCCGCTTCGCGCGACGGCGCGGGAAGTCCTATGAGTACGTCTGATGCGTTAACCCCATTCCCTCGCCCGATGCGCGCCGACGCGCGGCGCAACTATGATCTCCTGCTGGCGGCGGCCGGCGCCGCGTTCGCCGAGCACGGGATGGAGGCATCGCTCGAGGACATCGCGCGGCGCGCGGGGGTGGGCATCGGGACCCTCTACCGGCATTTCCCCACCCGCGAGTCGCTTGCGGAAGCGGTCTATCGGGCCCGAATCGAGGCGCTGCGCGAGGAAGCGGAGAGCTTGCTCGCCGCGCCGTCGCCCGAGGAAGCACTGGCGGTCTGGTTGCGTTCCCTCGTCAAATTCGGCAGCACGCAGCGCGGCCTCGCCTTATTTCTAAAGACCGCCCTGCGCGAGGAAGGTTCCAATCTGGCCTGGTGCAAGGAAACCATGCGGGCCGCTGGGGGGGCGCTTCTTCTCCGGGCCCAGCAATCCGGGGCCATCCGTCCCGACCTTGAGGTCTCTGACCTTCTCAGACTGGCCCACGCAATCAGCTGGGCAGTCGAGCCGCCGACCGATGGTGACCGCACCGATCGCTACCTCTCGCTTATGCTGGATGGTCTGCGGCGTCAAGATCGGACCCAGGAGGAGCCGCGCCCAGCACCGCCATGAAGGTCCCCGCCGGGCGGTTCGGGAAACGGGTCGGGACCGCTACCCGTGGTCGGGCTCCAGCACCTGGGCCGGGATTGGGCCGCGCGCGATCTGGCCCGGCGGCATCCAGGTCAGATAGCAGTGAAGATAGCTGCCGGTGGCATTATAGTCCACGCGGATCCGGTGCCGTCCCGCCGCCAGCGGCACGGTCACCATGGGGCTGCTTACCCCCGACGGCTCTGTAATCACCGGTCGCTCATCAATATAGAGCACCGAGGGACCGGTGCTGTCCAGGGCAAAGCTGTAGTTCCCACTGCTGGCCGCGAGGAGGCTGCCCCGCCATCGCGCCGAGAACGGGAATTGCGTATTGGTTGGCGGCAGTTGGTAGTAGGTGTTAACGGTTGCATCGACCCGCTCCAAAACCGGCGCCCCGGCAATGACCGCACCAGCATAATAGAGACCCAATAGGCCGCCGGTTGGGAGTCGGGACGATCCGAGATTGGCACCTGGAACCAAGGTCCACGATGCCGCGTTCCCCAGTGGATTCCCGCGCGCCCATTCGAGCGCGACGCTTGGACCAGCCTGACCAACCCCTTGAATGGCCAGGGAGTGGTTGCCCGCCCCCAGAAGGATGGGCTCGGTCCCGGCGACCGCATCCTTCCAGATCGTACCGTCTATGACGATCGTGCCGTGCCGGAGCCCCAGGGCCCTGAAGGAGAGAGGGGTCCACACACTGTCCCCTCCGATCACCAGGGTGCCCTTCAGCGATACCGCGGTGGCCGATCCGCTCCCTAATGGCCAGGGAGCTCCTCCCACGACATGCTCGATGGAGAATGGCGAGGAACCGGAGCCAAAGGTCACGGTCAATCCGGCGTTCCGTTCCGCGTCGGCGGCGCTGATCGTTACGACCTCCGCCACCACGGCGTGTTTGTCGTAGGCCGGAGTCAAGGGGATCAGCGGCGCCTCGGGGTATGCCTGGCGTACATTGGCGATCACCGCCGGTTCAGCGGTCGGGATGATCACAGCCAGGCCCCTGGCGGGAACCGGAAAGGGAACCGGAACATTGGGGTCATACGCGGCCAGCGGGATCTGGCCCGCCGCCCACTCCAACGCCGGATCGCCCGCGAGCGAGGGAGAGACCCGCACGACATATCCTTCGCCCGCCAGGCGCGCGGCGGCCCGCCCGGTGATTGCCTGCATCCCACCCCTAGCGGACCACGATGATGCATCGTGGTTGTGCAGGTTGAAATAATCGTCGATGTTGGTGGCCAGAGCCACACCGAGTGGGATGCACACGACCACCGCCGCGATCAGCACGCCCACGATAGCCGCGTATGGTGAGACGGAGTGTGGTCGAGCCGTCTTGCTCCAACGAGACCGGGATAAGACGGCGGGAGCCGCCGCGATCCAGAGCCAGATCAGGCGGGCGACCGCGGCCAGCGGCAGCGCGGCCAGCAAGGCGATAGGGGCGGTTGCGCCTATGGTCCGCGCTCCCTGAGGCGCCTCGAAGTCCAGCGACAGAATGCCGCCCAGCATGCTGGCAATCAGCCACAGGAGGAGGATCTGGGAAAACCAGTGGCGAATGGAGCGGATGGCGATCCCCAGACCGAGGAGGAAGCAGGCGCCGGTCACCGGATCCAGCATGGGCGTACCCGGCAAGTTGTGCCGTCCGTTGGCGTCTCCCGCCACGGTGAACATGAAGAGGTGCGCCTTTATGTTGCCCGCCAGGGCCGAGAGACTGTCGGACAGATGGGGGTACTCATTGAACAGCGACACGGTTCGCTCGCGCGCCAGGGTATAATCGGCGTCCAGCAGGAGGGAGATCAGGAACGGCGCTCCCCCGACCGCCATCCCGAGCGGCAAGAGTAAGGCCCCCGGCCAGGCGACCCGCCGGAACCGTGGGCTAAAGCACAGGCGTATCGCGACCACCCCCAGGGCTACCAGGGCGCTGGCCAGAAAGCCGCCGGCATAGGTCAGCACCGAGAGCCCCAGCACTACCCCCGAGAGGGCGAACCAGAAGCCGATGGGCCGACGCATGCTCTGGACCAGGGCAAGAAGCCCGAGCCCGGTCATGGCGGGCGCCGCGATATTGGACATCCCGAACCGCGAGAAATCGATGGCCCATTGGTTCATGGCCAGGAAAGCAGCGGCAATCAGACCCAGCCCAGGGCCGCCGGCTTTGCGCCCCAGTAGGTAGGCCGCCAACACGGCGATCAGGCCGAAAAAGCTTGAGGAAAGGCGTACCGCCGCCATCGATGTCCCCAGCCAGTTCAGGGCGATGGCCTCGACATAAAAATAAAGGCTTGGATTATGGCCGATGTTGCCGGGGCCAAAGGGCTGGAACGGGAGAGTGTAGAGGCGTTGCGCCGCGTTGGCGAAGTCCGCCTCGTCGAACCAAATCCCTTCCGGGATGGAGGCCAGGTGCCAGAGACGCAGTCCCGCCGCCACATCGAGAATCACCAAGAGAGCGAATAGCTCCACCACGATCCACCATGATCGCCGGCCATAAGCCGCCCGCGCCTCGTCAGGCGTCCGCCCACCGGCGGCCGGCCACAGCAAGGCCAGGCCCAGGAGCATGCCCGCGACCCACAGGGCGGCGGCATAGGTGGACTGTGGGTTGACAAACTCCTGCATCCGCGCGAAGGGCTCCCGGCTCCAGATCGCGCACGCCGCTAAGGCGCTCGCCACCAACACCAGGGTGCCGGGAATAAGCTGCCGGCTGCCGAGCAGCGGAAGGGTTCCCGGCAGCGCCGCCGGAGCCAGAGGATTGGGAAAGGCCACCGCACCCCCAACGATCGCGGCAACCGAAACCAGGACTACCCAAATCGGGATGTCGCTGGGAACGCTCTGGTGTTGGGCCAGGGCGGCGCAAATCACCGCGGCCAGGGCCACCACGCCAAGGACGGCCCGGCGGCTCACGGCGCTCCTTGGCGTGGGAGCCGCCGATTCAAGGGCTTGCGGTTCCTCCATCTCGGTTCGGGTTTCCGGGGTCAAGGTCACATGCCAAGCTCGTCGCGCGCCTGGGCGAAGGCCGTGGCCGCTCGCTCCAGGTCCGCCTCGGTATGCGCCGCCGACACCTGGGTCCGAATACGCGCCTTGCCATGGGGCACCACCGGATAGGAGAAGGCGATCACATAGATGCCCTTCTCCAATAGCCGAGCGGCCAGTCGGGTGGCGGCCCCGGCGTCGCCCAGCATGACGGGGACGATCGGATGGTCGCTGGGGAGAATATCGAACCCGAGCCCCGTGAGCCGCGCCCGGAAAAGTTCCGTGTTGGAACGCAGCCGCGCCCGGAGGTCATTGGAGGTGGCGAGGAGATCCAGCACTTTCAGGGAGGCCGCGACGATTGGCGGGGCGATCGTGTTGGAGAACAGATAGGGCCGGGATCGCTGCCGCAGCAGGCGGATAATATCCCCGCGTCCACTGGAATAGCCGCCGCTGGCTCCCCCCAATGCCTTGCCGAGGGTGCCGGTTATCACATCGATCTTGCCCTGTAACTGATGTAGCTCAGGAGTGCCGCGGCCGGTGGGACCGACAAAGCCGACCGCGTGCGAGTCGTCCACCATCACCATGGCCTGGTAGCGATCCGCCAGTTCGTGTATCCGGTCGAGCGGCGCCACGTAGCCATCCATGGAGAACACGCCATCGGTGGCGATCAGCCGCCGCCTTCCATCCAAGGCATCCTGAAGTTGCGCCTCAAGGTCGGCCATATCGCGATTGCGGTAGCGGAGACGGCGCGCCTTGCTGAGGCGAATGCCGTCGATCACGCTGGCGTGGTTCAGTTCGTCCGAGATGACTACGTCCTCGGGGCCGAGCAGGGTCTCGAACAGGCCACCATTGGCGTCGAAGCACGAGCCGTAGAGAATGGTGTCCTCGGTCCCCAGGAAGCGGCTGATTCCCGCCTCGAGCTCCTTGTGAATCTCCTGAGTGCCGCAGATGAAGCGGACCGAGGCCAGGCCGAAACCCCACCGGTCCAGGGCGTCCCTGGCCGCCGCGATCACCTCGGGGTGGTCGGCCAGACCGAGGTAATTGTTGGCACACAGATTCAGCACCGGCTCGCCGCCGCCCACCCGAATCCATGCGTTCTGCGGGCTGGAGAGTACGCGCTCGGCTTTGTACAGCCCCTGGCTCTCAATCGCCTCAAGCTCGGCTTCAATCTCGGTTCGCGCGACGCTCAACATGGCCCCTCCCGTGCCTGGCCTACAGATCGCTCCAACGCAAAATGATTTTCCCGGCCTGTCCACTCGCGGCGGCCTCGAATGCGGTCTGGTACTCCTCGAAACCAAAGCGGTGAGTGATCACCGGGGAAATGTTCAGGCCAGATTGCAACATGACCGTCATCATATACCAGGTCTCATACATCTCGCGCCCATAAATGCCCTTGATCGTGAGCATGTTAAAGACGACCAGGTTCCAGTCGATGGCAATCTCGGTCGATGGGACGCCGAGCATGGCGATCCGCCCTCCGTGGGCCAGGTTCGCCACCATGTCGCGCAGGGCGGCCGGGTTGCCGGACATCTCCAGGCCCACATCGAAACCTTCTTGCATCCCCAGTTCGCCCTGGACCGTCGCCAAGCTGGTTTCACGCACGTTCACGGCACGGGTAACTCCCAGTTTCCGGGCCAGGTCGAGCCGGTACGGATTCAGGTCGGTCACCACGATATGGCGTGCTCCGGCATGGCGGGCCACCGCGGCGGCCATCACCCCAATCGGACCGGCCCCGGTAATCAGCACGTCCTCTCCCAGAACTGGGAAGGTAAGGGCGGTATGGACCGCGTTCCCGAAGGGGTCGAAGATGGCCGCCACGTCAAGATCGATGCCCGGCGCATGGTGCCAGATATTGGTCATGGGGAGGGCGATGTATTCGGCGAAGGCGCCATCGCGATTCACCCCGATGCCCCGCGTGTGGGCGCAGAGGTGTCGCCGTCCGGCCATACAATTGCGGCAGCGGCCACAGACCAGATGCCCTTCGCCGCTGACGATGTCGCCAGGATGAAAGTCGTTGACATTCTCCCCGACCGTTACCACCTGGCCCACGAACTCATGCCCGATAATCAGCGGCGTGGGGATGGTCTTTTGGGCCCAGGCATCCCACTGGTAGATGTGGAGATCGGTGCCGCAGATCCCAGTGCGGAGTACGCGAATGAGCAAATCGTTGATCCCGATAGGTGGTTCCGGCACGTCCTCCAGCCAGAGGCCAGGCTCTTGCTTCCTTTTGACCAGGGCCTTCATTCTGTCTCCCAGGAATGGGATCCTACCGCTTCAGCCTGAGTATACACATGAACGGACCCCTGAGCCTCGGTCAGACTTGCTCCCAGCTTCGCGCCGTCAACGAACCTTGCTTGAGCAGAGCCTCGCGCACGCACTCCGCCAGGGCGGCGCACCCATCACCGGTTACCGCGCTCACCAGCGCGCCGTCGGGGAAGGTTGCCTTCAAGGCGGCCAACCGCTCCTCGCGCTCGTCCGGCGACAGGAGATCCGTTTTATTCAAGACAGTCACCACCGGACTTTCGGCCCCGATCATCTCCAACTCGTCCAGCACCACCGCCGCCTGCCCTGGCGCGTGGGGCGATGAGGCGTCCACCACGTGAAGCAACAGGTCCGCCTCGGTTGCCTCCTCGAGGGTGGCGCGGAAGGCGGCGACCAGGGCGGCCGGCAACTTATGAATAAAGCCCACCGTATCGGTGAGCAAAGCACCCTGTCCGGCGGCCAGATTCCAGCGGCGGGTGGTAGGGTCAAGGGTGGCGAAAAGCTGGTCCCGCGCGCCCGCCGAGGCCCCGGTCAGCCGGTTAAGGAGAGTGGACTTGCCCGCGTTGGTATAGCCGACCAGGGTCACGGTGGGCCAGCGTTCGTGGCGACTGCGCCGCTGCTCGGTTCGGCGCGCGCGCACCCCTTCCAGTTCTCGTTCGAGGCGCTTGACCGACGCCTTGAGGGCTCGGCGGTCGGTCTCCATCTGGGTCTCACCCGCTCCGCCACGGGTGAAGGTGCCGCCGCGCTGCCGCTCAAGGTGGGTCCACAGACGACGCAGGCGGGGGATCTGGTACTGGGCCCGCGCCAGTTCCACTTGCAAGTAGCCTTCGCGCGTGTGGGCCCGCGCGGCGAAGATATCAAGGATGAGCTGGGTCCGGTCGACCACCTTGCCCTGGCCGAGGGTCTGTTCCAGACTCTTCTGCTGGCCGGGAGACAGTTCGTCGTCGAAGAGCGCGATATCACACTCCTCGGCTTCCATCCACTGTTCCAGCTCCCGCACCTTGCCCTCGCCGAAATAGGTCCGCGGATGGGCGTTCGGGAGGCGCTGGCTGATCCGGTGCACCACTTCGATGTCTCCGCTGTCCGCCAATCGCGCCAATTCGTCCAGGCTGTCTGACGTACTCCATGGGGGACCATCCTGGTTTGTCGGAAGGTGCGTCGCGTCCACGGCGGCAAGAATCGCCCTGGGGCGGGCGAGGCGCGTCTCACTGGTTCTTGGCTTGGCTTCGGCCCAGCCACTGCCGCTGTCCACATGTCCGGCCGAGCGCCTTTGCGCCATGGAACCTCCTTGCCCGTTTCGGTTTACGTGTTCCCAATGGTAGCACGCGGCCTGGTTACGCGCGTCGTTGTGGTAC
>DATBTL010000291.1:0-7093 GCA_036559345.1 Chloroflexota bacterium | reverse complement strand
TGAGCCAGATGGCAAGCTCGGCGGCTTCCTTGGGATGCTGGCTCTGCGTGGTAACCGCGTCGGTCGAGCCTCCCCAATTGCCCGAGGCGTGCGCCCCGGCCGTCCATTGCGGGAGGGGCGCCGCCCGCCACTTCCCAGAAGTCTTGGCGGCCAATCCGCTCAGGAACACGGGACCCCAGCCTGCCGTGGGCCACGACGCGATGGAGCCGTTGGAGAGGGCCGTATACCACGAAGGGGTAAAGTCCGGAATCGTAGTAAGCAGACCCGCCTTCACCATGCCGCCCCAGTAGTTGATCACCTGCATTGCCTTCGGCGAGGTGAAATCTATCGAGAGGGAGGTGCCATTCACCTTGAAAGGCCAGGCACCTGCCTGCCAGAGGAGGCTGTTGATCCAGCCGCCGTCGTTGGCGGCAAATTCGGTCATGTAGATCTTCGGATTGTCCTTGTGGAGGGTGACCGCCTCCTGCTGGTATTGAGCCCAGGTGGCGGGAATGGCCAGGTGATACTTGGCGAAAATATCGGCCCGGTACAGCAGGGCCATGGGGCCGCTGTCCTGCGGAATCGAATAGACCTTGGATCCCTGGCTGACCTGATCCCAGGTCCAGGGAACGAAGTCGTTCTTTACCGAATTGGCTCCATACTGGCTGAGGTCAACCAGTTTGCCGGTCAACTCGAAGGTCGGCATGTACTGGAACTCGATCTGCACCACGTCCGGGGCGCCGGAACCGGCCTTCAGGGCGGTCCGTAGTTTGGTATATTGCGGCGCGCCCTGGCCCGCGTTCACCAAAGTGACCTTGATGCCGGGATGGGCCTTCTCGAACAGGTTCACCTCGTCTTGCAGGTGGGGTACCCAGGACCAGAAGGTGATCGTAACCGGGGCTTTCGCCGGGGCGGCATGGCCGAGTCCGGCCCCCAGGGTGGTCGCCAGCAGGGCGGCCGCCGCTCCGACATGGGCGATCCGCGAGAGGTGTCTCCGAGCTTGCATCGCGATCCTCCTCGTGGTGGCGTTCATGCGATAAATCCAAATCAATGAAGACGCTAGCGGCCGCTTGACCGGCGGCGGGATGGATTACCTCACCTCCCTTCCCCTATGGATGCTGGTTGCCGGCGGGGCCGTGGACTCCCGCACGACGAGGGACGGGAAGAGCGGCGTGGGAGAGGGTAGGTCCTCGCCCGCGATCAGGCGAAGCAGGACGTGGGTGGCCGTGGCCATCAGGGTCGTCCGCTCAATGCGGACCGTGGTGAGAGGCGGCGCCGCAAAACGGGCCAGGACAATGTCGTCAAAGCCCGCCACCGAGAGATCGCGAGGAACCAGAATGCCCCGTTCGCGGGCTGCCGCGACCACTCCCAGGGCCATGAGGTCGTTGGTGGCGAAGATCGCGGTGGGAGGCTCGTCTCGGACTAGCAGGTCGTGAGCCGCCGCGTATCCGCTCTCCACGCGCGAATCGGCCCAGTGCCATAGGCCGGGATCGAGCGGGCAGCCACGTTCGGCAAGTCTATCGCGGAAGGCGGACTCGCGGAGGCGGAGCACCGGTTCATCGGCGCACCCAATGGCGATAATGGCCAGGCGCCGATGGCCAAGATCAAGTAGATGATCCGCCACTAGCCGTCCGGCGGCGGCGAAGTCGAGGCTGACGCTTGGTGACAGGCACGGGGCCGTCTGCTCGTCCCACATGCAGGGAACAATGGGCATGCCGCTGGCGGCAAGCTCGCGCAGGGACCCGACCGGCAGACCGCCGGACATCGCGATAATCCCGTCTACTTGACGGTCGGCCAATTCCTCCAGCAGTTCGGCGCCCAGGCTCTCATCTCCGGTAGTATTGGCGATGATCACTCGGTAATCCGCCTGCCGCGCGGTCTGCTCGACCGCCTGGGCGACCTCGGCGTAAAACGGATTGGTGATGTCATACACCACGAGGCCGATAGTATGGGTTCGGCGCGTGGTCAGGCTCCTGGCCACCAGATTGGGCCGGTATTCGAGATCGCGCGCGCACTGGAGCACGCGGTCTCGCGTCTTGGGATTGACCACGCCCCGTCCCGATAAAGCAACCGAGACCGTGGCGGCGGTTACGCCGGCTGCCCGCGCCACGTCGTAAATCGTCGCCATTGTCGCCGCGCCCCACCAATCCCATACTTGAGTCTCAAGGGCCGAACCGGTTAGAATCTAACCGGTTCGGCTACACTATAGGGCGTGCCCGGTACCCTGTCAAGGATGTGGGTGACGCGCTGTCTCGAAGCCAAACTGGAGGAGGTGTTCCCATGACCGACCTTGGTTCACCCGTGCTGCCCATGCTCTTCCTTGGCGGCGCCAAGAGTTGGGAAATGCCGGAACTGACCGGCCTCAATACCTTGCCCCCTCACGCCCTTGCCATCCCCCGCCCCCGTGATGCCGCGCCTGATCTCGACCCTTCCCGCACTCCCTGGCATCACTCGCTCAACGGGGAGTGGGCGTTCAGGTTACTCCCCAGCCCGGAGGCCGCGACCGAGGATGCTCTGCGTGCGGGAGGTTGGGCGCCGATCACCGTTCCCGGGAACTGGACCATGCAGGGATTCGGCGCCCCCCACTATACCAACGTGGTGATGCCCTTCCCAAACCCGCCGCCCACCGTGCCGGCTGACAATCCGACCGGGCTCTATCGCACCTACTTCAAGCTGGCGGAATCGTGGCGTGGCCGCCGCGTCGTCCTGCATTTCGCGGGCTGCTCGGGGGTCTGTTACGTGTACCTGAATGGCCTGCCCATCGGGTTGCATAAAGACGCGCGCACCCCGGCTGAGTATGATCTGACCGGAATGATCCGCTTCGGCGAAACGAACACGTTGGTCGCGGTGGTGCCTCGGTGGTCCGACGCGTCCTTCATCGAGGATCAGGATCAGTGGTGGCAATCGGGGATCGACCGCGACGTCTTCCTCTACGCGACGGACACTACCTACCTAGCCGACCTGTTCGCGGGCAGCGACCTCACCGATGGAAGGTTGCGGGTACGTTGCACTCTCGATGCGATCGGCGATGCTCCCGAACGCTGCCGAGTCGAGGCCCAGCTTTTCGACCCGCACGGCGTCCCTTGCTTTCCCTCACCGCTCAGCGCCACCTATGAAGCCCCGGTCGATTCCTGGGGGAAGCGGCGTTGGCTTCGCCCGGAGACCATCCTGGAGGGCTCGGTTCCGTCGCCACGCCCCTGGTCGGCTGAAACCCCGAATCTGTACACCCTCGTGGTCACCGTACATGGCCCTCGCGGTCCGGAAAGCGTGGTGAGCGGCATCGGTTTCCGCCTGATCGAAGTGCGGGATCGGCAGCTTCTGGTGAATGGGCGCCCGGTGCTGATCAAGGGGGTGAATCGGCACGAGCACGACCAGCTGACTGGCCGGGCGCTCAGTCGGGAGGCGATGGAGGCGGATATCCGCCTGATGAAACAATGGAACATCAACGCTGTCCGCACCTCTCATTACCCGAACGACCCTTATTGGCTTGAGCTGTGCGACCGCTACGGCCTGTATGTGTTCGACGAGGCGAATATCGAATCACATGCCTTCTACCATGAGATTTGCCACGACCCTCGATACGGAAGGGCCTTTGTCGAACGAGTACGGAACATGATCGAGCGGGACAAGAATCACCCGTCGGTCATCGTGTGGTCGCTGGGCAACGAAAGCGGGTACGGCCAGAATCATGACCTGGCCGCTGGGTACGCGCGAAGCGCCGACTCCTCTCGGCCGCTGCACTACGAGGGGGCAATCTCACGGACGGGCGGGCGGGACTGGACCGATGGCCAAAACGTCACCGATCTCATCTGCCCAATGTATGCTCCGATCGACGATATTATCGACTGGGCCACGACCACCACCTCGGATCCCCGGCCCTTGATCCTCTGCGAATACTCACATGCGATGGGGAACAGCAACGGCTGCCTATCGGACTACTGGGCGGCCTTCCGCCACTACCACGGACTGCAAGGCGGCTTCATCTGGGAATGGATGGATCACGGGATCCGGAAGACCGATCCCTCGGGTCGACCATACTGGGGCTATGGCGGAGACTTCGGCGACCAGCCCAACGACCAGAATTTCGTCTGCGATGGCCTACTCTGGCCCGACCGCGTACCCCATCCCGCCATGCATGAGTTTAAGCATCTCATCCAACCGGTTACGGTCGAGATGGCCGATCCGGCAAGCGGCGTGCTGCGGATTGTCAATTGGCAGGATTTTCGGGATCTGGCGTGGCTACACGGAACCTGGGAAGTCACCGTGAATGGCGCCGCCAGTGACTCGGGTGCCTTACCAGAACTCATCGCGGGCCCAGGGGAAACACAGGACATTCGCCTGCCGATCGGGCCGCCAGGCGACGAGCCCGGCGAACGGTTTCTTACCGTGCGCTTCTCCCAGCGTGAGGCCAGTCTCTGGGCCCCCGCGGGCCATGAAGTGGCGTGGGAGCAACTGGCGCTGCCGGAGGCGCCGTCTCGACCAGGAAGGCATCTCGATTCCGGCAGCCCACTGGTGGTTCAGGAGAGCGCGGACCGCGTCTTCCTGCGCGTGGGAGACGTCGAGGCAGGGTTCGACCGGGAAACCGGCCTCCTGACCGCCTTCGGCGTGGGCGCTAGGAATCTGCTGCGCCGCGGTCCAATGTTGAATGTGTGGCGGGCGCCGATCGATAACGATGGGCTCAAGCTGCGGAGCGAGGCCGGGAAACCACTAGCCCGCTGGTTAGTGTTGGGGTTGGATCGGGTCACTTTTCAGCTCCAGCAAATGCGGATCGATGAGAGGAACGAGAACGCGATAAGCGTGGAAATCATCCACGCCGGGTCCGGGCGTGGCCAGTGGGAGGACTTTGCCCATACGCAGCGGTATACCCTGTGGGCGACCGGTGAGCTCTTGGTCGAGAACTCAGTGATCCTGGGTGAAGGAATCGAGGATATTCCCCGAGTCGGGGTAAGCCTGATTCTCGATCCGCGTTTGGAACAGCTTAGCTGGTTTGGGCGCGGACCGTGGGACAACTACCGCGACCGTAAGGCCGGCGCCACCGTAGGCCACTGGCGGAGCACGGTAACCGAGCAATACGTGCCATACATCATGCCGCAAGAGCATGGCCATAAATGCGACACCCGCCAGATCACGCTTACCGACTCCCAGGGCACTGGCCTTGAGATCCTGGGGCGTCCGACCTTCGAGTTTTCGGCTCTGCACGTGAGCGACGATGACCTGTTCCGCGCTACCCACACGACTGACATCGTGCCCCGCGATGAAGTGTTCCTGAATCTTGACGTGGCCCACCGGGGGCTGGGCACCCTCAGTTGCGGGCCAGACACCCTCCCTCGTTATCGGCTCCTGGACCGCGAGTATCGATTCTCATTTATTCTACGGCCCACAACGAGCGGGTAATGATGTAAAGCGGCTTCGACAATTGGGTTAGCGGATCTCGGAGGGGAGGATCGGCCTGGCGGCCGATCCTCCCCTCGTTGCCTACGCCATGAGACGGGGCCTCATGGATGGGTGCGCGAATGATTATGGCGACGTTTGGCTAATCCTGGGAATCGCCGCCTTGTTGATTTCCGCTGCCGTTACCGCCCTGCCCATGCGTGTCATCATGCACGCGCACGCGGAATGTGTAGGTGAACGCGTGGCGATGGCGGTTATAGACCCCGAGCACGGTCACGGTTTGACCAGGATTGAGGACCGTAATCTGATTGGTGGTGCCGGTGCTGGTGACGATCTGCGTCGCCGAGCTGACGTAGATCACCAGGTTGGAGCGGCCGCGGAACGGCGAGTGCCGGCCCTCGCCGCCCGTTACCCGGACGGTGAAGTACCGTGGGTTGTTGAAGTTGACAAAGCCCACGGTCCCAACCAGGCTGGTATACGCCTCCTGGATTGAGAGATCCCGCACCAAGGAAGCGGTAACCATGCCGTTAGCGAGGGTACCGGTCACTTGCAAGCTGTCGCCCTGATTGAGCTGATCCAGGCCCGAGCGGCCATAGTAGCGGCGGACAATTTTGGTCGAGCTTGAAATGCTCAACGCGAGTTGTCCAGCGGGACAGGTGGTAGCAGCGTTCGGAGCGGCAGCGTTCGGCAAAACTCGGCTGACCCGGACACACAGGACCACCGGCGCGGTGACCTGAGCTGGATTCGCGGCCAGGGTTCCGTCGAACCGCACCTTGACCGGTGGGGGTGGGGTGATGGCCGAGCCCTTCACGCTGGTGATGTCGACGAACCGCTGGAGTTGCATATTGTAGACGCCGATCGCGCTGACCGCCTGGGAGACCGCCAACTCTCCCGGATTGTAGCCGTTGGTCGTGCCCGAGGGAGTCTGTATCGTTGTACACGGGAGTTGGCTGCTACTGGGCGCCGTGCAATTCGGGCTGCCGCTATTCATCAGGGGCAGCGTGACCTGGCTCCCCTTGGGGAAGGACGCGCCACCGCTGTTGGAGCTGGTTACCGTAATCACCACGTTGGTCAGGTTGCCGTTCGTTGTGATGCTTACTACCGTGCCGTTCACGGTCGGGAGATGGATGTCGGTATCCACTATCAGGCTGGCGGTGAACTGAGCGTTAATCAGGGTGGCCGTGACGTTCAGAGCGTCACCCTGGCTCAGTTCGACCAGGGACGAGGGTTCGTTGTACAGGCGCTGTACCCTGGTGTCCGCGGTCACGTAGACCGGCAGCAGGCTTCCACAGGGATTGACCGTCTGGACATTTGGCCTGATCGCCTGGGAGGTGACCACGATGGCTTTGACGCAGAGCAGCCCGGCCTGGCTGGAGGCGGGGCCTAGCGTGCCCTTCAGGTGGTAGACCACGGGAGGCGGCGGGGCGGCAGCTACCACGTGCTGAATGTCGATGAACCGCTGGAGCTGCAGGTTGTACACTCCAGACGCGCTGACCGTCTGGCCAACCGCCAGCTCGCCCGCGGTATAGCCGTTGGTGGCTCCGGCGCTGGTTTGCACAACGGTACACGGGTATTGGCTGGGGCTGGGCGTGGCACAATTCGGGCTGCCGGCGTTGGTCAGCGGCAAAAGAACCTGGGCCCCATTGGCGGCGGTGGGAGCGGAGTTGCTGCCGACCACGGTGATTAGCACGTCCGTGAGGTTGCCATTGGCGGTAATACTCTG
>DATBTL010000290.1:0-2360 GCA_036559345.1 Chloroflexota bacterium | reverse complement strand
AGCGGCAAGAGCACGGTCGCCCGGTTGGTGGCGGCTCGCCTGGGGGTCGCCCACTACGACACCGATCGGCTGGTTGAGGAGCAGGCGGGCGAGACGGTGGCCGCACTGTTCGCGGCTCGGGGGGAGGCCACCTTCCGTGACCTTGAGGAGGCGGCAGTGGCCGACGTATGCGGGAGGAGCGGAGTGGTGGCGGTGGGGGGCGGCGCCGTACTCCGATCCGCCAATCGGATGCGGATCAGACGCGGCAATCTGGTGGTGTGGCTGGATACCCCGCCTGGCGTTTTGGCGTCGCGGCTGGCCTATCACGCCCATGGGGAGGAACGACCGCTCCTCCGGGGGAATCTTGAGGAGCGCGTGCGGTCGCTCTGGAGCGAAAGGCGTGCGTGCTATGCCGCGGCCGCGCATCTGAGAGTGCCGCACCAGCACGGGGGATCGTCTGGGTCGCACGCGACCGCGCAACGGGTGGCAGCGATTTTCGTGGCATGGCGAGATGGGGGCCGACAATCGGCCACCCGTGGTAGCGTTTGAGAATCACGAAGGCACGGAAGCTACGGAGGACACGGAGAAACCGGCATCCCAACGAACGGCGGGAATGCACGAAGATTTGGTAGTAGCGCGGGGAGGAGCGATGAGCGAAACGAAACCGCTGGAGTTGCGGTACGAGGGCCAGACCAAATCGATGGTGTACTGCCGCGCGGGGGTGCTTGACGAGCTGGGTGAGTTGCTCCGCGGCACCTCGGAGCGGCTTCCCCGCCGGGCGATCTTGTGCTCGGACGAGAGAGTGGGCGACCTGTATGGCGAACGGGCGGCCCATGCACTTTCGGACGCGGGGATCGCGGTCGTACGGGTGACCATTCCCGCCGGCGAGGAGCACAAAAACCTGGCAACCGTCGCCACCTGTTATCGTGAGTTTGCCGCCCTGGCGGTGGAACGAGGGGATCTGGTGATCGCGCTCGGCGGCGGAGTGCCGGGTGATCTATTCGGTTTCGTCGCCGCTACCTACCTGCGCGGTATCCGTTTGGCGCAGGTACCCACGACTCTGGTGGCTCAGGTGGATAGCGCGATAGGCGGGAAGGTGGGTGTCGACCTGCCCGAGGGAAAGAACCTGGTGGGCGCCTTCAAACATCCAGAACTGGTGCTGGCGGATGAGGACCTCTTGCGGACCCTCCCCGAGGCGGAATGGATTGCCGGCACCGCCGAAGTGGCCAAACATGGGGTAATCGTCGATGCCCAGCTCTTCCAGCGGCTGGAAGCCGACCCTTCCGGCTGGCGGCGGCGCGCGATTCCCCTCGGTCCCATTCTCGCGGCGGCGATCGCGGTCAAGGCCAGGATCGTCCAGGAGGATGTACTGGAGACCGGATCCAGGATGTATCTGAATTACGGGCATACGTTCGGACACGCGGTCGAGGCAGCGGCCGGCTATGGGGTGATCCGGCATGGTGAGGCGGTGGGCTGGGGGATGGCCATGGAGGCGAGGCTGGCTGAGGCGGTGGGGCTCTCCAATGCCGCCTTCGTGACCCGCCAGGACCGGCTGCTCCGGAGCCTCGGCCTGCTGGACCCGTTACCAGATCTCGACCTCGACGAGGTATTGCGTTTCCTCTACCGCGATAAAAAGGTGCGCGACGGGAAGATTCACTGGGCTCTGCCCACCACGGAGCCGGGCGCCTGCGTGGTGCGCGACGATGTGCCGCCGGCCTTGGCGCGCATGATTCTCATGCGGACGTTGTCCGGTGGGGAATCCACTACTTTTCGGCAAGCTTGAGGGAATATGCCCTCCTGGCGGAGTATGATGGGAAGGCCTGATATTCCAGGGCGAAAGGGAGCGCAAGATGTTCGAGGGATTGCGGACGGTCATCTATCCGGTCACGGACGCGGCGCGGGCCAAGGAGTGGTACAGCGCGTTGCTAGGGCAACTGCCGTACTTCGATCAACCATTTTATGTCGGATTCGAGATTGGCGGCTTTGAATTGGGGCTTGATCCAAATGGGGTTGGGGCATCCGGCGCGGGTGGCCCGGTTGCCTATTGGGGTGTCAAGGATATTGGCGCCGCATTTGCTCGCTTGCGGGAACTCGGGGCCGGCGAGCGGTCTCCGGTCGCGGAGGTGGGCGACAACATCAAGGTCGCCGTCCTGACCGACCCGTTTGGCAATGCAATCGGGATCATCGAGAATCCGCATTTCTCGGTCGAGAAGGTCCGGTAGGCGCTGGCGCGGCAGCGTTTACCCGCGTCCGCCCGCCACGACTTCTCGGTAGAGTTCGGCTACCTGGTTCGCAATCCGGTCGATGGAGAAGTGCTCGAGGGCGCGCGTTCGGGCCGCCGCGCCGTATTGCGCGCGCAAGGCCGGGTCGCCGAGCAACTC
>DATBTL010000289.1:0-5066 GCA_036559345.1 Chloroflexota bacterium | reverse complement strand
TCACCAAAGCGCCATGGGATAGCGGTTGGGATGGCTTCTGCCTCATCCCCCTGGCGGCGGGCTATCTGCTGTATGGGCGATTCGCCACCCGCCTGCCTCATCGGCAAGATGGCTCCTATCGCTATCGAGACGTAGCCCGAGAGCCCGTCTTCCAGGCGGCGCTGGCGCTCAGCCTGGTCGCCGCGGCATGGCCGTCCGCGCGGTTTACCAGCGAGATAGCCACCCTCGCCGCCCTCTCCCTCACCTTCGTGGCGGCGGCATACCTCCTCCGCCAGCGGGCCTGGGCCTATGTCGCCACCTATCTGGTCCTCGTCATCCAGGTGCGGCAGTTGACCGTGCCTCAATCATATCTCACTGCCGCGAAGCACCTGCGGCTGGATCAGCTCTCGCCCGCGCTCAGTTTTGCTTTGATTGCCGGCCTGATGCTGGCGCTAGCGGAATACCTGGCGCGCGCGAGCGGCGAGGCGCGACGGCCCTTCCTGGAGACGGCCCTTGGTCTCGGCGTCTGGCGATCGCTGTTCGCCGGAGCGTTGTTTTCCGCCGGCTATCTGGGCACGATCCTCGCCGTGTGGTTCGCCTTCTCCGCCGGCACACCATTGGCCCAGTTCAGTCCCACAACCATCGCCGGACTATTTGCCGTGGTCGGTATCCTCGCCGCGTCCGCCGCCGCTCGCCGTACCGGTATCCTCCTCTACCCTGCCGCGGCACTGTTGCTTGTGCCCTGCAGCGCGCTCGCCCCGCAACTCGCCCGGTACGGAGGGGCCATGCTCTCCGATCCCGCCCTGGCCCGTTGCCTCGCCGTACTCGGCGTGGGCTATCTGGTACTTGCCTCTGGTCTCGAACGGATGGGCGGACGTTATGCCAGGCCGCTGTACCTGGCAGGCTATCTCCTGGGCTTGGGGACGGTCCTAGCTTCGATTCCCGACCGCGCGATCACTGTGCAACTGATCGGCCTGACCCTGCTGACCTACCTCTGGTCAGCCTGGCGGGTTCATCACGATCGCTTCCCTTCCTTCACCTGGCTGGTTGAATTCCTCCCCAGCCATACGGGCCGTGAACACGCGCGCATGCTGTTCCAGTATCTGGCAATTTGGTGCTTCCCAGCCTGGCTATTGCGGCTGGAGAGTCTCTGGCGCTCCGACTCAACTCCAGCGGATTACGGGCTCGTTCTGGTCGCGTTGGCGTCGCTCTATCTCGTCCTGGGTCTGGTCTCCCGGCGCGCTCGTCCGGAGTACCGGATCCCCTGGTTTATGGCTAGCTTTGCCGAGCCCTTCCTGGTGGTGGGTCAAGTGCTCTGCGTCGCCGGGCTTGTCCTGGCGCTGGTCTCCCAGGATCCGGTCGTCGCGTTCCTCGCCTGGTCGCTCGGCGCCATCCACTACGCGGTCAGCTACTTCTATCGTCGCGGCCACTTTTTCAACTGGCCGCTCGCCTTCACGATAGCGGTGGCCTACGTACTGGGCCTGATGGTCACGTCCGTCACGTCCGGTCATTTCGCCGCCGAACTGCTCCCCCTGGCCGCGGCTTACCTGCTGGGTACCGAGCTTTCGCGCCGATGGCAGGGCACGGCGGCCAGGCGGACCGAGCGGTGGAACGTCAGGAGCGCCGCCGCCGGGTGGTCCGTTCCCTTCTCCTTAATCGGCCACATCGGCGCCTTTGTGACCTGTACATCGGCAGGGGCGAGCGCGTTTTTTGGCGTCAGTGCTGGCGCCGGCGAATCGGTGACCGTCCTCTGGCTGGTGGCCGCGCTCTACGGCGCCTGTACCGCCGCGTCCCGCTCCTCTCGCTGGCTCTACCCAACCCTCGCCTATGCCCTGGCGGCCTATGAGGCGGCCGTCATACTGGTGCCGGACAGCACTTACTCGACGCCCATCGTGGCCACTATCGCGCCGGCGTGGCTTCTTCTCGTCCTTAGTCACCTGGTGAGCCGCGCGCAACCTCGGCCCGAGACTCCGGGATGGTACTCTCACCCCTGGAAGAGTGCGTGGGCCCGTCCCTTGCTGGTGTTTGGCCTCCTGGCTTTGAGCGGCTCAATCCTGGCGAGCTTCTCGCGGCCACTGGCCGGCCTGACCATGGTGGCGGCCGCCGCCTACTTCCCGCTGCTGGCGGTGCTTGCCTCCCTCTGGCGGGATCGGAGACTCGCATGGGGCAGCTTGCTGCTCGCGGCGATCTGTTGCCAGGCGTGCCTGATTCTGGCCGGTACGCGAGGAGTTGACCAACCGCTGTACTGGACAGGAGCGGCCCTACTCGCCGGTTGCCTCGGTACCATGGCGCGGCGGGCCGGCCCCTTCATGGCCGCGCTATGGGCGCGCCCACTGTACGTTTTGGCAGCCGTGACGTGGGGGATCGCGCTGTTGGCGTCGACCGGTGGCCTCCTCAATAACCATCACGCTCTCCAGACACCAGCGATCACCCTGGCCATGGGCGGCGCCGCGTGCCTGTTGGCGGGCATTCGCGGGCGGCGATCACTCTATCTGGGCGTGGGCACGGCCCTGCTGGCCGGCGCGTATCTGCTCGAAATGTTCTTCCTGAACGTGACCCAGCCTCAGGCGTTCTCGCTCCCAGTGGGGATCGCCGTGTATCTGCTCGCCTACCTGGAGTGGCGCCAAAGCACAAGCCCAGGTCGCAAGAACCTTCTGGAGGTCGTCGCGGGGATAGGGTTGCTCGGCGCGGCGCTGCTCCAGGCGATCGGTCAGCTCGACGCCACGGGGAATCATCTCGCGTATGCCGCGCTCCTGTTGCTGGAGGGCACGACCGTCCTTGCCTTTGGGGCGGCGCTGCGCTGGACGAGAACCTTCTTCGCCGGTGGGGCGGCGATCGTCGCCGGCATGTTGATCATGGTGGCCGAGCCGCTGCGCAACCTCAGCGTGGTCTACCTTGCCTTGCTGATCGGCTGCGCCATGATTGCCCTGGTTGTCTTCCTGGAGCAGCGTCGGCGGCGGATCCCCCTGTGGATCGACGAGGTGCGCGTGGGGCTGGAGACCTGGAGTTGACACTCCGTGCACGCGAGCAACCCCCACCTTGGCAGTTCCGTACAGCGTTTATCCTATATGCGGCAGTGTAGCCCGGTTCAGAATGGCGGCATGGTAGCCGGAACCCGATGCGGACGAATGAGTGGGCTCACCGCCTCGCGGGCGATTCCGGCACCCGATGTCTTGAATCCTCGTTCAGGGAAAGGATCGCTACTCATGGCCCAACCGATTACCCTACCTACGGGCATCGCGAATCCGCGCCCAGCGGCCGGCTCCGCTCAGGGCTGTACCGATCTGGCCACCGCTATCGCCGATCGCTGTACGCGTATCCCCGCCACGCCGGTGGTCGGCGGCCAGGAACGGCTGCGCTGGGCCACCCTGGACGGTCCGGCGTTCGCGGCCCGCGTCAATGCCCTGGCGTCCGATCTCCGGGCTCGCGGAGTGGGGGAAGGTGACCGGGTGGTGCTGTGGGTTCCCAACGGCTGGCGCACTCCCCCGTTGTTTGCCGCCATCTGGCGGATTGGCGCCAGTATCGTACCATTTGACCGCGAGATGAACCTGGAGGCGGCGCGTGAGATCGTGCGCATGGTGCGCCCGGCCCTGGTGATTACCGGGTACGGTCAGCGGCCGGCATGGGCTCCTGATGATGGGGTGGTGGAATGGTGGGATCCCGCGCCGGAACAGGCGCGGGAGGCGGTACCTGTCCTCGATCCGAACGGGGACCGCGTGGCGGCGATCTACTTTACCTCCGGCACCACTGGGGCGCCGAAGGGCTGCACGATCACCCATGGCAATCTCCTCTCCCAGGTGCGGATGCTGCCCAGCGTAGTGCCCATCGTGCCTGGCGATGTCTTTGGCGGCATCCTGCCACTCTCGCACCTGTACGAGTTGACCTGCGGGATGCTCTACCCCCTGATCGCGGGCGCGACCGTGATGTATATCCCCTCGCGGAAGGGGCCGGACATCGTGCGCGTGCTCAAGGAGCAGCGAGTAAGCGTGATGGTGGTGGTGCCGCAAGTGCTGGCCCAGATGGGGGGCGCCCTGGAGGAGCGGCTGCGGAAGCTGCTCGGCCAGGCGCGGTACGCACGGGTCATGGCCCTGGCCGATCGGCTGCCCATGCGCTGGCGGCGCGTGCTCTTCTGGCCGATCCTGCGCCGGCTCGGCGGCCGGCTCCGCCTGGTGGCCAGCGGCGGGGCGGCCCTCGACCCAACGGTGCAGCACCTCTGGGAGCGGTTCGGCGTACAGGCTCTGCAAGGCTACGGGGCCAGCGAGTGTTCTCCGATTATCGCCTGCGCCCGCCCCGACGGCTCGACCCCGTACGGCTCGGTCGGCCTCCCGTTGCCGAACGTTGAGGTTCGGATCGACGCCGCCGGCCAGTTGCTGGTCCGCGGCCCCAATGTGATGCGCGGCTACTGGGAAGATCCCGAACGCACCGCGGCGGTCATCGATGAGGATGGGTACTACGCGACGGGTGACCTGGTGGAGCGCGACGGGCGCGGGAATATCCGCATTCTGGGCCGAGCCCAGGAACTGCTTGTCCTACCGTCGGGGATGAATATCTGGCCCGAGGATGTGCAAGAGCAGTTGCGCCTGGCGCCCGGTGTCAAGGACGCGGTGGTGATCCTGGTGCCGTCCCCGGCCGGCGGCGCTACCCTCCATGCCTATCTTCTTCCCAGCGGCGCCGCCGATCCCACGCTGCTTTCCGGCATTGTGGCCACCGCCAACGGCAAGCTGGCGGCGCACCAACGAATCGCCACCGCGTCGTGGTGGCCGGAGGAGGATTTCCCGCGCACCTCCACCCTGAAGGTGAAGCGCCGCCTCATTCCGCTCCCGGACCAAACACCGGCCACCGCCCCACATCGGGTTGATGCCACGACGGCGACCGACGATCCCATTCTGCAAGCCGTACGATCGGTCGTCGGGCGGGCGGACGTAGTTGACGAGCAGTCACTGGCCGAACTCGGGCTCGATAGTCTGGCGATCGCCGGTCTCGCGGTAGAGATTGAGACCCGGACGGGGCTTTCGGTCGCCGATGGCGCCATTGATACCGCGATGACGGTGGCGGAACTGCGGCGCGCGATCTCGGCCCTGGCCACC
>DATBTL010000288.1:0-4344 GCA_036559345.1 Chloroflexota bacterium | reverse complement strand
GGCCATCGGAGGAGATGGTTACCCAGCAGGGCGCGGTCTGGTTGTCCGCGTAGGGCGAGGCCCCGATGGGGGACAGTGCGCCGAGAACACCATCGCTGAAGGCGGACACGGAGCCATTCCCCGCGCCGGCATGCGCGTTCGATACGAACAATTGCGACGGATCGGTGGGCCGGAACTCGCTGCCGAACGGACCGGCGGCCTGGGCGGCGAACGGGGAGCCCGACGCGGCTGTGAGGCGCCGATCATTGACGCTGAAACTGTCGATGACCGATGTATTGACCCGAATGCCGATCAGCAGGGTGCCGGTACCGTTGAAGAGCACGTCGCCCAGTCCTGATCCATCGGGGACCGGGACCGTCGATCCGGGCAGCGGGCGGAGATGGCCACCGGGATTCAGCACGAACCCGGTATAGTTAGCCCCTCCGGCCCCGGTATTGGCCACGTAGACCAATCGTCCATGCACGGCGATGCTCACGGGCTCATTGCCGCCCGAGGCAAACGGGCTGTCCTCCACCGGAGCAAGCGCGCCATTGCGGCGGATGCGCAGGACCGAAATCTGGCTGCTCCCCGCGTCCGCCGCCAGGAGGTAGCGGCCATCATCGGAGAGCCGCAAGGAGTCCTGGGAGCCGATTCCGGTACCGGTGCCGGCGCCGCCCACCACGAACGGCGAACCGAGCATGGGAGTAAGCGTGCCATCGCCATGCTGGTTGAACCCGTCAACCGTGTTCAGGCCAGCCGTGTTATCGTCGACGTACACATGCCCGACCACGTCACCATGGCCGAAGTCGGCATGAGCGCCGCTCAGCGGCACGGCGAGCGAGAGTGAGAGCACTGTCAAGGCTCCGGCGGTGCGTGCAAGGATCGACATAGGAGACCTTCCCTTCAATTGAGCACTGAGTCGCGACGATGCGAACAAGCAGTCGATAGTGTTTTGAGCCCGGATAGTGCGATATTCGCGGCGCCTCCTCTCGTGCTAGCGTGGCGAGCGTGACCACCCATGGCATCCATATTGGACGGCAGGGGTTACGCCGCGCTTAAGGAAGCCTTACGGATTCCTTACAACGCGGGAGGCAACGGGATACGATACCCGGGCGTGACCAGCTACATTTAAGAGATGAGCGGCCAGCCAACTCTCCGCCTCTTCCTGGCGATCAGCCTACCCGAGCCGATACGGCTGGGCTTGATCGCCTCCGCGGCTCCCGTACGAGGCACAACCGCGGATGTACGGTGGGCGCGCGCGGAGGGATTGCATCTGACGCTGGTCTTTTTGGGCGAACGGCCACCCGAACAGGTGGGCGAGATCGCCGAGGCGGTCGGCGCCGCCTGCGCGGATGCGCGGCCCTTCTCCTTGACCGTCGCCGGCCACGGCTGCTTCCCCTCACCGGCAAGGGCACGGGTGCTCTGGATCGGGTTGGCAGGCGAGACTTCCGCCCTGACCTTACTCCAACACGCGATTCTGACCGCCCTGGTGGCGGCACGGTTGGCGGAACCGGGCGAGCGGTTCTCGCCACATCTCACCTTGGGGCGCGTCCGCGAGACAACCAGTCCCACCGCGCGGGCCGATTTGGGCCGCCGGTGGCTGGCGCTGCCGCCACCGGCGCCCACGGTCTTCCCGGTCCGCGAGGTTCACCTGATCAGCAGCATATTGGGGCCCGGGGGGTCGCGGTATACGTCCCTCCATACGCTGCCGCTGGGCGACCCATAAAGCCTATGCCGCCGCGATCACCTTCTGAATGACCGTGTCGATCTTGGTCTTGGGGAGGGCGCCAATCGCCCGGTACACTTCCTGGCCGCCCTTGAAAAAGAGGAGCGTGGGAAGGCTCGACACTCCATAGCTCCCGGCGACATCCGGGTGGTCTTCCAAATTAACCTTCACCATGGTGAGCTTCCCCTCGTAGACGATCCCCAGTTCATCGAGAGATCGTTCGAGGAGCAGGCACGGCTTGCACCAAGGGGCCCAGAAGTCCACGAGCACCGGCTCGCTTCCCGCCAGGACCGTGGTGAGGCGCTGCGGATCGGCGGGGCTAATATGCTTTCCCATTGATTCCATTTCCTCTCCCGTGGATTGATTCCCGTCACGGCGCGGGCGAGCCCCGGGTTAGCCGGGTCTCAGGCGGCGGGGATCGCGCGCCGGATGGGCTGGCGCAGCATCGCCACCCGCCCGTGCCATTCCGTGGGTAACTCCTCGGTTAACCAAGCATTCAAGACGAGAAGGCGGGTAGCGGGCGGCTCCTGGCCGTTCAAGGCCGCCACCGCCGCGCCGAGCAAACTGATCCGCAATCCAGGAACCGGAAGATGCTCGATAGCCTCCAACAGCGCCTCATGGAACCGGCTCCGCCAGGCCTGGCCGGCCAGCACGGCGCCGATTGGCGGCCAGGCCCGTTGCCGCTCTCCCGAGAAAAAGGCGGTGAGCGCCGCCTTGAGATTCCGATCATCCTCGGTCGAGAGCTTCGCCCCCGGCTCCAGAGGCAACTCGGCCCCGGCCAGGAGCGCCCAACGGGCCCCGGTCCCGCCATCCCGATCTCTCCCGGCGGACAGCGCCTTGGTGAGCAGGGTCTGATGGACGCCCGCATGCCTGCAAGCCACCTCCAGGACGATCAAGAGCGTCTCCATCTCCAGCCTCTCCGTCTCCTGGGAGAGATCATCGCGGCCGATCGCCGCCTGCTGAAGAATCTCCAGGGCGGCGGGCCATCCGGCCAGCGCATCCTCTAACCGGCGCTGATGCGCGGCCGCTTGCGCGATCCGGGCCATGGCCTGGGTCACGCTCGCCTGTGGTATGTGGCGGAGCGCGTCACCGGTAATTTGGCGCAGCAGCTGGAGAGCCAGCGAATCGATGTCCGGAGCCTCGAGGGCGACCGCGATCCGGGTGCCAAGCTGCAAAACGGTGTTATCCTCGCCCGCGCTGAGCGCGTAACAGGCATCCAGATACAGCTTCAATAAGCTCCCCTGGCTGGTCTGGGCCGCTACTGCCTCCAGGAGGGATACTGCCTGAGCCAGCGTGGAGGCGCTGCCAGTACAGGCGGTGCCGTCATCCGCCTCAAGGCTGGCTTGCAACAGCCAACTGGCGTCATACAGGCTGGACGCGATCACCCGAGGCGAAAAGATGCCGGCCTCCGTAACCACCGGCCGGTCGGAAAACAATCGCGCCACGCGAGCCAGGGTGTAGTGGGCCTCGATTGTTTGCATGGCACTCTCCTGTCGGCCAGGGTAAGCCGCCCTGATGGGCACCATACCCCGCGCACCCGCCCCGCGCAATCCCCCACACGGGGAACCACGCCTGGATCCCACTATGACTTAGAGTAGCCTGTTCGCGCGCATAGAGGCGAGGAATTCATCATAAGCCCGCCTTACATTGGCGCCCCATCCCGCGCCGGCCTCGCCCGCGATTCCCGTAGCTCGGCCGCCAGGCGCGGGGCCAGGTTGGCGGCGGCCGCCAGGTAGACCATGAAGGCTCGATCCTCGTCCAGAACATCCAGGGACGCGGCCACGACCCGCGTCGTGCCGTCCGGCTGCTCCAGCAGCAAATGGAAGGCGCCGGCCGTTCCGCATTCCAGCACATCGTCGCAGACACGCCAGTGCCCGCCCGCCCGCGCGGCCAACTCTTCCAGGATCTTCAGATCGTCATCCGTCACCATGCACGACTCCCCATGCAGCCACCCCGCCCTCGATCGACAAGGGACAGGGCGTGGTATGTCCGCCTTTCCAGTTTACTCATACACGCTCGAGTCCGGCGCTCCGGTACGCATGGCTCTTCCTCGGTTGGCCTGGTGGCAGCGGAGTGTGCCATCGCGACCGTCGTGATGGCGCCGCTGGCCGTCACGCGGCGCCAGGGAGCCGGCACGGCGGTCAGGATCGACCGATCGGTGACACCCGACAGGCGCGTCCGCGGCCTCCTTCTCGGTGGTGAACGATTTTTCGACGCGGTACAGTCTGGCCGGCCTCCAGATCACCGGCCGACCGTCAGGGGGAGGCTGAGATAGATGGTTCCGGGCAAGCGGTGATTTCCGCTCACCAGCATAACGGTTGCCAGGTAGTTTCCGAACATCGGCAGAGAGATCTTCCCGTTGTAGGCGCCATGTGCCGCCGACAGGCGGCCCTTGACCGGAACCATCCCCATGCCCGGCATCACGGCCACCAGATTCAGATAAGAGCCGGGCGCGACGGCGCCCGCCGCCGGCGTGACGCGCAGGGAGTTCGGTCCCGGATAGCCGGGATAGAGGCTGCCCCGGAGCGCCAGGCCGCCGACGTTGCCGCTGAGTGGTACATGCTGAGGGTGCAATATCAGGCGCGAGTCGACGGTTGGGGTGGCTGGCGGCCCGGACGATGAGGACCGCGAGGCACGTA
>DATBTL010000287.1:0-6148 GCA_036559345.1 Chloroflexota bacterium | reverse complement strand
CGGTCGCCGATTTTGGGTCAAGCATCGCAAAAGATTCGCCTCCAGTTTCTCCCCCGGCGTGCTGGTAGTTGACTCGATCCCACTCATGTCCCCACTGGGGGAGAACGAATTGGAACCATCGCCGCTTTTCGCGGCGCCTCGCCGGGGAGTTGGCGACGCCTCTGGCACCTCGTCGAACCGTGCCTCGCGGGTGCCCATCTGGCCCGCCGGATTCCCGAGCAGCAGCAGATCGACGCGCACCGGCTCAACCAGAATATGCGCGCCACCGGCCAATAACGCGGCGGTTGCCTGGTCGTCTCCCGAGCGGACGAACAGCGGACGGCCCAGGCGCAGCGCCTGCCAGGCGCCGCGATCGGCGGCACCCGGTTCGCCACCGCCCACCAATACCATCCGCTCGGCCAGCCCCGCCAGGACCGCACCCCCAATCTCCTCCAGCCTCGGCTCCCAGGCCGCTTCCGGATGGGTATGGCTCAGCAGGAGCAGCCGGCCCTCCCGCATCGCCTGCCGCCAGAGGCGGAGATTGGGCAGGGCGCGGGCGATCCCATAATGCGCCACGGCCACGGCGGTGCCCCCAGGCTCGCTCAGGGTCGCCTGCAGCAGTGATCGCTCGAAGGCGGTAGCTACCCCAGCCAGCACCGAGCGCCCCTCGCGCGTCAGAACCATCGCTACCTCACGGGCTAGCTCCACCGCATCCGCGGGCGCGTCCCGTTCGCCCACGACGGCCACCGGTCCCCGCAAGAGCGGCTCGCGGGAGCCGGCCAGCCACAGCAAGGGCGGCGCCTGGGCCCCCAAGGCCTCCCGGAGATTCCGCGGATAGGCTCGCTCTCTGGCGGTCACCGCCACCACGCCCTCGGCCGCCAGGCGAGCGACCAACGCCCTGGCTTCCGGCAGGCGGGCCCGCAGCGCCAGGAGCACCTCCAGATCCGACTCCGGAACCCCCAACGCCTCGGCCAGCGCCTCTGGGGACCACTCAAAGAGGTCACGGGGCTGGAGAGCGCCCTGGCGGTGCCATGCACCACGCGCCGTCTGGGGAATCGCCCCCGCGGGGAGCGCGGTCAGCAAGGCCAGGAACGGCGCGTCGGCATGCATTTAGTAGAGGAACATCGGCTTGTTGACCAGATGCGCCACCTTGGGGCGGTAGGTTTCCGTGTCGTATAACTGATCAACATCCACACGGCGCACCCCAGTGCCGATCAGATCGAGGGAAACAGTGGTATACACCCCTTCGCGCAGCGCCACCATCTGGCCCGTTTCCTTACGCAAGGCCAACTCGGCAGCCAGATTGGCGTAGCTTATCGCCACCATCCGGTCCAGGGCGTCCGGCGGCCCCGAGCGCATCAGATAGCCGAGTTGCTGGTGCACGATCTCCTCGCCGGTCAGGGCCTTGATTGCCTCGCCGGTCGCCTGCCCGATCCCGCCCAACTTCCGGTGTCCGTAGGCGTCCTCGGGGCCTGTCTGGTAGATATCGCCGCCAAGCATGGTAGCGCCCTCGGAGACGGCGATGATCGCATAATTGCTGGGGTTACGGCGCTTGTCCTCCATGACCAGGGCGGCCAGCCGCTCGGGGTCAAAGGGGACTTCGGGGATCGCCGTGCGATCCACGTCGCCCAGGTAGCTGGAGATAAGCGCGGTCTCGCCGGAGTTGCGGCCGAACAGCTCCACCACGGCGATCCGTTCGTGCGAGCCGGTAGGGGTCCGGAGATCGTTCACGAAGGCAATGCTACGGCTGACCGCGGTAGAGAAGCCGATGCAATAATCGGTCCCAAACACATCGTTATCCATGGTCTTGGGAATCCCAACCACGGGGAACTTCTCCTGATGCAGGCGCAGGGCATAGCTGAGCGTATCATCGCCGCCAATCGCCAGAAGAGCCCCGACCTCCAGATGATCCAGGACTCGCAGGACATGGTCGGTACAATCGGCGATCCCCTTGGGGGAGAAGGCATATTTCCCCCGCAGGAAGTCGGGCAGCCGATTCTCGGGCACCTTGCCGGGATTGGTGCGCGAACTATGGAGGAACGTGCCGCCGAAGCGGTCGATCGTCCGCACGTCTTGCGGGGTGAGGGGGCGTACCCACTCCAATTGAGGCTCGTGCTTGTCAGGATTGTAATTGAGCAAACCGCCCCAACCCCGGCGAATGCCAATCATCTCGATCCCGGCACCGGTAATGCGGTTCACCGCCGCCTTTATGGCGGGATTCAGTCCAGGGACATCGCCGCCCCCGGTAAGGATAGCCATCTTCATTCTTCATGCTCCTTCAGGCGCTCCCGGCGCCACGGACTCCACCGCCACCGTTGGTGGCCCGAGCCGCGGGCCGCCCGTGTGATTATGGCCCGTCCCATCCATGACGGCAACTCCCGCCGTGCGGCCTGAGAGTCGCCGCGCTCCCCTGAGCGGTTGCCATGCGGCCAGATCCGCCCGTCTACCCATGCGGTTACGCGGGTACGTCCAGCCCGGCCGCCGCCGCCACGGCCGCGATGGTGGCGGGGATAGCGGGTAGTTCAGCCATCAGGCTCAAGGCATACTCAGGATCCTTGAGCCCGTTGCCGGTCAGAATGCATACAACCGCGCCGTCGCTTTCCAACCCACCCGCCGCCGCCAGCTTGAACAGCCCAGCCACGCCGGCCGCCGACGCCGGTTCCACAAACACCCCTTCCTGGGCGGCGAGGAACTGATAGGCAGCACGGATTTCCTCCTCGCTTACCGTGGCGAACTGGCCGCCTGATTCCACTCGGGCCGCGATAGCCGCCGCGCGACTGGCCGGATTACCGATCCGGATCGCGGTCGCGGCGGTGGTCGGCTCCTCGATCATCCGATCCAGCACCACGGCCGCCGCTCCCTCCGCCTGGAAGCCCATCATCCGGGGCAAGGCGGTAATCCGCCCCAGCTCGCGGTAGCGGCGGAATCCCTTCCAGTAGGCGGTGATATTCCCGGCGTTGCCCATGGGCAGGCACACGTAGGCGGGAGCGTCGCCCAAAGCGTCGCAGATTTCCCAGGCGCCGGTCTGCTGCCCTTCGATCCGGTGCGGATTAATGTGGTTGACCAGAGTAGCCGCGCCGGTGGCCGCCAACTCCCGCACCACGGCCAGGGCCTGATCAAAGTTCCCCCCGATCGACGCAATGCGAGCGCCATAGGCCAGCGCCTGGGCCAGCTTCCCGGCCGCCACGTATCCGGACGGCACCACCACCAGGGCCCGCAGCCCGGCCCGCGCGGCATAAGCGGCGGCGGAGGCGCTGGTATTCCCGGTGGAGGCGCAGATCACCGCCTGAGCGCCCTCCTCGGCGGCCTTGGCCACCGCCAGGACCATGCCGCGGTCCTTGAACGAGCCGGTAGGGTTGCAGCCCTCCAACTTCAGGAAGACGCGGCGCAAGCCCGTTCGCTGCTCGATCGCGTAGCCTCGAATCAGGGGAGTGTATCCCTCGCCGAGGCTAAGCAACGGCGTGCGGCCCGTAACAGGCAGCAAATCGCCATAGGCGCGCAGCAGCCCCTCGCGGGCGGAAACGCCAGGAATCCCCGTGGTCACGCGTCCTTCCTTTCACACGCGCGGCGAGCGCCGCGGTCCCACGCTGCATTCTACCCCAGATCGGGACAGCGCATGATCGAGCGACGACACAACCTGGAAGATCGTCCCGCTGGTGGCATTCGTGCCCATGTACCAAATGCGAGGCGCACCACCCTTCGCGCGAGGAAATACCCGGCGAACCGTGTGCTATACTGGGCCCAATCGGCGCGGTTCACGCTCTCCATGAGGGGAGAGGGACGCCAGGGAAAAAAGGGAGGCGCGTATGCGATCACTCTTCGAGACCGTGACCGCATTCCTGGAAGAGGACGGCTGGAGCACGAGCCGCCTTTCCCACCAGACGGCCCTGCTTATGGAGTTCCAGGGCGAAAATGGGCGCTGGGGTTGCCTGGCGCGGGTCGATGACCGCTATGGACAATTGGTCTTCCACTCCCTGTGCCCGGTGACCGCGTCCGCGGAGCGGCGTCCGGCGATGGCCGAGTTCCTGACCCGCGCCAACTACGGCATGCCGATCGGCAACTTCGAACTGGACTTCGATGATGGCGAAATCCGCTTCAAGACCAGTATTGACATGGAGGATGTCGAGCCGAGTCCCCTCCTGGTCAAGCATGTGATCTACGCCAACGTGATCATGATGGACCGCTATCTCCCTGGTATCGTCGCCGTGGCGGAGGATAAGGCATCCCCGGCGGAGGCGATCACCGAGATCGAGGAGGAATAGGCGGCAGGCGCCCGCGCCATGTCCCACGGGGCACGTCAAGGGTGCGGAGGCAGCACGACGGTAAATGCCAAGTCGCCGTCAATGTCGTGGACGCGCTCCAGCCGCGCCCCTTGAATGTGTTGAGCGACAGCGTGGGGAGTGGTGGTGGCGCCCGCGATGACGATATAGAGGCTGGCCCGGCGGAAGGCCCGAGGATTGCCGGGAAACTCACCAGCATGCGGGGCGAGGAAGCGGAAAAACTCATCGGGGTAACCCCAGGAATAAATCGCGGTACCATGCGGAGTCTGATGCTTACCCATATACAGGGCCGCATCGTAAAACTGCCATGTGAAGCCGTTAGCTCCTGCTAGTTGCGGCTCCCAGGTCCCAAAATACGCCTGGAAATTGAGAGCGCCCGAAATCACAACCAGCAGGGCAGCCAGACCGGCGTAGATGAGCGGGCGACCCGTCTTCGTTACCAGCCGGCAGCCAAGGGTGTCGCACAGGACCGCGATCAGCAAGAAGATAGCGGGAATCATCCCCACCGCGTGTTCCATTTGGGGGGCGTCTATCGTCATGACCACGCCCAAGAACCAGATGAGCGAAGCCCAAATCAGCAAGAGTGCAACCAACGGGCGTCGCCAACAAGAGAGACCGAAGGCGAAGGCGATAAAGAACAGCCAGCCGGTCACGGGGTCCAGCGCGGGTGCGTACGTACCGCCCCAGGGTGGAAATGGGCCGCCATTAACCACGAACATCCCCAAGGCCAGCGGTATCTGGTGCCAGAGAACATTCCACATAGCAGTCGATTGCCCCGGATGCTGGCCGGCCCAATAGCTCAGATTATAAAAGATCCCAACATGATGTTCCGGCTGCATGAACCAGTCAATATCGTGCAGCCAGAAGCGTACAAGGGGTGCCAACACCGCCAAGAAGATCGAAACGAAGGCGATCACGCCCCGCCAGTTGCGGAGCAACCAGGGGCGTTGGAAAGCAGCGAGATAGACAAACCACAGTAGAAAGATGGGTGGCAACACGCGATTGTAGTGAAACAAATAGAGAGAAGATCCGCACGCCATGCCCGCCACGCCAAATGTCCACAAGCGCTCACGCCGGTAGGCGACCATCACGCAATAGATCGCCAAGAGCAGCGCGAAAGCAGAGGGCGCCGCTGGGAGAACCATGCGGCTGAAGTGAGCGTCCCAATGCGAGACGGCCAATAACCCGCCCGCTAGTAACGAGCCGGTCCAGGAGATTTCCATTTCGCGTGCGCATGCTACGAGTAATGGGACGGTCAATGTGCCGAAGACCACGCTGACCATCCGGCCAGTATGCAAGCTGACGCCGAAGATCTGCTGCGCCATGGCCAGGAGATAGGCGTAGGTTGCGGGCGCCGCGTCCCAGGTGTAGGTAAGTAGGCTGCTGTATCGCCCATGGATGACATTTTGGCCTTCCAGGCCATAGCTCATTTCATCGCCGAAGGCCCAGTGCAAGAATGTATCAAGATGGTATAAGCGGAAAAAAAGCGCTAGGGCGAGAATCGCGATCATCCCGGAACCGACGAGCACCGGATCAAGGGATCGCCGCGCCACAGCCGCGGGGCTCACGAGTCCATCGGAGCGCACGTCGGTTGCTGAGTCGAGAGGCGCACCTATTCCCATGCTATCGCCACACCACTATCCTCGGGCGCCATGGGCAGTGGATACCCATGAATAGAGCAGCAAATCGCTCATACTTTTCCGGCATTCCCCTCATAGTCAGGGGGATTATAGCGACGGGAATGGACACGGCGCAATCGGATCGCCTGCGTGCCGGAAACCCGGCACAGCGGTATCATGAGGGCGCCCCGCTAATGAAAGGAGGAACCAAGCCTCCTCATACCCGTTCGCCCTGGCCCTTGCCTGGCGCGGCGAACGGTGGCTCCATGA
>DATBTL010000286.1:0-20790 GCA_036559345.1 Chloroflexota bacterium | reverse complement strand
TACCTGGGGCGGCATGCTCAGCGATGGCCAGGTCTATCTTAGTTCAGCCTGGTGGATCTCTACCTTCCCTGGGCTGGCGATCATGGTCACCGCCCTGGGGATCAATATTTTGGGCGACTGGCTCCGCGACACCCTCGATCCGCGACTGGCCAGAGGCGGGAAGGCATGAGTAGCAAGCCGGGATCATCCTTACGCCTGGCCACCCTCTTCTCGCTGGCTGGGCTGCTGATGGATCGCGACGGGGACAGCCTCCCCGACAGGATTCAGGCGGCTCTGGTCCTCGGAGACCGGGCCGCGCTTCCCGAACAGATCGCCGCCGCGCATCTGGCCGCCCGCCTTGGCTTCGAGACCCTGTGCCTGGAGTTGCCGCTTGCCCGCTTCGAGTCCTACGATGGTGCAATACCCATCTTCGTTGGCCGGCCAGGTACCCTGGCCGCGGAGTGCCCCGTATCGCTCGTCGGACTGACTGCTGGTTGCGGGCCTGGCGAGGGAATCGTCGCGGTCGCCTCCCATCCCGGCCCGGCGGTGCTGGTGGGAGGGACGGATGCCGAAGGGCTGCAAGCGGCAGCCCTGGCCCTGGCGACCGATAGCCTGGCGGATGCCGCGCCGGTGAACGATCCCCCGTCCGGGATCGAAGCGGTGCGGGTGCGCCGCGGGAGCCGTCCAGGCACGCCCGCGATTCCGGACCAGCCCTATCCCCCGCTCCGCTCCCTGGCGGACCTGTTTGGCCCCGCCGGTCTGGCGGTGGATACGGATGGCGATATGCTCCCGGATTCCCCGCGTGCCCGGCTGGTCCTTCCGTCCGATCTCTCCCAGGCCGAGGCGATCCTGGTGATCCATCTGGCCGCGCGCCTGGGGCTGGAGTCGCTGGGCTTGATTCTGCCCTTCGTGATCGCCGCGAACGACCATGACGGGCGTGCCGGCAACCTGATTCCAATCCTGATCCAGCCGCTTTCCAACCCTGATGACCAGGATTCCGGGGGCTCAATCTCTCTTCGGACCGCCTCGAATGGACAGCAGCAGCTCGTGGTCCAGGGCGACGCGGATGGCCGAGTGGCGGCCCTGGCGGCGCTGTTGGAGCTTGATGTCTGGACGCCGGAGGAGCGGCCCACCCTGGCCGCCGCGGAGCAGGGCCTGTCGCGTCTTCTCGCCCTGGCCGATCCAGCTGCCGCCCCCTGCGCGATCCTCCCCGCGGTCCAGGCCCTCCCATCACTGCTCGCGAGCCTCCCAGCGGCGCCGTTGGCGCTGAGCCTGGACATTCCAGAGGGTTCGGTGGCCTCGTCGGAGGCAGTCGCCGGCTGTGTCCGTGCCTGGGTAGAGGGTGTCGCCCCGGCTCGGCCGGTCTCGATTACGGTCGGGGTTGCTCGATCGGACATCTGGATCGACCAGAGCCAAACTCTTGCCTGGGAGGTGGAAGAAGCGTGGCGGCTTCTTCGCGCGGAGGTTTTCCCCGCACTCTCCGCCCTCCCACCCGGGGCCTCGGATTGGCATCTGGACCTCAGGCTCAGCGAGTCGCAAGGCCGGCGAGAGGCGATACGCCAGGAGATCCTCGCCGAGGCGCGATCCGCCGGCCTCTCCGCTAGCGGCAATCAGGTGCGAGTCCTGCCCAGCTATCATCAGGGTCGGGCGTGGCTGCTAGAGGAGATTGTGCCGAGCCTATACGCGTTGCCGGTGGCCGCGCTCGTGGTACGGGTGCGGCCACTCGCGTTCCAAACGCCGGCCATCGAACTGCCGATCCGCTGGCTCCAGGATCTGTTCCCGGTCGACGAGATGCTGGCCAATCGCCTGAACCTGACGCCGGAATCCATTCGCCTGGATCTGGTGGAGAATCTTCCCTGGACCTACGAGGTGGAGGCGATCGATTCGGAGGGGCTGGTACTGCTGCGCGATCACTTCGAGGTGGTCACCACGACCCGTCCATATCTTCCCGGCTTCCCCGCCTGGGGCAGCGTCTCGCCGCCGAGCGGATGTCTCCGCCTGACTACCGGAGCGGGGGTACTGGTCGATCATCTTCTGGCGCCCGATCCTGAACGGGCGTGGGACTGGCTTCAGACCACGATCCTGCCCCAACTCGCCGATGCCGTTCGCCAGTATGCCGGGCCGCGCTCTCGCCGGGATCGGCAGCCCTTTTTTGGCGAGCTGGCAATCGACATCTGGCTGAGCGAGGAGGATGGGCCGCTGGGAGTCCGCGAGGAGCGGAACAGCCCTCTTGAGGCCCTGCACGAAGACCTGTATTTCATGCTCCTCGACTTCTGTACCGCCCTGATGACCGAGACGGATCCGCAACCCTATGTCCCGCCATGGTTGGTATCAGGCAATGAGTCGCGGGCCAGGCGCGACGCGCGCCGATGGACCGCCCCCGGTCGCATCGTTCCCCGCGTGCATCGGCGCGATGGCATGGCCGGGAAGATACAGGTGCTCCTCCGAGCGCCGGATCCGCCCGCCGCGCTCTGTTGGCAGTGCGGCGAGGCAGGAGGAACCCTCGCGCTCCGCCCGGCGCGCGAGGTGAGCGCCCGGATCGTTGGCCTGGAGTTTGGGGCGAAATCGGACCGATCGGTCCGATCGGCGCCCGTCGTGGTACTGGCTCTGGACGGGCCCACCGACGACGTTACGCGGGCCAGGGCTTTGCTAGAAGCACTGGGCGATCTCCGTGCCGCGGGGGTGGAGTGCGCGCCCAGCATACCGAGCAGGCTAGCGATTGCGGCGGTCAACGGGCCATCCGCGCCCCTCACGCGGCGAGAGACTCCGGATCCCAAGGAGGCGCGGGCCGGCCTGACCGGTGCGCGGGAAGAACTGGCTGGCCCGATTCCCTGGGATCGGGTGCTGACCCTGAACGAGGTGAACCGCCAGATCGGGCGCCTGGGCGTCTTGCCCAGCGTGCATGCCTTCGTGGCCGGTCATTCAGCGGGCGGCCGGCCGCTGTGGGCCATGGAGGTAACCGTACCGAGGCTGGGCGGCTGGTGGTCGCGGGCAAAGCTCGGCGGGTGGAAATGCTCCTTGCTCCTGAATGGGCGGCACCATGCCAACGAACCGGCCAGTACCAGCGCCATGCTTCGTCTGGCCGAGTTGCTGGCCGGCGATGAACAATGGGTCCACTTTCTCCAGCGGGTGAACGTCATCTTCCTGCCAGGGGAAAATGCCGACGGGATGGCGTTCGATGACGAGTTGACGGCCGAACATCCGACCTGGATGCACCATCCCGCCCGCTACAATGCGGCCGGCCTGGAGTTCGCCGCCGCCTACCAAGACCCAATCACGCCCCACTCCGAGGCGCTGGCCCTGCCCATGCTCTGGCGCCGCTGGGCGCCCGACATCTTCTGCGACAACCATGGCTTCCCGTCGCATGCCTGGGAACAGCCCTTTTCCGGCCACGCCAATCCGTGGTTCCGCGCCTTCTGGATTCCCCAGGCCCTCATCTACGCCTATTTGCCTACGGCGGACACTCCCCAACACCGGGCGGCGGCCGCGCGCATCGGCGAATGTTTGGTGGATACGCTCGCGAATGACCCGGAGATCGCCCGGTGGAACGAGCAGCACGCGGGCCACTATAGGACCTATCTCAACGACCGGCTTCCCGAGCGGTTCCCCGCGCCCTACGAACGAGGAGTGCTGCTTCACCACAGCCGATACGAGCCGGGAAGCGGGAACGAGGGCAACGCCAGTTTCCCAGGCCGGTATCCCCAGGTGACCACCGCCAGCCTGGTCACCGAGGTGGCGGATGAAACGGCCCAGGGCCCGTACCTGGCACTCTGTGCTCGGGCCCATCTGCTGGCCAACCGCGCCCTGCTCGAATACCTCTTTGATGCCAATGGGCCGGCGAGCGTGCGGAGGGTCAGGCAGGAGCTTGAGCACGGAGGGGTGCTTCTCCGCGCTACCCGCCCGCGGCCGGTGCTCCCATAGGCGATCCACCCTCCACCAAGGCGCGCAGCTCCGGCTCGCCCAGGGTCGGCACCCCGTGCTTGGCCGCCGCTTTCACCTTGCTGCCGCCTGGTTTCACGCCCGCCACCAGATAGCTGGTTTGGCCGCTGACCCCGCTGGAGACCGTCCCGCCATGCCCGCGAATCCACGCCTCCACGTCCTCGCGGCTGCCCATCTCCAGGGAACCGGTCACCACGAAGGTTTTGCCGGTCAGCGGTCCGTCCGCCGCCTGGGGAAGCTGCTCGCGTTCCACCTGGACCCCAACCTCCGCGAGGGCGCTGATCCAGGACGCGTTCTCCGCCAGATAGGTCGCGAAGGCGTCGGCGGTGGCGGGGCCGATGCCGTGCAAGGCGGTCAAGGCGGCCTGTAGCGTGCCGGCGGGCTCGGCGGAGAGGGCCAGCAGCTCGGCCAGACTGAATTGCTGGGCAACCGCCCTACACTCCGGGTATCCCACGCCGGGCGCCCCCAGGGCGTGCAGAAGGGTGCTGAACGGTTTCCCGCGCGAGTTCTCGATTCCGGCCACCAGCTTGGCCGCCCGAACGGCGCCGTACAACTGCCCGTTGGCCAGGGGCACGACCGCTAGATCGTCCGCGGTCAGCCGGTAGAGATCGACTGGTGAGTGGATATGACCGCCGCTAACCAGCGCCTCGATCACTTCCGGGCCCAGACCCTCGATGTCCATGTTGTCCCGAGCGGCATAGTGATCCAGGGCCTTGCGCAGCTTGGGCGGGCAGGCCGCGTTGCGACACTCCAGCACTTTCTCATTCCGCAAATGGAGCGGAGTGCCACAACTTGGGCAATGATCGGGGACCGGCAGATCGAGATCGGGTTCCTGTCCGATCGCTAGGCGGAGCACCTTGGGGATCACGTCGCCGGCACGGGTGACGATGATCCGGGCTCCGGTGCCAGCCCCCAGAGCCCGATAGAAGGCCGCGTGGTGAGCCGTATAGTGTGTCACCTGCGCCCCGTCCATGTCGATTGGGTCACAGATCAGGACCGGGGTTACCTGGCCAACCCGGCCAACCTGCCACTGCACGGACCGCACGGTCGCCTCGTACTCCATCCCCAGTCGCTTGTAGGCGATGGCCCAGCGGGGCGTCTTCTCCGAGGCGCCGAGCCGGCGTTGCCAATCGCGGTTCGCGACTTTGAGCACCAGGCCATCCATGGCGAAATCGGCGCCTCCCACCGTATCCAACAGATCGGCAATGGCCCGACCGGTCTCGGTTGTCGGCTGATCAAACTGCTCGTCGGGGCCAGGTCCCTCGCTCGCCACCCGATACTCGGGGACCGTGAAGCCCCAGGCAGCGAGGCAGCCATCCACCTCCGGCTGGGTAGGCATGCGGTCGCTCAGTTCCCAACCCTCGATACCATAGGCCAGGAAGGTGATCCCGTGGGCCTGGGCCCGATTGACACCGCCGGCGTTTGCCGATTGCGATCCGGTTTTACGGCGCAGATCGCCGGCCGCCGTGTTGCGGGCGGTCGCGACGTCCTCGCCCGCCGCGTGTAGGGCGGCGAAGCGGGAGAGCGGCAGATATGCTTCACCGCGGATATAAAGCGTGCGTTCCCGCTCGGGTATCTCCGCGGGCACACCCGCCAGGCCGCGCACGTTATGGGTCACATCCTCGCCGATCTTCCCGTTGCCGCGGGTGAGCGCGCGGGCAAGGCGGCCGCCGGCGTATTGCAGGACCAGGGTCAGACCGTCGATCTTCGGCTCGATCGAGAGGGCCAGGGCATCGGGGCCGCCCGCCAGTCCCAGGGTCCGGGCGGCTGATTCCTTGAACCGGTAAATCTCCTCGGCGCTATATGCTTTCTGCAGCGACAGGGTTGGGTAGGCATGGGGGATGGCCACCAACTCGCCGCTCACCTCGCCCAACACCTGGTGGGCCTGACCGGTCAATGCCTTCGCCAGTTCAGCCAGTCTATCGTAGCTCGCGTCGTCGATGATCGGCGCGTCCTCGTCGTAGTAGGCCGTATCGGCCGCGCTCAGCAACTCGTCGATTTCCACGGGCTCGGCGGAGGCGCCATTCAGAATAGCCGCCACGCGCGTTGCCACGGTCCGGACCTGCTCCACTGTCACCGCGTCTTCCACTTCAGCCCCCTTGCCTCCACTCAGCTCTCTCCTATTACTCTACACGGGTGCGAAGCGCGTGAAAGGGCGTTCGTGCACGAAAGGCTCATGGGCATGTCATCCCGGATCCGTCAATCGGTGGATGCCGCGAGCCGATCGGTGGATTGGCACCTCAACCAAACCTCGGCCGCATCCAAGCCAAGGAGTCGATGTGCCGGGCCCCTCCTCCAGCGTAGTCTAGATCGAGGAAACAACGCTGTTTGAGGAGGATAGGCGAACATGCCGATTATTGAGGTGAATCACTTGCGGAAGTGCTACCGCGACCAGGACGCGGTGCGCGACGTCTCTTTCAGCGTGGAGGAGGGCGAGATCTTCGGGATCCTTGGCCCCAATGGCGCCGGGAAGACCACCACCGTGGAGTGCGTGGAGGGGCTTCGCGTCCCGGATGCCGGCAGCATTCGGGTACTGGGGCTCGATCCGCAACGCGACCGTGATGAGCTGCATCAGCTTGTCGGCGTTCAGCTTCAGGAGAGCAAGTTGCCGGAGAAGCTCAAGGTCGGCGAGGCGCTGGAGCTGTATAGCTCCTTCTACCGGGCGCCGGCGAACTGGGAGCACCTGCTGGATATGCTCGGGCTGGCCGAGAAGCGTGACACCAGGTTCGGGAAACTGTCCGGTGGGCAGAAGCAGCGCCTGTCCATCGCTCTGGCCCTGATCGGGCGTCCACGGATCGCCGTGCTCGACGAGCTCACGACGGGTCTAGACCCAGGGGCGCGGCGCGACACCTGGGCGCTGATCGAGGGCGTCCGAGCCCAGGGCGTCACTATCGTGCTGGTCACGCACTTTATGGAGGAGGCCGAACGACACCCATCAAGGTGAGCAGGTGGTGGTGACCGGCACGGGCGACGTGCTGAACGCGGTGATTTCCGTCCTGGCCCGCAACCAGATCGTGGCGGAACAACTGCGGGTGGAACAGGCCAATCTGGAGGACGCATTTGTCGCCCTTACCCGCCGCGCCGGCGCGACGGAGAATTAGGAGAAGCCTCATGTCATCTGTTATAGGGGCGGCGCCCAAATCCGCCTTCGCCAAACTCACGCTCACCGAGACGAAATTGTTCCCGCGCGAGCGCGTGGGCGTCTTCTGGGGCGTCCTCTTTCCCGTGATCCTCCTGATCATTTTCGGCAGTATTCCGGATAACCGGCACCCAAGCAAGACCGCCTACCTCTCCCATCGCGCACTCAATGGCCCGGTCGTAGGTCATCGCCTGGCCGGCTGCCCAGTTACCGGCGAATAGCTCTGGGCCGAGCGCCTGACGGATGGCCGCTACCATGTGGTCATGCTCTGCTTGGTCGCGCGAGGGCGGCCCCACCCCAATTTCCATTCCCAGCGCCGCGGCGGCTCCCAGTATCCGGGCGGCCCGCTCGTCGTCACCTTGCCGATGCACGAGATTGCTTAGGCTATGGAGGGTCAGTATGATGCCCTTGCGGTCCCCGAGATCGCGTCGAATCCTCAGGCTCTCGCGAAACCAGTCCCGGGCCCGCTCCAGGTCGCCCAGGTCGCTTGCCGCCCGCCCCAGGTTGCTGATCGCGCCCGCGGTGTGCCAGGGATCACCGATCTCCCGCCACATCCGCCAACATTCCTCGTAGAGGGCGAAGGCCCGTGCATGTTCGCCCTCGAGCCCGGCCAGCACACCCAGGTTATTGAGGTTTATCGCGCAATCCCGCGCCTTTCCTAACTCCCGCATGATGACCAGACCCTCCTCGTAGAGGCTCCGCGCTCGCGCGTAGTCCCCGTTCGCGAGGGCCACGTTTCCCACATTGGACAATGCGTTCGCGATATGCGCGGGATCTCCCAAAGTACGTCGCAGCGCGAGCGACTCTTCATACAAGGCAAGGGCACGGGCGTTATCATCCTGCGCGTAGGCCAGATTGCCGCCAAGATTGAGCGCCGTGGCTCGAACGCCGGCTTCCATATCGGGCCGCGAGGCGAGCGCCCGTTCCACCCAGAGCCGCCCTTCGCGGAAATGACCCCGCTGTCGCCAAAATAGACCCAGACAGCAGATGAGCCTTACCCCAAGCCGCCGATCTCCGCCCTCGTTGACACTCCATTGCAGCGCCGCCCGCAGGTTGTCGTGCTCCACCTCCAGGCGCGCGAGCCAGGCAGCTTGGTCGGCGCCACTGAGCAACGGCTCGGCCTGTTCCGCCAAGGTGAGGCACCAGCGCGCGAGCCGATCGCGGGCCGCCGGCTCCTCTCCGCACGCGCGCAGTCGTTCGGCGGCGTACTGCCGGACTGTTTCCAGCATCCGGTATCGTGTCTCTCCTTCCGGAGCCTCCACCGCGTCATCCACCTGGGCCAGCGACTTGGCGACCAGCCGCGCCAGCGGATCCAACACGCCGCTCTTCCCGGCGTTCCGATGAGGGCGGACCTGCTCCGCCGCGCCCAGTGTCCAGCCGCCCGCGAATACGGACAGGGCCCGCAGCAGGGCTTGCTCCTCTTCGTCCAGCAGTTGATAGCTCCAGGCGATCACCGCGTGTAGGGTCTGATGTCGGGGTAACGCGGCGCCATTGCCGGCGACCAACAGCCGGAAGCGATCGGAGAGGTGGGCGGCGAGTTCGCTGGGCGAGAGCAACGATAGCCTCGCGGCCGCCAACTCGATCGCCAGGGGGATGCCGTCAAGACTACGGCAGACCTCGACCATCGCGCGCCGATTGTCCATGGTTAAGGCAAAGCCGGACTTAACCGCGCGGGCGCGCTCCACCAACAAGCGGATCGAGGCAAGGCGCGCAAGCTCCGCCAAGGGCAGATCCACCTCGGCCCCAGGCGGGGGGACGGCAAGCGGCGGGAGCCGCCATACCGTTTCCCCCAAGATGCCGAGCGCCTGCCGGCTGGTTGCCAGAATCCGCGCCTGGGGACACATACCCAGCAGAGCCGCCGCGAAGGCGGCGCAACTAGCCAAAACGTGCTCGCAATTATCCAGGATCAGCAGCACCTGCCGAGGCTGCAGGATGGTGCCCAAACCAGCGAGCGGAGACTGGTCCGACGAAGGCCGCACCCCAAGCGTGGCACAGGCCTGCCGCGCGATCAGTTCCGGATCGGCAGCCTGTCCCGGCGGAAGCGAGGCAAGTTCAATCAACCACAAGCCATCGGCATAGTGACTATGCACCTCGTGCCCTACCTCAATGGCCAGCCGCGTCTTCCCACAGCCGCCCGATCCGGTGATTGTGATTAACCGTTTGAGGCCGCTGGCCGCTGGCGGCTGGTTCCCTTCCAGCCATCGGTCGCCCGCCAGGCCCTCCAGGAGCGCTTCAGCCAGGGCAGCCAGTTCTTTCTCGCGTCCCAAGAAGCTGGTGAGCGGGGTTGGGAGGTTAGTCCGCTGCCTCACGGCTGCCTGCCGGTCGGCCCTCACCTGGTCGTACCGGGCTGTCGTCTCGTTGTCCGGCGCCAGATCCAGATCCCGCCTTAAGGATTGGGCGAGTTGCTGGTAGGTGCGTAGGGCGTCGACATGCCTGCCGGCCTCTGCCTGCAAGCGCATGAGCGCGCGCGCGGCGTCTTCATGACATGGATCGGAGGCCAGCAACGTACGCAAGCAGCGCATGGCCTCCTCGTTCCCTCCCTGTCGCTCGCGCAGATCCGCCAGATGCAGCAGCAACGCGCGATACTGTTCGCGTAGGACCTCGCGTCTGCGGACAGCCCACTCCTCATAGCGCTCGTCGGGCAGGAAGTCTCCCGCATAGAGCGCCAGGGCCGAGCGGGTCGCCACGGCATCGGCGCCGGCCAGGGCAGCGGTGGCGGCGCGCTCGAAGACGAGGGCGTCAAGCCAGTCCACGGGCGCCGAGCCTTCGGGCATGGGCGCCAGGACCACCAGGTCGCCCTCCAGACGTACATATTCCTGGCGTGAGTCTGGCCGGCCAAGCAACTGCCGCAGCCGATAGAGCGTTTGGCGGAGCAGCTTGGGGCCTCTATCCTGGTTGGCATTGGGCCAGAGTAGGTCGAGCAATTGCTCCCGATGCAGTTTGTGGCCGGGAGTGCTCAGCAGGCACTTGAAGAGCAGTGCTACTTTTCGCTGGGACCAGCCATCAGCCGGCACCGGGTCGGCGCCGCGCCAGACCACGAAATCACCCAGCGTCCGCACTCGGAGCTGGGAGGAAGCCGGAGCAGGCGTCGGGCTCTGGGGCGCGAGGTCCGGCGGCTGCTGCTTGCCGAGGTAGCGCGAGTATTGGCGCCCATCCTGGCGCCAAAAAGCAAACCAGTAGGGTCCGTGGCCCGGCGTGTCCTGGCGGCACGTGGAGCAGTCCGCCTTATTGCACCGGCGGAACTGCCGGCTGTAGGTGACACGGGCGCCGGGCGGTGGATCGGCCTTCGACATGTCATCGACTTCCAGGCTTGGCAACGGTCTTCATGGTCACAAGCATACTGCATCCGCAATTTGGCACATCACCCAAAGAGACCATACGGGCCTCGCGTCCGTGGTCGAGGGCAAAATTGGGGCGCGGGTCTCCAGGCCCGCTAATTTCGGCCACGGATTGTCACCAGGGTCGCGTGACGGTGGCCGGTGGTTGATCGCTCAAGCGGGCCTGGAGAACCCGCGCCCCTACAAGGAAGCCGCCAAACCCATCAACCTCCCGTTCGATGGCGGTGGCTAAGCCGGACCCGCCACCAACGAGCCAGTTATGGAGGCACGCACCTCCAGTGCCAAACGGCAGGGTAATGCTAAAAAGGGCCAAATCGAGAAGAGGCCCGCTGGACGCATCCAGCGGGCCTCATATGTATTGCGATGGGGTTTAGCCTTGGTTGGCGGGCAGTTCCCCGAGATGGACGGAGACGGTGACATTGCTCCCATTCCGATTCACGGTCAGGGACATGGTCGAGCCGGGCTTGCTGTTGGCCAGGGCCACCAGCAGATCGTCACCATTGGACACCGTGCGTCCATTGGCGGCGGTGATCACGTCACCTTGCTGGAGACCTGCCTGCGCCGCTGGGCTGCCGCTTGCCACGCTGCTGACCAACGCCCCGGAAATCGGAGTTTGCACAGCGCCGAAGCCGTAGATCGAGCCGTTCCCCTGGCTGGTGCTCCCCACCCCGATTCCTAGATAGGAGCGTCCGGTGTGCGCCACATGGCCGGTCGTGATGATCTGATGCGCGATGTAGGTGACGCGGATGCTGGGGACGGCGAACCCGATTCCCTGCGCGGCTCCGCCGTTATTGTTTTGCGGGTCCGTGGCCTCCAGGGTAGGGATGCCAACCACGGTGCCGCTCAGGTTGACCAGCGCCCCGCCCGAATTTCCGGGATTGATCGGGGCCGAGGTCTGCAGGGCGTTGGGCAGGTAGGCGCCGTTCGCTTCCTGCACGGTCCGGTTGACGGCACTGATCAGGCCGGAGGTGACGCTCTGCTGGAGATCCAGCGGATTGCCAATCGCCAATACGGTCTGGGCTACCGTGAAGCCATTGGCGCCCGCGAAGTGGGCGGCCGGCAGGCCGCTCGCCTTGATGTGAATGACCGCCAGGTCGTCCGAGGTGTCGGTGCCGACCACGGTCGCCGGGTACACCTTGCCGTTGTTCAGGGTGACCCGGAATTTGGTGCCGTTCGCCACCACATGGGCATTGGTCACGATGTCCCCGGTCGAGTCGTAAATGACGCCCGAACCAGAGCCGACTCCTACGTTGTTGACATAGACCACCGATGGGCTGGCCACCGAGAACGCATGCTCGGTGAGCGCGTCATAGGACGAGGCCGCGGTAGCCGAGGACGCGGTGGTTGGTGCTTTCGTCGCATCCGCCAAGACCGATTGATTCCCGGAGGAACCGAGGGCATGCTCGCCCAGAGCCCCTGCCGCCACCAGCGTGACCGCCGTGACCACGCCCGCGAAACGTTTCATAATAGATCCTCCTCCATGATTGGCTAACCCCGCGCGACGATCTCGCGCTATTCGCTTGAAGCGTTTGTGTCGCCGTGGAAGGGACGGTGCGAAGGCCGCGTCCACGGCGGCACTCTTTAAGCATACGAGTGGTTAATGACCGCCGCATGACCGATTTCTGACAATTCGATGACAGAGAATCTCAGGTGGAAATGGGAAGGGTGACCGTAAACCGGGCCCCGCCGGCCGGCGTATTGCCGGCGGCTATCCGTCCACCATGCGCCTCCACGAAGGTCCGGGCGATCGCCAGACCCAGGCCCATGCCCCGCCCGGTTCGCGATGCGTCCGCTTGGTAAAAGCGATCGAAAATACGCGGCAACTGATCGGGAGGGATGCCTGGACCACTGTCCGTTACGGTGAGCCGAGCCTTCCCACCGGTCCGCTCCGTCATGACCACGATAGTGCCGCCGGCGGGCGTATACTTCAGGGCATTATCGAGGAGAATGACCAGCACCTGGCGCAAGCGGCTGGGATCGCCCTGGATCGGCAAGGGCTCCGGGGCCGTAAGGGTGAGGCGTTGATCCCCGTCCTCGGCCAGGATTTCCATCCCGTCCACGATCTCGCGGGCCACCGCCGAGAGATCGAGGGCTCCGCGCTCCATGGTCAGCACTCCGCTGTCGGCCCGCGCCAGCAGGGACAGCGAATCGACCAGGCGGGTGAGATGGGTGGTCTGCACCAGGGTTTGCTCCAGTGCCTGCTGTTGGTCCAGGGAAGAGCCGCCGCTGAGCGCCAATTCGGCGCCGGTCCGGACAATAGCCAGCGGCGTGCGCAGTTCATGAGCGGCATCGGCGACAAAATCGCGCTGCCGCCGCCACGAGGCCCGCACCGGCGCCAGGGCTCCGCGGACCAGGACGCTGCTAATCCCCCCCGCGGCGACCAGGCCGATCGCCCCCACGATGATCAGACCGCGGAGGAGTCCAGCAAGATCCGCCTCTAACTGGCTTTCGGAAATGCTGGCCTGTACCACGTACACCACCTGGGATTCATCGGGACTATAGATGGCATAGCTGTAGGTGAGGTAATTCTGGCCATCGCGCGTTTGCTGGGTGAAAGTCGGGTCAGCCCCGTTCGCCTCGGAACGAGCCGCGTTCTGGTCGACCAGCGGCGGATTAAAGGGGCCACTTTCGCCCAGCACGTTCAGCTGCGCGTCGATAACCGTATAGAAGACCCCATTCAGATCGGGGGTGCCCCGCCCGGGAATATAGACCTGGCTTTGCTGGCCGCTCCGAATCATCAAGTCGATAATCGGCGCATGCTGCGCCTTCGCCTTCAAGGTGTTCTCGAGCGACTGCAATTGACTCTGGCGGGTAATCCCATAGACCACGCTGCCCAGGGCCACGACGAGCAAACAGAGGAGGCCGACCGTAAGGAGGGCCAGCCGCCACCCCACCTTCCGCAGCGTCGCCGCCGTCGGGTCAGCGCGCGGCCTGGAGCCCGGCGCCAATAGCCACATGGTCGTTCCCTTCCCGCGAATCCGGCACCTTGAGCTTGTAGCCCACGCCGCGAACCGTATGGATCAACGCGTAGGAGAAACCTTCATCCACCACCTTGCGCAGGCGGCGAATGGTGGCGTCCACCACGTTGGCCAGGGAATCGAAGCTGTAGTCCCACACCCGCTCTAAGATCAAGGTCCGGCTCAGCACCTGGCCCGGATGGCGCATCAGGTATTCCAGGAGCGCGAATTCCTTTGGCGTGAGATCGAGAGTCTGCCCCGCCCGTGTCACTTCATGGGCCCGCCGATCCAGCACCAGATCCCCAGCCACCAGGCGGTCCTGGTCCACCTGAGGGGAACCCCGCCGAGTACAGGCGCGGAGCCGGGCCAACAATTCCTCGAAGGCGAAGGGCTTGGCCAGATAGTCATCCGCTCCGGCGCTAAAACCGCCCAGCTTATCATGCAAGGCGTCGCGTGCCGTCAACATGAGAATGGGCAGATTGTTTCCGTCCGCCCGGAGGCGGCGCGCGATTTGTAGGCCGTCCATCCCGGGCAACATCACGTCCAATACCATCACGTCATAGGCGCCGCTCTCGGCCCGCTCGAGGCCGCCAGGGCCATCGTGGGCCACGTCCACGGTGTAATATTCCTGGGTGAGACCGCGCCGCAAGAGATCAGCCAGGGCGCGGTCATCCTCCACTACTAGCACATGCACGGTACACTCCTTCCCGTATTGCCCGCGCGTTCACTCAACGGGCGTGCCGGATCTCCGACCACTCAACCACTCCTCCCCAGGGTAGCACCCGTCCATGACGGATTGATGACAAACCGAAACGCGGGGGTTGTCAGGTCCGGGTCCCTATTGGGCTCCCCAGGTGCGCGATCACAGTGCCTTCGAGGATCGGACCGATCGGGCCGATCCGTCCGATCCTCGCCGGGTTTCCGGGAAACCGGCTTGCGGCAACTCCGCGTCTGGTCTACCCTAGGGATCACCGCCTCCATTCCGCCTGACTACGTGCCGCACGAGAGAGGGACCAGCATGGCCACCCAGTTTCAAGTCGTCTTTGACTGCGCCGATCCCGATGCCCTTTCTCAGTTCTGGGCCGCCGCCCTGGGCTACATCGTCCAGCCGCCGCCGGAAGGTTTCGCCGATTGGCCTAGCTTTCTGGCAACCATTGGATTGGCCCATCGGGTGAGCCAGGCGAGCGCCATTGTCGATCTGGATGGCGGTGGCCCACGGATCTATTTCCAGCGCGTCCCCGAAGGCAAGGTGGTGAAAAATCGGGTCCATCTGGATCTCAACGTCTCCGACAGACGGCGGGTCGGGCCGGAGGAGGGTCGGAAGCGGGTAGCGGCGGAAGCAGCGCGGCTGATAGCCCTGGGAGCGCGGAAGGTGCGCGACTACGCCGAGGGCCCCGAGTCCTGGACCGTGATGGCTGACCCGGAAGAGAACGAGTTCTGCCTGCACTGAGCGGCTTTCCGACGGAGGAGGGTCATGGCGCTTGCCCATAGGGTCGATACCGGCAAGAAGATACGGCTTTCGGACATCAGTCCGGACGATACTGGTGGGCTCAAGCGCGCCGACGCCGCCAAGGACACTACCCAACTGAACAATCAGTTGACCAACCTTCAGGAAATGCTCTACGCGGCGGGCGAGAGCAGCGTGCTGATCGTCTTGCAGGGACTGGATACGGCGGGGAAGGACGGCACGATCACCCATGTGATGGGCGCCTTCAATCCGATCGGCTGCAGGGTGGAGTCGTTCAAGACCCCTACTCCCACCGAGTTGGCGCATGACTTTCTCTGGCGCGTGCATTTGGCGGCGCCCGCGCGGGGAATGATCGCCATTTTTAACCGCTCCCATTATGAGGACGTGCTGATCACGCGGGTCCACAAGTTGGCCCCCAAGGAGGTGTGGGAGAAACGCTTCGAGCGGATCAACCAATTCGAGGCGCTGCTGACCGAGAACGGCACCACCGTGCTTAAATTCTTCCTCTATATCTCCAAGGACGAGCAGCGCGCGCGTCTGGAGGCGCGGGAAGCGGACCGTGAGAAGGCATGGAAGCTCTCGTCATCCGATTGGCCCGAGCACGAGTTGTATGACCAGTATGTTCAAGTCTACGAGGACGCGCTCAGCCGGTGCTCCACCCAGTACGCTCCCTGGTATGTCGTCCCCGCCAATCACAAGTGGTTCCGCAACCTGGCGGTGGCGCGGACCATTGCCGAGGCCCTGGAAGGGCGCCGCAAGGAATGGCGGGAAGCGGTCGAGGCGCGGGGGGCGATCCAACTGGCGGCCCGCAAGGCGGCCAGGGGATCGTAAGGGCTCGTCGCCACTCCTGACCGCAAGCGGAACCCAACCGACTCTCGAATTCGACCGCGACGGGCGTGGCTCTCATGCTGCTTTCAGCTTCCCCTGCTACGATTCAGCAATGCGGGGTGCGTAGCCGCGCGTTGGAGAGCTTGGTATGTCCACCGAAATCTTGGTGATTGATGATGATCCGCGGATCACCAGTCTGCTGCAGCGGGCGCTTCGCTTCGCCGGCCATACGGTTCGGGAGGCCGCTGATGGACCTCAAGGTCTAACCCTGGCGGCCGAGCACCCGCCCGATCTGGTGATTCTCGATGTAATGCTTCCCGGAATGGATGGCCTGACGGTCTGCCGCCGGATGCGCCTGCTGGGCGATGTTCCCATTCTCATGCTCACCGCTCGCGACGACATTCCCGACCGCGTGCTCGGCCTGGACGCGGGCGCCGACGATTATCTGGTCAAGCCCTTCGCGGTGGAGGAGTTGCTGGCTCGGGTCCGGGCCCTCCTCCGTCGCGCCGTGGACCTCGACGAGCCCGAAGCCGACGAGCCTGGAACCATGGAGTACGCTGATCTTGTGCTCGATACCAGTGCCCGGTACGTGCGCCGCGGCGGTCGCGCCACTCCGTTGAGTACCACGGAGTATAAGCTAGTTCGCCTATTCTTGCGTCATCCCGATCAAGTGCTCACCCGAGAGCAACTGATGGACCGGGTATGGGGTCTGGATTTCCTGGGCGAGTCCAACGTGCTGGAGGTCTATATCCGCTACCTGCGGATCAAGCTGGAACAGGACGGTTTGCCGCGGCTGATCCATACAGTCCGCGGCACTGGCTATGTGTTGCGTGAATAGCCGACTGGTGCTGATGGGCAAGGAGGATTCGTGCCGATCCGCCTCCGTCTAGCCCTGTGGTGCGGTTCCATTCTCGCCGTCGGGTTACTCTGTTTTACCACCCTGCTCTGGCTGGCGGCCGGTCATACCCTGCGTGACGCGGGAGACCAGGTGATCAAGGGACGGGCCAGCCGTGTCGACACCCTCCTGGGATCCGCCGGCGATCGTTCCCAGCTTCCGGTCCGCCTGGCACGGGTGGTCAAGGTGTTTTCTTCTCCCGGCGTAACCGTGACCCTGGCCGATGCCGCCGGCACCGTTCTGGCGCAGAGCGTCGGCGGCAACATGCCGACCCCTCCGTGTGCCGCCGCCTGCCCCCAGGTACGTTTAGGAAGGATCACCGCCTTCCCCGATCAGTCCTACTACGATCGGCAGGTGGATGCGGCGCCGTTTCGGGTATTCGTCATGCGGCGCTCCGTTCCCGGTCCGGTTCGCTATATCCTGGTGGGCCACGATATTGGCTACATCGACAATACCCTGCAAACGCTCCTGGCCCTGCTTGTGACTGGGAGCGTCCTCTGTCTGGCCCTGGTGGTTGCCGCCGCCTGGCGCTTTGCCGGGCGCGCACTGGCTCCCATCGCCACGCTCACCGCCACGGCGGCGGCGATTGCGCGATCCGGCGGCCTCGACGCTCGCGTGGAGGCGCCGGCTCGGCTCGACGAGGTAGGCAACCTGGCCGCCACCTTCAATGCCATGCTGGCTCGGTTGGCGGGTTCCCGCGCGGCCCAGCGCCGCTTCGTCTCCGACGCCTCGCACGAGATCCGCGCCCCCCTCACCACGATCCGGGGCAACGCCGAACTGCTCCTGCTGGACCCAGCCACTTCCCCGGCTGACCGGGCGGACGCACTGCGGGACATCGCGACCGAGGCGGCGCGCCTCACCCGCCTGGTAGATGGTCTGCTGGCCTTGGCCCGCGGCGATGCCGGGCGCCGGGGGCCGCCGCAGCCGGTGCGCCTGCACGATCTGGTGAGCGCCCTGGTGCAATCATTGTCCGGACGCCCTGGCATCCCGCGCCTCACCCTCAATCCGTGCCCGCCGGTCGTGGTGCGGGCGGACCCGGATCAGTTGGAAGAGGTCGTGATCAATCTGCTGGACAACGCGATCAAATATACACCCGTCGAAGGAGTCATCACCTGCACCTTACGAGCGGAGGAAAACTGGGCGGTTCTGGAGGTGCGGGACACCGGAATTGGCATTCATCCCGACGACCTGCCGCATATTTTCGAGCGCTTCTATCGGGCCGACCGGGCCCACGGGCGGGGCGAGCTTCAGGCGGCGGCAACGGGCGTGAGCCAGGCGGTCCCCGGCAGTGGGCTGGGGCTGGCAATCGCGCTCCAAATCATGGAGGAAATCGGCGGTACGATCACTGTCGAGAGCGTGGTGGGAGAGGGGAGCTGCTTTACCGTGCGCCTCCCGCTCGCCGGGGCTCAATCGCGCGATGGAGCCCGGGCTCGCTGATCAGCCTATCGGTCACATTTCTTCCCCGCCAAACGTCATTATTGTGACGAACGAAACGAGGCCCATGTGACAGGGGGATCGGCTTCCGTAGACCGCGTCGAAACCTGAATGTTCAGCATCACGGTTGAGCAAACACACCTGAAGACCCCTGGAGGAGATCACTCATGCAAGCACGGATGAAAAACCCCGCGATGATCCTTCCTGATGCCATGCAGGCTCTGCAGGCCCTGAGCAAGTCCTCGGAAGAGAGCGGCGTGCCGCGGCGGACGATCGACCTTATCCACCTGCGCGCCAGCCAGATCAATGGCTGCAGCGTCTGCATTGACATGCATTCTCGCCTCGCCAAGAAGGCAGGCGAAACGGACGAGCGCCTCTTCGCGGTGGCGGCCTGGCGGGATACACCCTACTTCACCGACGCCGAACGCGCGGCCCTGGCGCTCACCGAGGCGGTCACCCGACTCAGCGACCGGGCGGATCCGGTACCCGACGCGACCTGGGAGGAGGCGACCCGGCACTACGACGAGCCGGCGCTCGCGGCCCTGATTCTTTCGATCGCTTCGATCAACGTCTGGAACCGCCTCAACGTCACTACCAGGCAGGTGGCGGGCGCCGTGGCGTGGTGAGCGGCGCCAGGCAGCGCGGTCATCGCGATGGCACGCGGTGACCGCGCCACATGAACTCCTCCGGAACGCCATCATAGCGCCCCGCCGTGAGTGCCCTGTAGGCGCGGATCGTCTCCGCAAGGGGAACGACCTGCCCCGGTCTCCCCGTGAATGGCGCTGCCACGACGAACGGCTGCGAGAAGAACCGCCGCACCTGGCGCGCCCGCGCGCATTCCATTAAGCCCCTGCTCGTCCACCCTAGCCTCGCGATTGTCTACCTCGAGATGCATCCCATTTCTATGTGCAAACGGACCTCGGATCGCTTTATTCGTCGGAAGGCGAGCACTGGTGCCCACGCTCTCCCACATGGTCTTCCTGGTTATTCGGGGTGGAGTTCGTCCGCCATGCCCTTTCAGACGCCGGGCGTTAGACCACCCGTGAGGGTGGCCACCAGATCCTTGACGAAGCGATCGTCGTCCGCTGGATTAGGGGCGCGACCGAGGAATTGACCCTGCATGGCGCGCTGCTGGCAGGCCCCAAGCAAGAGGGCCGCCGCGGCCTCGACGCTGGCCTCTGGACGAATCCGCCCGAGCCGCTGTTCCAGGCGCAGATAGGATGCCACGATCTGATTGGCCCGCTGCGGCCCCAGGCCTTGCTGGCGTACACTCTCGTTCAGGTCGGGTGAGGCCAGCACGGTGACGGCCAGCGGCGTCATCTCGACAAAATAGGGCACCGCGACCCGCGCTACTTCCTCCAGGTGGTCGGGGACCGTGTCCTCGCCCGCGCGCTCCAGAAGCGCCGAGATCAATGGAATGAACGGCGGCAGCTTCTCGGCCATTACCGCGTGCAGGAGATCGGCCTTGGTGGCAAAGTAGGTATAGAGGCTGCCCTCGGAACAGCCCGCCGCTCGCGCGATCTCCTTGGTGGTAGCTCCCGCCTGTCCACGGGTCCGCAACACGTCGACCGCCGCGTCGAGGATACGATCTCGGGTTCCCATTGATGTTCACTGCTCTCTACTTAACATGTCTCTGCTTGACATTGAATGAACGCTCGTCTACTATGAGTATACACTCACTAACAATGATTGAGTGTTCAGTGGCCGGCGATGGACTGACCACAGCGTAGCAGAACCCGAGACGGCTGGGGCGCGGGCGCCCGTGCCCTGGCCGCACGGCGCGAGACGCGCTCATCCATCGCCTTGCTCGTTCGCCGTGTGGGAGTATTCGTCATGGACTCGGTTGCATCCTTCCCCGCATCGCCGCCCTGGGCGGCACCCGCTCACCGTTGGTGGGCTCTTGCCGCCACCTGCTTCGGCCTGTTCATGGCCCTGCTCGATGTTACTATTGTCAATGTCGCCTTGCCGACTATTGGCCGCGATCTGCACGCCGGCTTCAGCGATCTGCAATGGGTTATCAACGCCTATACCCTGGCCCTGGCCGTGTTTCTGGTGACGGTCGGCCGCATCGGCGACATCTTCGGCCGCAAGCGGATGTTCATGGTCGGGCTGGGCATTTTTACCCTTGGCTCGCTCCTCTGCGCTCTGTCCGGGGGTATTTCGGTCGGCGGTCTCTCCCATACCGGCGCGCTCCTGGGCGCGCGGGCCCTCCAGGGCATCGGCGGCTCGTTCATGCTGCCCTTGTCGCTGGCCATTATCAGCGCCACCTTCACCGGTCATGAACGTGGGGTCGCGATCGGGATCTGGGGCGGCGTCACCGGCCTGGCCACCGCCATCGGCCCGGTGATTGGCGGCGTTCTGGTCCAGAACATCGGCTGGCAGTCGATCTTCCTCTTGAACGTGCCGATCGGCATCGTGGGCATCGCCCTGTCCGCCTGGGCGATCACTGAATCGCGGGACGAGCGCGCCCCGCGCTCGATCGATGTCTTTGGTCTGGTGACCAGCGCGGTCTTTGTCCTGTGCCTGGTATTAGCCCTGATTCAGGGGAACGACGCGGACAAAGGCTGGACCTCTCCCTATATCCTCACTCTCTTCGGAGTCGCCGTGCTGGCCCTGATTGTGTTCGTGGTCGGAGAGATGCGCCTGCGTAACCCCATGGCGGACCCGAGGTTGTTCGCCATTCCCAGCTTCACCGGCAGCGCGATCGTCGCCTTCACCTTGAGCGCGGGCTTCATCGGGTTGTTCTTCTTTCTCACCCTCTATCTGCAAAATACGCTCGGCTTCGATGCCCTGCAAGCCGGCCTCCGCTTCCT
>DATBTL010000285.1:0-32286 GCA_036559345.1 Chloroflexota bacterium | reverse complement strand
TTGGCGGACCTTACGCGGATCGCTCATCGGCATGGAGCCCGCGTGCTGGTCGATGCGGCTCAACTGGCCCCGCACTCTCCCATTGACATAACCTCCCTCGGAGTTGACTACCTCGCCATGTCGGGCCACAAGCTCTACGCGCCGTTCGGGATTGGGGTCTTGATTGGCCGCGGGGACTGGCTGGCGCGGGCCGAGCCCGTGATCCAGGGCGGTGGTGCCGTGGAATCGGTGACCCTTGATGAGGTGACCTGGCGCGGATTGCCGGAGCGCCACGAGGCGGGCACGCCCAACCTGGTCGGCGCCGTGGCCCTGGCCGCCGCGTGTCGGACTCTGCAAAGCTTTGGCATGGCCAGGCTCGCCGCCGAGGAGGCCGATCTCTATGCCTACGCCTGGGCACGCCTCTCCGCCATCCCGTGCCTTGAGCTGTATACCGTCTGGGATCACACGCATCCCCATATCGGAGTCCTCTCCTGTAACCTGGAGGGCTATCCCCATGGCAAGCTAGCTACCATCCTGAGCGCCGAATATGGGATCAGCGTCCGCTCCGGCAGCTTCTGCGCCCATCCGCTGGTGCGCTACCTGATCGGGAGCGGGAACCACACCGCCGAGCCGCTTCGCTGCGGGGCTCATGTTCCAGTCACCGGCGCCGTCCGGCTCAGCATGGGTCTGGGCACCACCCGTCAGGACATCGACTATCTGGCCGATGCCCTGGCCGCGATCGGCGAGCGCGGCCCGCGCTGGTCCTACAGCCAGTGTCCCGCCACCGGGGAATACCGTCCCGATCCGGATACGCGAAAATGGCCGGAGCTATTATAATCGCTAGGGATGCACGCGCCCCCTGTGACGGTTCGGGTGACCGGCAGCGTCTATCGTATTCTGAATTGGAACTGACCAAGAGTGAATCTGCCTGTTTCCGTTCCGCCGGTCGCCCGGCGGCGCCCCTCGTTCGTGCCGGGCCTGATTGGCTTACTCCTCCTTTTTGTCCTCGCCATTGGCGGGGCGGTGGCGTTTTCGGCCTATCTTTTGCGGGCCAATCCCCAACCGGCTATTCCCGCTTCACCCAGCCCAGCCCCCTTCCGGGTGATATTCCATCAGGATGGGGGGATGTGGCTCGTGGGCTCTGGGGTGGCGCCGCGGCGCCTTGCCGAAGTGCCCGCCGGTCTCTCAGCGCGGATCACTGCCATGAGTCTGGCCCCGGATGGGCGGTATGCCCTGTTGATCAGTGAAATTGGCGGATTCCACGGCTGGTTGCTGGCGGCGCCGAACCTCACGCCGGAACCATTGCCCCTGCCGCCGCGGACCGTGGGGCCGGGACCATGGCGCTACATCGCTGTCTCCTGGCAAAATGGGCGGACGCCCAATCTGCTTCTGGCCTCTGGATCCATCAAGGCACCGCGCGCCGTGGTGGGGAGCTTTGGCGTCGGCTCTGGGGGCGCGGTGAGCGCCGGTTGGATCGCCCTGGGAGTGCTGAATGGACAACCGCTCTCGCTCGCTCCTCTGGCGGACCAAATCGCCATCCTCGAAACCGATCCGGCGGCGGCGGACTTCGCGCCCCAATCGGCGATCCGCCTGCAACGGCTGGATGGGAGCCAGCCGAGAGTAGCCTGGCACGCGGTAGGGGGCACGCAACCGGCTGCCTTACTCTGGGCCCCGGATGGGGGCACCGTGGCGGTGGTCGGAGATCACGGATTGGCGATCCAAAAATCCAGCGGCCGGGCGGTGCGCGTGGTTCCGGACGGGATCCCCCCGGTCAGCTTCAGCCGGCAGGGCGACAGCGTGGCCTATCTTTCCGGCAGTCAGGGCGCCTGGCAGATCCATGTCTTGCGGCTCCATGGTGAATATGATCACTCCTTCACGGTCCCCGACCCGCGCGTCGTCCCTCGGTGGCTTGGCTGGACTCCCGACGAGCGGGCCCTGGTGTATGTCTCGGGGACCACTCTCTGGGAAATCGATCCCAATAGCGGGGCCGCTACGCGGTTGGCCGGCGGGGTGAGCGGTCAGATCGCCGGAATCGCGCCTGCCGGCACCGCCTTTACGCCCTGAAGAGGGGACGGGGCGTGGGGAACCACCACTCGGATAGCTTCAGGGACCAGGGTGAAGGTGGCGGGGAGCCGGCCCGCCAGTTCCCCATCCAGCGTGAAGATCAGCGGCTCATCCACCCTCACGGTCAAGCGCGGTACATGATAGAGATGGATGCCTCCTATCCGGGGCGTCCAGCCCAGCAAAAGCGCCGCGCCGGCCAGAAAGAGGCGGAGAGAATCTCCATGCTCGATCGCCAGTACGTCCAACCTCCGGTCATGGAGGTCCGATTCGGCGAGGCGCAGATTGAGAAAGCCGCCGAAAACCGGAGCATTGATGACCGAGAGGTGCAGCAGTTGGAACGATCTCTCATGGCCAGGAAGCTCAAGGACGCAGGTGAAAGGGCGGCGCTCCCCCAGGGCGGCCACGGCGGAGACCAGATAGCTCAGGCGTCCCAGGCGCTTCCGTAAGGAGGCGCGCGTGGCCATGCGCGCGAAGGCTACGTTCAAGCCCGCGGCGGCGGCATGGAGAAAATAGCGACACGTGCCATCGGCGAATTCCACCCTCCCCGCCTCGATAGCGGTTACGGTTCCGCGGCCCAACAACGCTACCGCGGATTCGATACGCATGGGAATGGCCAGTGACCGCGCCACATCATTGGAAGTGCCCAGGGGGAGTATCCCCATCACGGCCCCGGCCCTGGCCACCTGGTTGGCGACCGCGCCCACCGTACCGTCGCCCCCGGCCGCTACAATCAGGGGGCGCTCGCCTTCCGGCAGCCCGATCCAGTGATCGAGCAAACGCGAATCCTGGACATCCAGGACGGCCTTCACTCGCAGGCCCTCGCGCGCCAGCGCCGCATGCATCCGATCCATGGCTCTCCGGGCGCGGCCCGCGCGGGGACTGAGCACCAGTACCACCTCACCGGGCAAGGGCATTCCACGAACCTTCCTTGACCTGGCGTCCCAGGCGCCCGCGGGTAATTCTGCCCGCATCTGTCAAGATAAAGGATCTAGTTCGCCCCGGCCAGCGATTGCAGGTTGTCGCACACGGTCCTGGACCAGCCGCTATTTCCCGCCCCATGGGTGGCCGTGAACACGTTGCCGCAGTTGTACACCCCAGCCACCCCGAGCTTCGCGGCGACCACGTTGCTGAACGACGCCGTGGTGTCGGACTGCACCTGGAAGGCAAAGGTCGCCGCCTTATCGATCGTGAGATGGTCGAATTCCACGTCGTTCACGGTCTCGTTCCCCGTGAACTGCACCGCTTCCGCCGTACTGTCGTCAATCTCGTCGTGAGAGACGATAATTTTGGCGGTGATGTTCTGGGTCTGCGCGTAGAACCAGAGGGCGCCGACTCCGTAGCCCCAATTCGGATCAACCTGGCCGGTCCGGACCAGCGTGTTTCCCGCTACCAGGATCGTCCCGCTCAACGGGACCACCGCCGATCCGTAGTCGCGGTTGCCGATATTGATTCCGCCGCCCTGGGTCAGGGTATCCGCGAGATAATTGTTCAGGATGCTGTTTTGATGTCCACCGTAGATGGCGATGTTGTTGGCCAGGTATGGGGCCTGCACGGTGTCATTTCTGAACACATCGAAGGAGTCCGGATCGCTATCCGACCACATCGCGAGGCCGTCATCGCCGGTGTTGCGAATCGCGGTTTGTTCCACGGTGACATGACTAACCCCATCATGCAGATTGATCCCGTCCGCCGTTTGGTCCCTGATCCGGCAACCGACCACCAGCAGGTCGCTAAAGGGGCCATCGAGCCACATCCCTACCTTGGTGTGCTCGATCCAGACATTCTGAATGATCGAGCCGCCGCCCAGTGAACCGCCGAATCCGTTGACCTGCGCCGCGTCCACCCGATCGGTGGTTTCGCCCTGAATCGCCAGATCATAGACCCGTACGTGGGTGCTGGAACCGCTTTTCCCGTCCGCGTTCGCTGGGTACATCTGATTCAGATTCGGCGCGTAGTCCCCGTAGAGGCCGACCCCCGCCCCATGAAGGACGGTATACCAGGGGCCGGCTCCCCGGATCGTGACCTCGTTCAAGATGATGTGCCCGGTAATCGTGTAGTGGCCGGGGGGAATGTATAACCCCTGATGCCGTGCCTCGGCGACGGCCGCGGCGCGTTGCAGGATCGCGGTGGCGTCCTTCGCCCCGGTTGGGTCCGCGCCAAACCTCGCAAGTGACAGATACCCTGCCGGTTCCCGGTACGGGGCGGGAACCTGCTCGAAGTCCGCCAGATCGATGGTGTAGGAAGACGCGGTATCGCCCGGATCGATCTGTAGCCGCACCGTGGCCCCGGCCGGCAACGTCGAGGGCAAGAGGAGATGGATCTCATCATAGAAGTGGTGTCCCCCGAGGCCGGCGGGATTGTTGGTGAAGGGGTACGATCCATACAGCCACGTATACTTCGAGGTGAGGGTCAGTGCCCGCTGGAATCGCCCGTTCACGTAGAGGCCCAGGGGCGCCGTGATCCCAGTGCCCTTGGGGGAGTCCGGGATACTATAGCGGACCACCATCCCGTTGGCCGGCTGGCGCAGGATGAATTCGACAAACTGGCCCACCTTCCGGAGGGTCACCGCTTTCCGGCCCGATGCCTCGGCCGCCAGGTCGCCGAAGATCCGATCCGGACCAATGATCACCCCATTGGTGCGGGCGTTCTCGGCCTCGTACTCCACGTAGGGCACCGTGGCTCCGCGCGCCGCCGGCCTGCTCCCACCGCTCACTTGAAGATAGTCGAGGTTCAGGTTGCCCCCGCCGCCTACGGAGGAAAAGGCCAGGGTGTTGAGGCCAGCGCGGAGGGAGAGATTGTCGGTCTGGCTCGCCCAGACCGCCCATCCGCCCGTTGGGGCCAGGACTGTCCGTGCCAACATAAGGCCATTGGCGGTAAGGACCAGCGGCACCGACGATTGGCCGCCATTGGCATAGTGCAGAGTGACGTGGTACGCGCCGTCCGCCGGAACCTCCACCGCGAACACAGCCTCGGCCCCCGGCTTGGTGAATCCGGTCACGTAGCCGCCGGAGGAATGCGGATCGCCCGCGGCCACCGTAAGTCCTCCGGTAAGCCAGGCGTCCTCGGCGCCATACCGCGTCTGGCTCCCGGTCGAGTCCTGAATGGGCGCGGCATGGGCCAGGGAAACGGGCGCCGCCGAAGGCGAGAGGAACATGCCGGATACGACGATAGCACCAACCACCACGAAGCGCCCCAGTACCGCTTGGCACAAATCGATCATCATTCATTCCTCTCAGCCGGTCAAGCCAGTCAACGAGATGCCGCGGATGATCTGCCGCTGGAAGATCAGGAATAGGATGATCGGCGGGATGCTTACCAGGGCAAAAGAGGCGAAGAGTACATTGTCGGGGGTGCCAAGGCTCCGGTTCTGCCATTGATAGAAGAGATAGACCATCAGCGGCTGATGATCCTGATCGCCGGCCATCACCACGTAGGGCCAGAGGAAGTCCTTCCAGGAGGCCATTATGGTCAGAATCGCCACCACCGCCAGGGCGGCCCTCGACATAGGAATCACGATGCGGACCAGCAGATCGAGGGAATTGGCTCCGTCGATCCGGGCCGCCGCTATGATTTCATCCGGAATGTCGTCAAAAAAGCTCTTGAGGATATAGAGATTGAAGGCATTCGCCGCCTCGGGTAACAGCACCCCCAGATAGATCCAGTTCCCGTTCCCAATATTCCAATGGACCAGCGGTAGGCTGGAAATATTGAGATACTGCGGAATGAGGTAGGTGACCATCGGCACCAGGAGGGTGGCGAAAAAGAAACCAAGCCAGACCCTTCCGAGGGCCGGCTTCAGTTTGGCCAGGGAGAAGGCGGCGGTCACCGAGACCAGCACCTGCAACACCAATGAGCCGCCGACCAGGATCAGGGTGTTATTCAGATAGTGACCAAGATTGAGCAAGGTCCAACTGGCCGTGAAATTATTGTCGAGGAGCCCATGCCAGTCCGGGTGTTGGGGCAGCCAGGTGGGAGGAAGGGAGCTGATCTCGACCGAGGACTTCACCCCGTCGGTAAAGAGCCAGTACATCGGGACGACCGCGACGATCGCCACCAGCACCAGACAACAGAAAATGAGCCAGTAGCCGATCCGGACGGAGAGGCGTCCTCGATCCAGCGGGGACAGCAATGTCCGATCCTCGGATCGCGTGCCGCGCCGATCCCAGCGCACTCGTGGCCTTACCCGCGGATGGGACGGTCGCGCGGCCGAGGATAGCACTCTCGACATCCCTCTCTCTCGCTAAACTACTGGGCGAAGCGACGGATCACGAAGAAGTACAGTCCGGAAAAGAGACCCAGAGCGCAGAACAGCATCACCCCAATGGCGCTGGCCTGGCCAAAATCCTGGGCCCCGCCGTTACTGCCGAAGGCCGTGTTATAGAGCGCCACCATCACGGTGGTGGTGGCTCCGACCGGGCCGCCGCCCGTGAGCGACCACGGCTCGGTGAAGATCTGCATGGTGGCGATGATCTGCAATAACAGCATGATCAGCATGATGACGCGAATCCGCGGCAGGGTAATGTGGTACAGGCGCCGCCATAAGCCTGCCCCGTCCATCTCGGCCGCCTCGTAGAGGTGCGCCGGGACGCCCTGCAAGGCGGCAAGGTAGATCAGCATGGTGCCGCCGGCGGCGGCCCAGGTCGCCGCGACCACCAGACAGACCATGGCCTGGCTTTGATCGGCGATCCAGGGCTGGGGACCAATGTGTAGCCAGCCGAGCACCTCGTTGAGAAACCCATTGGGGTCCGGATCATAGAGCGCTTTCTGCCAGATGAACATGCTGACGATGGTGGGAAGAATCACCGGCATGTAGAAGGCCATTCGGAACAAGGCTCGGCCCTGGCGAATCTCATTGATCGCCAGGGCCAGGCTGAGGGGAATGATGTAGCCGAGGGCCAGCGCGTAGAGGGTGAATTGCAGCGTGTTGAGCCACACGGCGCCGAAGTTCAGGGATGGATCGGCGAACAGAGCCCGATAATTGTCCAGCCCTACCCAGTGGGCGGGCAAACCGACATTGTTGTTCTGGTAATGTTCAAAACTGAGGACGAACCCCTTAAAGATTGGGTACCAGGCGAACAGGGCAAAGACCACGATCGCCGGCAGCAAGAAGAGGTAGGCGGCGGCATGGTGGGCGAACGCTCGCCGCGCGTGCCGGCCGATGGTCGCGCGCGCCATGTGACTGGGCGCCGTACGCGCCTTCCACCCTTGCGACACCGCCAATGCCTATCTCCTCTTGTCTGCCGGTTCCCGGTCGGAATCCCTAGCCGTTGGCGGCGTCCAGAACTGCCTGGAACTTCTTGTTCGCGTCGTCAAGCAGGGCCTGCGGATTCGAGGACTGGCTGCTGAGGACGGCCTGCACGCAGGGATCGAGCAGCGAATACAACTTCTGGGCCTGCACGCGCGGCTCGGGCGTCAGTTTCAAGGTGTTGCAAGAGTCGGCGAACAGCTTGTAGTTCGCGGCGGGCACGTTGGTGTATCTGGCGTCGATCGCCGCGATCGCCGCCTTCAGGGATCCGCCGATGACGATATTGGCGGGGATCCCGACCACGCCGCCGCTCGAGAGCTGGCCCTTGTCGCTGGCCGCCCAGGAGGTCAGATCCCAATAGCGATACTCGGCGAACTCCAGGGCCGCGTTGATCACGGCGGACGAGGAGCCCGGCTTGACCAATTGCACATCTCCACCCATCAGGGTGGCGTTGCCGCCGCCCTGGGGCAAGCCGGCCAGCATGAAATTGTTGATGTCGGCCTGATATTGCGTCTTGAAGAAGCGCGGCTGATCACCGGCCAGGATGCCCATGGCGATGGACCCATTGGCCAGGGCGGCCGTATTGTCGTTGTAGCCCATTTCCTTGGGGCCGATTGAATGGTCGCGCCAGCGCATATCCCAGAGCAGTTGCAGCGGCTTCACACAGGCCGCGGAATTGACATTGGCGAGCGTCTTCCCACCCTGGACGATCTCCGGCTGGCCGCCGAAGCTGTACATCATCGCCGTTAAATGCCAGCCGCCGGTATTGGAGAGGCTGAGCGGAGCGAAACCGTAGCGCCCGATCCCCGCCTTGCTGAGTTGCTTGGCATAGGCGCGGAATTGGTCCCAGGTAGTCGGGGGGCTGTTCGGATCAAGGCCGGCGGCCTTGAAATACCGCTTGCTGTACGACAGGCCGAGCGCGTACGCATCGACCGGGAAGCCATAGATCTTCCCCGAGGCGTCGCTGATCAGTTGCCGGACGCTGGGCTGGATGCTCGATGTCCATTTCCAGTTCTTCATCCAGGCGCTGATGTCCCGCGCGTATCCAATCTGGATCAGGTGCTGGACGTCGGTGAAGTACACCTTATAGGAATCCTCCACGTTGCCGACCGCGTAATGCGCGTAGAAGGTCGTGGGATCAAAGGTATCCGTCTTGCCGATCACCTTGATGTCGGGATGAGCCGCCTCGAATCGGGCCACGGTGGCGTGAAACGATGCCAGGTTGACTTTGTCGGACTGGGCCGGCATGTCGTTGAGGGTCACCGAGACGGAGGAGGCCGCTGCCCTGGGCGCGGCGTGGGCGGAAGCTAAGCCGCCGATCAGGTCGGCGCCGCAGGCTACCGCCGCGCCAGAGGCGGCGGTCTTCAGAACAAAGGAACGACGACTGAGGGACTTCGTGGTTTCGCTGGGACCGGTCATGACAGTCTCCTTTTTCGGAACCTATCCGTGTAGAGCGAGGAGCCCAAATAGGCAGGTTGTAAGCCCTGGCAAGGAATGTTGATCCATCGAGTCCCCGTGTGTCCTGTAGCTACCCCCTTTGGCAAATTGCAACGTTACAATCCTGTTTGAAACGTTACAAGTCATGCTACACTATGGTCTGGCCGTCGTCAATAGGGGCGGGCGAGGTGAACCCCAAGGGCTACGGGTTATCTATAATGGATGAGCCACGGGAAAGCGTGCGAGGGAAGCGGCTATGTCGAGTCTACGGTCTATTGCCGAGGAAGCCGGCGTGTCGTTGTTGACCGCGTACGCGGCCCTGAATAACTCGCCGGAAGTAGATGAAGCCGCGGGCGATCAGGTGCGCCGGGCGGCCGCTCAGCACAAATACGCGCTGAATATCACGATTCGTGACGTGGCGGCCCTGGCGGGGGTGTCGGTTTCGACCGTCTCGTACGTGATCAACGACAGTTCCCTGATCAAACTGGATACCCGCCGGAAAGTGCGGGCGGCGATCCAGGCGTTAGGCTATCGGCCAAACAGCACGGCGCGGAATCTCAAATCCAGTACGACCCGCATGATCGGCTATGCCTGGCACCGAGTGCAGGACGAAGTACAGCGGAATCCGGTCCTCGATCGCTTCCTCTACGAGGTGGCGCAGGCGGCCGAGTCCAATGGCTACCACGTCCTCACCTTCGCGCAGTCCGCGCCCCAGGAGGAACAGAGCTATGTTGACTTGATCCGGACCAGCCGGGTCGACGGATTCGTGCTCTCCGATACGAGCTATCATGACCCCCGTATACGGCGTCTCCTTGACCTCGACATACCCTTTGCCTGCTTCGGGCGCTCCAATGACGACTGGGACTTTCCCTATGCCGATGATGATGGGGAGCATGGAGTTGGCCTGGTGGTGGACCATTTGGTGGCCCAAGGTCACACTCAGATTGCCATGGTGGGCTGGCTCGAAGGAATCGTGGCCGGTGATGCCCGTGTGCGCGGCTATCAAGAGGCTCTTCGGGCGCGGGGGATCGATGCTCGTCCGGATCTCCTGGCCCGCACGCCGAACGACGTACCACATGCCGCGACGGCCGCCGAATATTTGCTGTCCCGCGTGCCGCGTCCGACGGCGATCATCTGTGCCTCGGACATCGGGGCGATTGGGGTCAGATTGTGCCTTGAGCGTTCGGGCATCCTAATCGGGAAGGATATAGCGGTGGCGGGCTACGACGACACGCCGGTGGCGCAGGCCCTCGATCTGACCTCGGTCCACCAGAAGATCGACGTGATCGCCCGATCGGTGACCGATCTCTTGATCGAAAGAATTCGTGGTGTCCCCCAAGACCCACGACATCTGTTGGTCGCCCCTAGCCTGATCGCGCGCGCGAGCAGCACCGGCGGCCACGCGGCTTCGGCGGAGTAAAGCGGCGCGCGCCTTTGTACGACCCTACCCACGGCCTGTGGTACAATCGCGGTAGGCGCATGGCCGTTGGTGCCTCATCTGGGGTGGCACCCATGCAGCCTTGAAGAGGATGACACACGATGGCTAGCCAACGCTGGTATGGGCGGGATACGCAGCTCACGCTGCGCATGGCATTCACATTGTTCCTGCTGGCGCTGCTCTACAGCGTATTCCTGGGAGTTTTGTGGAAGTTCACCGGGAGCCTTGTGCTGCTGGTGGTGGTAGGGGCCGGCATGGTGCTGTTTCAGTACTATGTCTCCGAGAAGCTGGTATTGCTAAGCACGGGGGCCCGCGAGGTTTCCGCCGCCGAGGAGCCGGGTCTGCACGCGATCATCGAGCGCCTGGCGCAGATCGCCGATCTGCCCAAGCCTCGGGTGGCGATCATGGAGGTGGGGACGCCCAACGCCTTCGCCACCGGGCGGAGCCCCAAGCACGCCGTGATCGCGGTCACGCGGGGCCTGCTGCGCTTGCTGGAGCCCCAAGAACTGGAGTCGGTGTTGGGTCACGAAATGACCCATATCAAGAATCGCGACATGATGGTTCTGACTTACGCCAGTCTGTTCGCCAGCGTGGCCTCGTTTATCGTGCAGATCGGTATGTGGACCGGTTTCGGCTTTGGCGAGGACGACCGCGACAGCAACAATGGGGCGGCCGTGGTCGTCTTCCTGGTCTCGGCGGCTGTCTGGGCGATCAGCTTCTTCCTCTTGCGCAGCCTCTCGCGGTACCGCGAGTATGCAGCGGATCGCGGATCGGTCCTGTTGACCGGCTCGCCTTCCACGATGCGGTCGGCCTTGCTCAAGGTTAGCGGCACCATCCAGCGGATCCCCAACTCGGACTTGCGGGCCGCGCAATCGATGAACGCCTTCTTCATCGTGCCGAATGTGAAGCAATCGGTAGGCGAGTTATTCGGCACCCATCCCAGCCTTGAGCACCGTCTGGCCCGCCTCGAGGCGATGGAACGGAATATGAACGCGGCGCGCGGATGAGTTTTCTCGATCGGCTCTTGGGGACATCGAAACCGGTAGCCTCCAAAACCGAGGCCCTGTTTGCCATGACCACGGCGGTGATCACCCTACAGACATCCCTGCATCTGGAACCCAGTAACGCCGCCGCGCTCTGTTTCAAGGCAATCGACGTGGGCCGGTTCGAGGAACTCAAACAGGATATCGAGGCCCTGCTCAAAATTCGGGCCGCCGACACGAAATCCACCATGAGCACGATGACCGACACCTACGGCTACCAATGGATCATCCTCCAGACCGAGCAGTTCGAGGATCTGGTGACTACCATCCATCTGATGAGCGAGGAGTTGAAGTCGCGCGGCTTCGGCGAGCAACTGCTGTCCTCGGTGTTCAAGTTCACCGGAGATGGGCGCAACGTCTACTGGATCTACAACTATAAACGCGGCACTTTCTATCCCATGGTGCCCACCGGAGGGCAGACGCGCGACAATGCCTTTGAGTTGCGCCTGAAAACCTTGATGGAACGCGAATTGCCCATCGAGCCGGAGCTGGAGCGGTGGTATTCCTTGTGGGGCTCACCTGTGTAATATCCGGCCCGAGCATACCGCCAAGAGAACGAGAGGAACCCCCGGTCACTGACCGGGGGTTCCTTTCGTTCTCTTGGTCGCCTGGCTGTCCCTGTCCCACGTGTGACAGACGCTTTGTCTAGCCGGGGATCAGGCCATCCTCCTTGAGCACGGTCACGATTTCATCAAAGGTGAGCGTATCCGCCGGGAGGATGGCATCGGAGGTAGCGATCTCGCTGTCCGGGACCGGTTCCCCCCGCGCTTGCACGAAATCGATCATGGCAAACAGGGTCGATGTGACCCCTTGCTCGTCACGCTTCCGCACTGCCTCCTGCAACGTAGTATCAAGCGCGTTAAGGCCCTTGACCGCGTCGTCCTGGAGGCGGTATTGGCCGCTGCCCTGCACACGAATAATCATCGTCGCTGACCATCCCCCCATCACTTACCGGCGGGGCCGGCCCGGACTAGCCGGCGCTGCCGACCAAACTCTCGTGCTTGAGCAGCGTCTCCACCTCGTCCACGCTGATCGAGTCAAAGGGCAGCACGGTATCCGAGGACGCAAGCTCCTCGTCTCCAACCGGCTTCCCCTTGTCCTGGGCGAGAGCGATCATCTCCGCCAGGACCTGATGGGTCCGTACTTCATCCCGCGCCTTTACGGCCTCCACCAGTTGATGATCGAGCGCGTGAAGCGCCTGCACGTCCGTGTCGGTCAAGCGGTATTGTCCGCTGCCCTGCACCCTCACGATCATTGGCTGTTCCCTGAATGTTCGCCAAGCTGCTTCGGCGCCTCGGGCCCTTGACCAAGCTGTGCCTTGAGGGCAGCCAACTCGGCATCGACGCCGCTGCCGGCCGAAATCTGATCGAGTTGGGCCTGGAGGTCGTCACCGGGACCAGTGAGCATGTCGGGGAGGGTGCCGGACGCGGTCAACTCGCCAATCGCGTTGGCTCGCGCCTGCATGGCCTGCGTTTTGTCCTCGGCCCGCTGAATGGCCGCGTTCACGTCGGCCATCTCCTCGGAGAGCCCGCTGGCCGCCTCGCTAATCCTCACCTGGGCCTGAGCCGCCGTGTATTGGGCCTTGATCGTTTCCTTCCGAGTGCGGAACGCCTCAATCTTGGCCGAGAGCCGCTGCTCGCCGGTCTGGAGTTGCTGCTGCTGGGACTCCAGGTTTTCCACCTGACCCTGCATGCTGGTGAGTTGCGTTTGCAGATCGGCCTTCCGTTGCAAGGCCAGGCGGGCCAAATCCTCGCGGTTGGCGGCGAGTGCCTGGCGCGCTTGATTGTCGAACTTCGCCGAATCCTGCTGAAGCTTGGTCAGTTGCAACTGCAAGCGTGATTTGGCGGTGACCACGTCGGCGATGCCCCGCCGCACTTTCTGCAGTTGCTCCACCTGTTGCTCGTAGGAGAGGTCCAGGGTCTCGCTTGGGTTTTCCGCCGCGTCCAACGCGGCGTTCATCTTGGCCTTGAAGATCGTGGAAATACGACCCAGCACGCCTGCCATCAGAACCTCCCTGTGGGCGCGATTGGGATTGTTTTACCGGCGGCGTGTGCACCGCGCACACCGCCGTGCCTTGCCAGGGCAATTATAACACTGGTGATGCCCCAGGTGAAGGGGTCGCGGTTCGATGGCGAATCCGGGCCCTGGACGAGCGGCTTCCGCGCCTTACACGACCCCAGCCGGCACGGGCTCCAACTCTTCGCCCGCCCCCGCGTTGTCCGTCCCGCCTTGCGGGCGCGGGTCGAGAAACTCGATCTCCGCCAGGAGCAAGCCCAGGTCAAAACGGTCCTTGCCGTCGGCCCCGGTCCAGGTCCTTGGCTCCAGCTTCCCCGCTACCAGCACCCTGGACCCCTTATGAAGATACTGGGTCACCAGCTCGGCTTGCTTCCCGAATGCGGTGACCGTTACCCAGAAGGTAGTCGGGACCACGGTGTCTCCTTGCTTCTGCCGGTCGTTCACGGCGAGACGGAAGCGGGCCCGCGCCAGTCCGGCGCTGGTGTATGAGAAGTCGGGATCGTTGCCCAGGTTGCCCATGAACTGCGCGTGGTTACCGATCATTGCATCCTCCAATGTGTGTGAAGCGCAGGTTTCCCTTCCCTAATTCTAGGTTATTTGTTCTATTAAGTCAAGGGGCGGACTCGGGTTAGTCTTTCACCCCGATGTAGGCTGCCGGTCCATTCGGTCCACCGGGCTCATGGCGCGCCGTGAGGCGGGCGCCGCTGAACGCCGCCAGGTACTGTTCGGGGCTGAAGATTCCCAGTTCATGGCGCTCGGCAAAGTTCTCCTCCCCTTCCGCCGTGGTCACCACATACTCGAAATAGAGCACCGAGGCTCCATTCTCCACCCGCGAGGTACGCATCCTGTCCACCTTGATCCCCGGTCCTTCCGCTACCCGCGTGCTTACCAGGGTCTCGCCGCTCTGCTCCGGGGGAATCCAGGGCTCGACGATCACGACCCCACCCGGTTGGGTGTGGGCCGCGATCAAGTGGAGAGTCCGGTCGAGGTTTTCCGGCCAACGGGTGTAGCCGATGGAGCCCATCAGGCACAGGATCACATCATAGCGCCGAGGCAGATCCAGGTCGGTGAAGTTTCCCTCATGGAGCGGTACGCCAGGAAGACGGGCGGATGCCGCCTCCAGCATTCCCCGATCGAGATCCAAACCCTCGACCGTAAAATGAGCCCGCAAGTGCTCCAGATGACGCCCAGTCCCGCAGCCAAGATCGATCAGGCGGGTGCCGTCGCTCCCTTTATAGCGCTCCACCAGACTGATGATCCGGTCAACCTCCGCCGAGTAGCCACGCTCGGCGTGGAGGAGATCATCGATCCTGGCCGATCTGGTATGCACGCACCGTCCCTTTGCCCGCGTCATCTGGTGATTTGCTTGAGTGAGCGGAATCGGACTCGCGACCACGCTCGCCGATGAAATGGGCCGCACCCGGCCGCAGCCGTCGTATCCTCCCATCCGGCCCCAGCCGGAGGCCCGGGGCCAGCCCTCTAATCCGTGGGGTGGGGCAGGCGGGCGCCTTCCGTCCGCCTGCCCCGCTCCCTTACGGCGCCGGGTAGGGAACGCCCGCCACCTCGGATCCGCTGTCTCCGGCCGCGTTGATCATGGATTGAGTGGCGTAGAACTTCGCCCCGTTCACTCCCTCCACGAGGATGCTGCTACCGCCCCCAGGCACCCCAAGATCATGCGTCTTGAGGCTGATCCGGCTCAGGGGCGGCACGGATACCGTGCGGGTCACACTCTTACCAGCCCCATACAGTACGGTGACCGCGGCCTGGGCGTCGGCGGTGGACGGATTGTAAATCCCCAGGGTATCGGTGGCGCCTCCGCCCGTGGTACCGCCGGGAAATACCTGATCGGCGCTGGGTGACCCGGTGGCGAAGAGGTTGCTGCCTCCCACCAAGGACTTGGTGAATTGGCCGAAATAGGCCGCCTTTTCCGCCACGATCCCCTGGTCGCTACTGAACACCAGCCCGAGATTGGCGGTGCCGGCGGATGCCGTGAGGTTAATGGTGGCCCGATGGCCGGCGGGCAGGGTCAGAATCCGGTTGCTCACGGCGGCCCCGCGAGTGTTGATGATCCTAAGGCGCACATGGGCGGCCACCTGCCCAGGGTTGAACAGGATCAGGTGCGCCTGCGCGTGCGAGGGCAGGTGGCCGGGGTCGATGTAGCCTCCCGTGAGCGTAGCCGTTGCCCCTACCGTCGTGGCCAATCCCTGACGGCCTACCGCGAAGATCTGGGTCCGCTCGGCCACCACGGGCACGTTGCTGGTGGTCACCGCGCTTAACGCTGCCTCGGAAGCGATGTCGGCTACCCGAATGGTGGTTCTGGAGGAAGGCCCGACCGTGGTATTGGCGTCTTTGGTTCCCCCCTGGTCGTTGACCAAATGAATGTGCACGTGAGCAGCGGCGCTCCCCGGATTGATGAAGGTCAGGTACTCTTCGAAGCTGCCTACCGTATAGCCATCGGCGAAGTACCAGCGGAGCGCGCTATCGGTGGCGCCCACCGAATAGGAGCCGGAGGCATCCTGGCGCGTGATCGCGCGGCCGCTGATCAGAGGCTGGTCACCCTGCACCAGGGTAGCAATCGATTGATTGCCTCCCACCAGCGGTTGCAGATTTACCGTCCGCCGACTTCTCGGCGGTAGGTCATAGCGGGTAACCGTGGTCCAGCCCGCGTCGGTGAGGAGACGCACCTGGGCATGGGCGTCGACCTTGCCGGGATTTACCAGGTCCACGGTGTCGGTCAGCCCCTGTCCGGTCGCCCCCTCGGGGAAATACTGGGTGGAGGCGATGGTAGCCAGGCGTGGATCCACGGTGGGAACCGGTTGGGGTTCCGCGGCCCTGACCGTAATGGTCAGCGGAAGGTCGGCGAGTTGATCGAAGAGCGAGGTCAGGACATAGATGTGCGCGTGGTAGATTCCCGGGGCTACCCCTTCCGGTACCTTGACCGTCCCGTGAATGAGGGTACCTTTTTGAGGCAGGGCGGCGGCCAGATTCCCCTGGAAAAAGCCGCTGGCATTGATCGTCACGTTCTTTCCGTATTGGGCATCCATGGTCACCCAGGGTTGGGGGGCCAGGGAGTAACCCTGGGTGGCGGCGGCCACGTAGATTGGTTTCGTGCGGGCATGGCCGGGCACGCTCAGTTGCACGAACCAATTACCGCTGGGGAGAGCGCTCCCCTGTACGGCGGTCACCGTGCCCTGCCCTGGCTTGCCGCTGATCGCCACCCGCGCCGGCGCCCCAAAGCTTAGATAGGTCTCGGCAATCGGATCGCTCATCTGCACGTCCAGCGGAGCATTGCCGTTCAGGGTCTCCGCTTGGGTGACAATTTTTTGGGTGCCGGGGGGAACAAAGGCGGTGGTGTAGGACATTACCTGGGTACTGGTAGCCCCCAACGGCCCATCTTGCAGCACTCCGCCCGTGCCGCCCAACGGGAGGTACTGATATTGGTCGCTGGTCGCGTAGGACAGATAGCCTTCCACTCCCAGACCCGTGTTCGCCACCTTGACCGTGAAAGGCGCCGCCGCTCCGCCGGCCTGGGCGCTGATCGTGGAGGTGGAGAGTTGGGCGAACGGCTGGTCAAAGGCCACGATGCCCCGCAGTTGCTCGATGGGATACAGGCCGGCTGGAGTGGAGTTGAGCACGGTCACCCGCCAAACCCCGGCAGCCGGATTGATCAGATACCCGTCAATGCTGCGTTGGCTGAGGTCGGGAGGTCCACTCGGATCCTGAGGATTGATCAGCGCATTGTCCTCGAGATTCGTAACCTTTCCGTTGGGGTCAATCAGCGAGACCCAGAACAAATTGCCGGGGTGCTGCCAGGCAATAGACACCTGGAGGGTATGCATGTGTGCCGGGGCCACGAAGGTAAAGTATTTGGTCTCGGTGGCGAACCCCTGGTCCCCGACCCCGCCGGTGTAGGCGCCCCCAAAAAGGCCGAACCCGTTCCTGATCGGGATGGCCGTGGTCACCACCACGGGGATGGTCGCGATGCGATCACCCAGAGCCGCGGTGCCGGCGGCTACCGGCGCCAGGCTATGCTCACGGGCCTGCACGGTGAACACGCTCACTCCGGGCGAGGTGAGTTTGGCCGTCGTGAAGGTCACATGGCTCGTCTGTCCCGGGCGGAGCGTGATCTGACTGGGGGAGACCAGGGATGGCTCACCGAAAAAGCGTCCGAGCACGATATGACCGGTTAAGGCGGCATTGATATAGTGGCGCACCTGATGACTATCCACCGCCGGTATCTCGCTCACCACGGCCGTCCAGCGTCCGGGGACCGGATGAGCGGCCGTCGTGCTGGTAAAGCCGGAGCCGGCCTGGGAAGACGTGGCGTAGTTCACCATGTTGTTCTGTGGATCATAGATGATGAGCCGAACCGAAAGGCTGCTTGCCTTTTGCGGGCTCGGCTTGGGGATAGTGGTCTGAGACTGGAAGTTGATCGAGGCGGTGAGCTTGTTCAGTCCCGCGGGAACGGTGAAGTGGAAGGGGTAGATACCATCAGCTACCAGCGTCCCCTTGAAGCTGATCGCCTTGGTCTGATGAAGGACTGGGTTTTGGAAGGTAACCTGCTCGGGCGTGGAACCGCTATTGGTGACCGTAATCGAGTGGCTGGGCCGGTTGCCGGGCTCACCATAGAGTGAAGGTGAACCGGAGAGGAGGATTGAAGGCCCCTGGCGGAGCACGGTCTGGATCGCCGCCAGGGCGTCCACCCGCCCCGCCGCCTGGTCCGCCGCTGGGTAGCCCAGGTTGTCGGCGCTGCTCAGAATCACCTGCTTGACATACGCGGGCGAGGGATGCCGTCCATGGTGGGTCGATTCGTAGGCGCCGATCACCATGGCCGCCACTCCCGCGATCACCGGCGTCGCCATGCTGGTACCGCCAAAATAGCCTACCGTATAGGGGGGAGCGGTAGGGCTGTCCTGCGCGAAGTTCCGGGGGAAGGTCGCCCAACCGCCGTCTCCCGGAGCATACACATCGGGCCGATTCCGCCCATCGGACGTCGGGCCGCGGGAGGTGAAATAGGCGATGTTATCCGGCGTGATCTTCCCGTAGTTGGCGAAGATTCCGGTTTGGGCGAAGTTGTCGAGGTTTGTAGAGGCGCCGGCGGCGATCACGTCGGGCGCGGTGGCGGGCGATCCCAGCGTGCCCTGGCCCGGCCCCGAGTTCCCATCGGCCGCCACCACGGTCACTCCTGCTTGCACGGCGGCCTCGTCGGCCAGGGAGACAATATCCACGCCATCGGTGACAAAGGGAAAGTTGGTCCCCCACGACTCGCTGATCACGTCGGCATGGTTCTGAACCGCCCAGCCAATCGCCCGCACGATATTGCTATCGGTCGTGAACAAAAAGGGTGCGCGGGCGTCGAGAATCTTCCCGACCATCAGCTTCACTCCAGGGGCTACCCCACTGAAGGTGAAATATGTCTTGTCGTCGAAGCGCTGCCCAGGCTTGGCGGCCGGGTACACCTCGGCCCGATAGGTGTCATTCGTCGCGTACACCGTGCGGGCCTGGCCGGCGATCGTGCCGGCGCACGCCGTACCGTGGCCCACCGTATCGGTGAGGTCGGTACCGGTGAAGTCGGCGTAGAGCGGCTTCCCGTCGGCGCCGGTAGCCACCACTCCCTTGAGATCTGGCTGGCCCAGGTCGATCCCCGAATCGAGGATCGCCACCCGCGTCCCTTTGCCGGTATATTGCTTGTGCGCCAGGTCGGCCTTGATCAGGCTTAACGTATTGGGCTCGCTGACCACGGTCTGGCCGGCGGGAACCGTGCTCACGGCGCGGATGCCGCTTTTCGCCTGGTGCTGGTTCATTTCCGCCGCGTTGGGCGCCGGGTAGACTTTGTAGCTATGATCCAGGGTAATCGCGGCCAACTCGGGGTTCCCCCGGAGCGCTTCCAGGGTCTGGACGCTCACCCGAGCCGCCAGCCCATGCACGATGTCCAGGGAGAGAATTCGCGAGGCCCCGGTAGCCTGGAGATCGCGGAGGACGGCGGCCCCATTGCCCTTACGCAGCAGCATGATCACATCGATTGGACCGTGCTGGGCCTGGCTGATCAATGATGGGGTGAGGCCGGTGATGGTGATCGGAGAAGCGCCGGCGGACGACCTCCAGATCCCTCCCGGGGCGCCTGGGGTGAGCGGCAGAGCGGCGAACACAAGGCCGGCCACGATACAAGCTCGGACGGCATGGCGCGAACGGATGTACATGCGAGACCTCATTACTTCCAGCAAGGGCGACAATCATGCGTGCTAGTGGCCGGCAGCCGTCCGCGGAGTGTTACCAGCCTAGAACGCTCCAGGCACATGGCGGGCCCGATCTCAGCTATTCTCTTGGGCCGTTCCCTCCAGTATGGGCGTGGTCAACTCGATGAAGATGTCTTCTAGACTGTGGTTTCCCTGTCGAGAGCGCTCACGCAACTCCTGAATCGTGCCGGTGGCGATCATGCGTCCATGGTGAATAATCGCCACCGCGTCACAGATGGTTTCCGCGATCGCGAGGATGTGGGTGGAGAACAAGACGGTAGCGCCGCCGCGCGCCCGTTCAGCCAGGATATCCTTGAGGAGCCGCGCCGTGCCAGGGTCCAGGCCCACGGTGGGCTCGTCGAGGAAGAGGTTGGGCGGTTCGTGGACCAGAGCGGCGATCAGGGCGATTTTCTGCCGCATCCCATGGGAATAGCTGCCGATCAGTTGGTGTTGATCGCCGCTGACGTGGAACAGTTCGAGGTAGTCCTTGATCCGGCGGTTCCGTTCAGCGCCCCGCACGTCAAACAACCCGCAGGTGAATTCCAGATATTCGCGCCCACTCAGTTTCTCGTAGAGATAGGGCTCGTCCGGCACGTAGCCCAGGCATTGCTTGGCGCCGACCGGGTCCATCTCGATATCGTGACCATCGATCCGCACCAAGCCGGTGGTAGGACGGAGGAGTCCAACCATCATCTGGAGCGTGGTCGTCTTCCCAGCCCCATTGGGGCCGAGGAACCCAAAGATTGCTCCGGGAGGAATGCACAGATTCAGATCCCGGATCGCCCATTTGGGCCCGAACTGTTTGCCCAGTTGCTCGCACTCGATCACGGCTCGCTCGATCCGGCTTGTGGCGCCCGCGCGGCGCCGTCCCCTCAGAGTACCCGCTGAAGGGGTAGACCGCAACAAGTGGAACCTAGCCTGAGCAAGTGTAGTGATAGACCGTCTTTCCGTTCACCACGCTGGTTGTGTAGGTATAGGCGCCCGGACAGCCACTGGTGTTTTTCGTCGTGCTGGCGCCCGGAGTCGCGGCACCGGACGGGGTGGTCGTGCCGGATGTGATGCTCTCCGCTCCGCCCGAATAATCGTCCTGGGAGGGCACGTCGAAGGCGCGAGGTACGCTACCGGCCGCGAAAATGTCGGTGACCCCAGAGCCCGTGCTCGCCAAGCCGGGGAGAGCTCCGGGCGGAGCGTGGACCGCGACCGTCGCGGTGATGATACCCGGCGGCTGGACGAACTGCTCGACCGGCATATTTTGCAGCATGGTAGCCATATAGGCATGCCAGATCGGGGCGGCGCCCGTGATGCCGGTCGTGCCGTACATCGGAGTATCGTTAGGGTTGCCCACCCACACGCCGGTGGCCAGATTGGGAGTATAGCCCAGGGTCAGATTGTCCTTGAAATCGTTGGTGGTCCCGGTCTTGCTGGCCACCGGGCGATCCGCCAGGCCGAGCAAGCTGAAGGCGGCATCCCCAAACGCGGGAACCTTGGCCGCCGTATCGGCAAGCACGTTGGTAATCAAATAGGCATCCTGCGGTGGAATCACCTGAACCCCTTTCGGCGTCTTGTATTGCCAGAGGAGGGTCCGGGAACCATCGGCGTTTTGCCGGTAGATCGCCAGAATGGGCATGTAGGGCCGGTAGATCCCCCCATTGGCGAAGACGGTGTAGCCGTTCACTTCGTCCAGAAGCCGGCCCCGGTAGCCGCCCAGGGTCAGCGAGAGTCCCAATTTGCTCGGATCTTGCTGTTCGATGCGATAGCCCATGGCATCAATCACCTTCAGCACCTTGGCCCGACCGTCCGGACCCAGCGAATAGAGCGTCTTCACGGCCGGAATATTGTAGGAATTGGCGAGCGCCGTCCGGATGGTCACCATCCCGTGATACCGCAAATCATAGTTCTTGGGCGTATAGAAGCCGCTGGGCTCGCTGGAGTCCGGGAACTTGACATAGGAATCACTGATCGACTGGCCGGGGAAGTGTCCGTTCATGAAGGCGGTCACATAGGTGAAGGGCTTAAAGGAAGATCCGGGCTGGCGATAATCCCAGGCCATGTCGCATTGTGGGCACTGGATACTGGCGTTGTAGCCAATCCCACCCACGAAGGAGCGAATCTCATTGCTCTTCGGATCGATGGAGACCAGGGCCCCATCGGTGACATTAGCCCATCCCAGGGTGGAGACTTGCCCGTTCACGATATTCTGCGCGGTTTGCTGCGCTACCGGGTCAAGGGTCGTCTTGAAGATGAACCCACGGTAAATGTCGTTCGGCTGCTGCAGATCAGGGATACCGAACTGGGCCAGGTTCTTGGGGTCGGACAAATAATCGTTCACCAGCCAGTTCACGAAATACGATTCAATGCTGTTGCTGGCGTTGTGCTGAATCAGACTGGTGAAAGTGTAGTGCAGCGATTCGGCCGTCGCCGCGTCGTGTTGCGCCTGGGTAATGTGGTGCTGAGAGAGCATGGAATCCAGCACATGATGCTGGCGGGTTTGCGCGGCGTCCGGGTGACTGGCTGGATCGTAGTCGCTGGGAGCCTGGGGGATCCCGGCCAGGAGCGCGCACTGGGCCAGATCGAGCTTGGAGGCCGGCTCGTTGAAGTAATAGCGCGCGGCTGCCTCGACCCCATAAATAGTGCCGCCGTATGGGGCCGCGTTCAAGTACATCTCAAGAATCGCCTCCTTGCGGCAATGCAAGCTGCAGTTCTTGATCTGCTGAGTGGCCCCGAGCGCGATCATCAACTCCTTGATCTTCTGCTGGACCCCACCCACGTCAAGCTTCCGCCGCGTATCAATGGCCGAGCCGAAATCCGCCATCTTGACCAACTGCTGGGTGATCGTGGAAGCACCCTGCAAGCCGGTGGATCCTGACCCAATGTCATGCTGCCCGGCCTTGATGATGCGGGCGACATCGATGCCGGGATCCGTCCAAAAGGTCCGGTTTTCGGTATCGATGGTCGCGTTCACCAGATTGGCGGGAATCATTTTCAGGGGAATGATGGACCGCACGCCCAGATTGGGATTCACCAGATCCTGCAAGGTGAAACCGGCGCGATCCTCGACATAACTCACCTGATAGGGCTGCTGCTCAAAGGCGGCCAGGGCTTGCAAGCCGGTGGGGACGACCGACTGATAATAGCGATAGACACCGATTCCGCCCGCGACAAGCAGCGAGACCAAGATCAAGAAGGTGGTGCCGATGGTGAAGGCGGCGGAAAGGATGACCACCAGGGGGGCACGGGACGGCTGCTTCTTGGCTCGTTTGGTGGCCCGGCTCACGGCAACGGTTCGTTTCATGATGCCTTCGTCTGTTTCAAGACTCCGGCCGTGGCCGGACGATGCTCTTCCCGATCCCAGTCGGGCCCAGATTCGTGCCCAGTGTAGCATGGGAGTTTCCACCCGCCAACCGGTGTTGTCCCGAAGAGTTCGCCTCGCACTGCGATTTTATTACCCTTCTGCCGCGATGCTCTGTTACCCTATTCAGCGGGTTTTGTCCCCGCATGGCGCGCATGGCGTCCCTATCCTCAAGAAATCGCGGCAGGGAAAGGTACCAGGATGAACGATGCAAGGCGATCATACGCGCCGGAAACCCGGCTCATCCACGGGACGCGGGTGGCGGGCGTCGCCGCCCCGGTGGCGCCCGCGATCTATCAGACCAGCACCTTCCAGATGCGGACCCCAGAGGAAGGGGCGGCCATGGCCACCAGTATCGCCCCCTCAATGCTCTATGGACGGCTTGGCACCCCCAACACCCAGCAGGTGGAGGCCATGCTGGCCGACCTCGAAGGGGCGGAAGCCGCCCTGGCGGTGGGATCGGGGATGGCGGCGGTGACCATTGCCCTGATGTCCAACCTGCGGGCCGGCGACCATGTGGTGGCGCAGCTCACTCACTATACGGCCACCCTCTCGCAGATGACCACCACCCTCCCCCGCTACGGGATCGAGGTGACCCAGGTGGATCAGACCGACGTTGACGCCTTTGCCCGCGCCATCCGGCCCAACACAAAGGTGATCTACACCGAGTCTCCCACCAACCCAACCCTGGATCTGACCGATTTACAGGCAACCGCCCAGATCGCCCACGCGGCCGGCGCCCTGGCGATCACCGACAATACCTTCGCCTCCACCTATAACCAGCGTCCGCTCGATCTCGGCTACGATCTGGTGATCCATAGCGCCACCAAGTACCTCAATGGGCACAGCGACGTAACCGCCGGAGTGATCCTGGGGAGCCGAGCGCGGATCGATGCCGCCTGGGATTATCTGCGCCAATACGGGCCAGTCCTCCATCCTTTCGATGCCTGGCTGCTGCAACGCGGTCTCCGTACCTACACCCTGCGGATGGAGCGGCACAATCAGAACGCGATGGCGGTGGCGCGGTTCCTGGAGGGCCACCCGGCGGTGGATCGAGTCTATTACCCTGGCTTGCCGTCGCATCCGCAACATGAATTGGCCCAGCGCCAGATGACCGGCGGCTTCGGCGGCATGGTGACCTTCGAGGTGAGGGGCGGCTACGACGCGGCGTATCGGTTCGTGGCCCGCACCGAGGTGTGCGTACTAGCGGTGAGCCTCGGGGCCGTGGAGACTCTGATCACCCATCCCGCTTCCATGGTTCACAGTTTCCAGAGCCAGGATGAGCGCGACGCGGCCGGGATCGCGCCGGGGTTGATCCGCCTCTCGGTGGGAATCGAGCGGGTTGAGGACATTATCGCCGACCTGGATCAGGCACTGGGCTGAGCGCGGACCTCTTCGGTAGCGGCGGCGTCCTCCGGCAAGATGCCGAGCAGGTAGCCGCTGCCCCGGATCGTGTGGAGGAGACGCGGGGTATAGTTTTCGTCGATTTTCCGCCGCAGCCGGCGGATGTAGACGTCGATGATGTTGGAAAGACTATCGAATTGCTCGTCCCAGACATGCTCGCTGATCATGGTCCGGGTCAGCACCTGATCCTGGTTCCGCATGAAGTATTCCAGCATGGCGTATTCCTTGCTGGTCAGGTCGATGGCCCCGCCGGCCCGCGTCACCCGGTGTGAACTGGTATCCACCTGCAAGTCGGCCACCTGCAAGCGCGCGCTCTTGGTGGTGGTCTCGCGACGCAGAAGCGCGCGGGCGCGCGCCAGCAACTCATCCATATAGAAAGGCTTGACCAGGTAGTCGTCCGCCCCGCTATCCAACCCCCGCACCCGATCCTCCACCGTATCCTTGGCAGTCAGCATGAGAATGGGGGTGACAACGCCCTGCTCGCGCAAGGTCCTGCACACTTCGACCCCTGGTTTTTTGGGGAGGAGGAGATCGAGGATGATCAGGTCATACTGGTTGATCGATGCCAGCTCCTCTCCTTCCTCGCCGTCCTTGGCCGAATCGACGGCGTATGCCTCCTCGCGTAACGCCTGGCATACCGTCCGATTGATCTTGAGTTCGTCCTCCACCACCAACACGCGCATAACTCCGCCCTCCTACCCTAGTATGGCATGAGGCGGGGATCCGTACCAACTTTGTTGGTGGTGGGCTACCGCTCTCCCAAATGCTCCTTGATCGTGAGCGCGGTTTTGCTGCCTATCCCGGGCACGGCGGCAACCTCCTCCAGGCTGGCCTTTCGGATGCCGGCCACGCTGCCGAAACGGCGGAGCAGATCCTTCTTCCGCCGAGGCCCGATTCCCGGCACCAGATCCAGCCCTGATTCCAGCCCCCGCTTCCCGCGGACCGAGCGGTGATAGGTGATGGCGAAGCGGTGCGCCTCGTCGCGGATTCGCTGGACCAGGAACAGAGCCTGCGATCCGGAGGGGAGCAGTATTGATTGGGAACGGCCGGGGAGGAAGATTTCCTCATGCTGCTTGGCCAGGCTGGCTACCGGCTGATCCTCGATCCCCAATTCCTTCAGGACCGCCAACACGGCCCCAAGCTGGCCCTTCCCGCCGTCGATCAACAGGAGATCCGGCCGGCTACCCCAGTCGCCGGAATTCACTTTCTCTGAGGGAAGGTCTTCACCCTCCGCCTCTCCAATCTGGGCGATAGGCACCTCGACCTCTTCCGCCGCTGACTCACCCGCATCCTCATCCGGGCCGTCCATCGTCTGGCCGCCTCCATCGGATACGGCTGTCTGGCCGGCCTCCGCGGCGGCTTGCCCGCGCTTGAGGCGGCGGCGCACCATCTCCGCCATGCTGGCGAAGTCGTCCGACCCCACCACGGTCTTGATGCGGAACCTTCGATAGGCGGCGGTCTTCGGCTTTCCCTGCTCGAATACCACCATGGAGCCCACGGTAGAGGTGCCCTGGATGGTGGAGATGTCGTAGCACTCGATGCGCGAGGGGAGGCTTGGCAGGCCCAGGGCAGCCTGCAACTCGGTCATCGATTGCATGGCTTTCTGATTGTCGCTCAGGAGCTTCTGGCGCCGCAATTCGGCGGATTGCCGGGCATTGGTGGCCGCCACCTCCAGGAGCGCCGCCTTATCGCCCCGTTTCGGGACCGTGACCGTCACTTTCCGGCCCCGCTTGGTGGTGAGCAGCGTCCCAAGAGCCTCGCTATCGTCTGGTTCGGCGGGGAGCAACAACTCCTCGGGCAGTTCGGTACTGTCTACATAATATTGGACCAGGAAAGCGCGCAGGATGGCGCCGTCCTCCTGATCGGAGACGCCCTGGAGGGTGAATTGCTGATGCCCCAGCATCTTCCCCTCGCGCACGGCGATCAACTCGACGCACGCTTCGTCCTCGATGCGGGCCAGGCCGACGATATCCTGATCGCGGCCGCCCATCACTGTCACCCGTTGGCGCTCGCTGATCCGGCGGACGGCGGCAAGTTGGTCGCGCACCACGGCGGCGCGCTCGAAATCCATCTTCTCCGCCGCCTCCTCCATGGCCTTTTCCAGTTGGCTGGCCAGCTGCTCGCTCTTGCCTTGCAACAGGAGGGTCGCCTGCTCGATCCGCTCCTGGTAGTCGGCCTGGGAAATGGCATCAATGCAGGGACCGGTGCAGCGATGGATGTGATACTCCAGGCAGGCGCGATTCTCGGGGCTGGCCACCGTAAGGGTCCGCTCCTGGGGCGGTTTCCCGCTGGCCGCGCGCAGGGCCCGCCGTCCCACCCGTGCCGGCGGTTCAGTTTGGGTCGGGGCCTGGTCGGCGCCGGCGGGAGGGACGATGCGGAGGCGGCAGGAGCGGTAGGCGAAGAGGCGTTTGAGGAGATCGAGGGTGCGGTAGACCGATTGGGAGCTGGTGTAGGGACCGAAATAGCGCGCCCCGTCGTCCGAGCGGCGACGCACGGTTTCGATCCGTGGATAGGGCTCGTTGGTGACGCGGATCGCGATATAGGTCTTGTCGTCGCGCAGAAGAATGTTATAGCGGGGCCGATACTGCTTGATCAGATTGCACTCGACCAGCAACGCGGCATCCTCGCTCGGCAAGATCTGGTAGTCGATCTCGGCGATCTTGGGAACCAGACCCCGATTCTTCAGGCTGAGGCCGCCCGGATTGCGGAAATACGAACGCACCCTGTCCCGCAAGCTGCGGGCCTTCCCCACGTACAGCACGGTCCCGCCGGCATCCTTGAACAGGTAACAGCCGGGCTCGGCGGGAAGGCGGGCCAGGGTCTCCTCGACGGCGGCGGGGAAGCGGGATACGGGCGCGGTGAGAGTCTCCATAGTGGCAATATACCAGCCTTCAGATGATCCGCGAGATCGCCGCTTCGCTTTGGGCGCACCGGAGTTTTGGTCCTGGCGGCGAATTGTGTGGGTGACGAGATCGCCTGGGAGCGCGAGCGTCTCGCTCGTCCCCATCGTCAGGCATAACGAGGACCTGCGGCCCGGCTGTGCTAAAATGGCGGGACGTGGGCGCGGAGTACTGAAGCGTGGAAAGAGGGTGACCGTACATGCTGCCAGGGAAGTGGCGGATCGGGCTGGCGTCGCCGCGGGTGGCCCCGACGCGTGAGGAAGGGCTAGCCGCGGTGGCGCGCTTCCTGGCCGAGGCTGCCTCGCGGGGCGCGGCGATCGTCTGCTTCCCGGAAACCTACCTCCCAGGCTATCGCGGGCTCGACTTCCGAACGCCGCCACTGGACCAGCGCGCGCAGGAGCGCGCCCTGCGGGAGGTGAGCGATCTGGCGTGCCGGCACCGGATCGCGGTGATCATGCCGATGGAGTGGGCGAGCCCTGCCGGGTTGCTCAACCTTGCCTTCGTCGTCACTGCGGACGGCATGATCCAGGGCTCCCAGACCAAGAACCAACTGGCGATTGAGGAGGAGCCGCACTATGTCCCCGGCGACACGCGGCGCCTCTTCGTCGTCGATGGCGTACCGTTCGGGGTCGTGATCTGCCACGAGGGTTGGCGCTACCCGGAGACTGTCCGCTGGGCGGCACGGCACGGCGCGCGCGTCGTGTTTCATCCCCACCTCGCGGGGAGCGATCACCGTGGTACCGTGCCCCGCTTCTGGGGAGAGCCGGCCGCCCCCTATTTCGAGAACGCGATGATCGCGCGGGCGGCGGAGAACGCGATCTACTTCGCCAGTACCAACTACGCCCTCCGCTACCAGGAGACGGCGACCAGCCTTGTCGCGCCGGACGGCACATGCGTCGGACACACGGCCTACGGCGAGGAAGCGCTGCTGGTCGCTGATCTCGATCCAGAGGCGGCGACCGGTTCGTATGCCCTGCGGTACGCCCCAGATCGCTACGGAGAGTGAGTCAGGCAAATACGCGGCAACCAATCGCTCGAATGGGATCATGGGCATGAAATACACTCGGCTTAGTCGCTTCACCCTTGCCGCCAGCCTGATCACGCTCCTTTTGGCGGCCTGGCCCGGTGGCCCACCGTTGGCCCAGGCCGTCCGCCCGCCGCAAGCGCGCGGGGACACCTCCCAGGCGAAGCCGGTTCAATTGGCCATGGCCGTTCAGGGAGATATCTACGTGCTTCTCGTGAGCGGCGGCTTGCGGCGCCTTACTGGCGGCGGCAACGCGAGCAGGCCGGTACTGTCCCCGGATGGGCGGTGGGTCGCCTATCTTGTCTCCCCCCACAAGTCGCCGATCGGCGTCGCGGGGCCATACGCGGTGTGGATCGTGCCGACTTCCGGGACATCCAAAGTTGGTCCACGGAGGATCAGCGATACCCGGCTCGGCACCGATGATTATATGGTCTCGTGGTCGCCCGATAGTCACGTTCTTGCCTACTTTGAAGGCACCGACATCGTGCTCCGGTCGATCACCGGGACCGATGCCCAGACGGTTCTCCAGCCGTTGACCGGCTTCACCTTCATCACGACTTTAAGCTGGTCGCCGAGCGGCGGCCAATTCGTGGTCCCGCTTCGCCAACTCGGACTGGGCGCCTCGCAGGCGTCGCCCCCGCTTCTTCAGGCCGCGGTTTATGACCGGAGCGCTCATCATTGGACCCCGATCACGGCCCACTTTGCTTCCGGCGCGCTTGGCCAATGGCCGGGCGGCAATACGCGATCGGATGCCGGAGGCGATATCTCCTGGGCCCCTGATGGACAAGGTTTCCTATTCGGTACCGGTCTGGCGGGTGCAGGTCCAATCCGACTGTCGGGGATCTGGCAGGTCGGCCTGCACGGCGGCCTGTCGCATCTGGTCATGGGGACGCCCGCCGGGGTCCGGCTCGGCACGGTGCCGACCTCCAGCCCGTTGTTCATGGCCACTCACTGGACATTTTCGCCCAACCAGCGCCTGATCGCCAGCGATCCCGACCGCAGGTTGTGGGTAGGAACCATTGCCGGCAAGGATGGCCGCTTCCTCTCCGTTTCCCGGCCCCATGAGTGCGCGAGAGTTTTTTGCGATTGCACAACCGCGCAGGATCAGTGGTTGCGCGACGGTACGGGTCTGGCGTACCTACGAGAGTGCGTCGTGTCCAGCACGGTGATGGTACGGTCCACGCTGTTTCGCTGGACATTCAAGAGTACAGCGCCCCGTATCGTGTTACAACGCATCTCCCAGGACCAATCCGTGATCGATATTGGTGGCGCGTACCGTTGTGTTCTTTGCGGCTACTGACGCACCGGCCATTGAATAGACCGTAGGTCACGTACGCCACACCCGGCCTCAGCCGGTCTCGTTCCTGCCATCCGGCCTCAGCCGGAGGCTCTACTCTGGAGGATCTACCATGCCGGAGAACACCAACTCATATCCGCCCTACCGGACCCTGGTCCAGGAGCAACACCCGGTTGGCGCTCGGTTCGACCTCAAAGTGGACATGGCGATTGCCTACGGGGTGGACGACACGCTCGCCGCGCGGATGGCGGAATGGAAATCCCTCGGCTACCGGGTCGGCCTGATGACCGGCCTGGCCTGGGGTCAGTACCAGCCCTATATTGTGGGGGAGTGGGATGGACGCGACCATGAGGATGAGGCGCAGTGCATGGTTGGGGGCGTGCCTCGCGTCCATGGTCCCCACGTCCCCTATATGGTTCCCAGCGACTCCTATGCCCGCTACCTGGCGGAGCTTGTCGGCCAGGCGATCGACGCCGGCGCGGAAGCGATCTTCCTCGAGGAGCCGGAATTCTGGGCCGCCGCTCGGTATGGGCCGGCCTTCGAGCGCGCCTGGCAGGCCCGATACGGTACGCCCTGTCCCGATCCGGCCGCCGATGCCCGCGTCTGGAGCCTGGGTTCGGCGTTGCAATACGGACTCTATAGCGATCTGATCGCGGAACTGTGCCGCGCCGTATGCGTCCATGCGGACCGGGTGGGACGCTTGGTTCCCTGCTACGTGGCCACCCACAGCGTCCTCAACTACGCTCACAATCGGATTGTCAGTCCCCACGCGCCTTTACGAGCCATGCCGGAGTGCGCGGGAGTAATCCTTCAGGTCTGGAGCCACACGGCCCGCTTCCCCGTGCGCTATCAGGGTGTGAGGGGCGAGGAACCGTTCGCTATGGCCTATCTGGAATATGGGTCCGGTCTCGATTTGGTCCGCGGCAGCGACCGCCATGTGTGGTTTTTGGTGGACCCAGTGGAAGATCGTCCCTCGCACGGATGGGACTTCTATCGCACGGGCTATGAAGCGACGGTGGCCGCCGCGCTCCTGCACCCCGAGGTGAGCGGCTATGAGGTAATGCCCTGGCCTTCCCGAGTGTTCAACGGCCGTTACCCGCGCCAGAAAGACGGGCCGCCGGGAGATCTCATTTCGCCGCGCTACGCCGCCGAACTGCTGGCGGTAAGCAACGCCATGAGCGACATGCCCGCCAGTCCCCTCGAATGGGAGTGCGGCACGCGGGGGGTGGGGGTGCTCCTGGCCGATAGTCTGGGTTTCCGCCGCGCCGGCCCGGAGCAGGACGATCCCGAGCTTTCCGCCTTTTTTGGTCTGGCGCTGCCGCTGGTTCTGGCCGGAATACCGGCTCGGTCCACCGGCCTTGAGGCCCTGGGGGAGTTGGGCGCGCCCGAGGGAATACGGGCCCTCCTCCTGAGCTACGATGGGATGACCCCGCCCGATGTCGTTGCCCATGAGCGCCTGACGGAGTGGGTGCGGGCCGGGAACGCGCTTCTCTACTTTGGTCGGGGCGACGACCCCTACGCCGTCCTCCCTGGCTGGTGGAACGAGCAGGCGAGTGGGCGCGGTCCCTGGCCTGATCTCTACCGCCGTCTGGGGCTGGACGATTCGCCCACCCCAGGGATTCACCAGGTAGGGGCGGGCATTGTCCTGATCGAACCGGAGGGCCCGATCGCTCTGGCTCAACGCCCCGATGGCGCCGACCTGGTCCGCGAGCGGCTGCGCGTGGCACTCGAAGCGCTCGGTCCCGCCGCTCCGCCGTACCATGAGAGCCCCTATCTGCTCTTGCGGCGTGGTCAGTATCTGATCGCCGCCGCGTTCGGCACTGGTGCCGAACCCGTGCTTCACCTCACTGGTCGCTTCGTGGATCTCTTCGATGGCGATCTGCCGGTGCGAACCGCTATTGACCTATCGCCCGGCGGGCAGATTCTTGTGATCGATCTGGATCGCCTCGACCGTTCCGGCCCCCAGGTGGCGGCGGCCTCGGCGCGCGTTCGCCAGGAGAAGAGCGGATCGACCGATCTCCACTTCACCGCAGCCGGTCCCGCGGACACGCCATTGGTGGCCCGCCTTGCGCTCCCGGCCGCTCCACGCATAGGACTGATAGACGGCGTCCCCGCGAGCGTGACCTGGGATGGAGATTCAGGGACGGCGCTTCTGCGTGGGTCAAACAGACCGGAGGGGGTGAAGGTCGAGGTCCGATGCTGATATGCTCCGGCGGCATCCACACGTTGCCATCCTGATGATGTAGGGTGGCCGGTACACTGGTGGGAACGAGGTTGTACGTAGGAGCGGAGTGGAGCAGCCTTTGGTCGCGGTCCACACCCAGGCAGCCGATGTCTTCTTGCGTCTAGCCGACCAGAGTATCGTCCACCTGGAGGCGCGGTGGGTACTCGCCAACGATGACCTGGGGCGCTTCGCCTCCTATCATCTGGAAGCGTACCGCCGGTATCGGGTTGATGTACATACGATCGTGCTCTGCGGTCCTTCGGTGCGGGAGGCGCCGCCCCCACTGCACACGAGCAGCCTGGCATTCACCCCTACCTTCATTCTCCTGGGGCAGGAGCAGGCGGAGACAGTCGTGGAGGCGCTTCGTGCTCGGGTCGAGCAGGGCGAAGGGCTGCGTGGGGTGGACAAGATAAGTCTCCTGCTCCTGCCCTTGATGCGAAGGAATGAACCGCTGGATAGAGTGCTGGAGCAGGCTGGACCTGTGGTGGCGGCGTTGCCGGAGGAGGAACGGGCCCAGACAGTAGGCGCCATGGCGGGGCTCGCGTAGCATTATCTGGACGAGGCGGCAGTGCGACGGCTGTTGGAGGTGCTGAAAATGCCGAACTTACTGGAACAGATGATTGCCGATCG
>DATBTL010000284.1:0-4163 GCA_036559345.1 Chloroflexota bacterium | reverse complement strand
GTGCTGGCCACCCTGGATATCGGCAACGCCATCCTCACCGTGGCCGGACTTTCCTTTATCGGCTTCGGGGTTCCGCCCCCGAACCCCGAATGGGGGGCGATGATTAGCGAGGCTCAGAGGTATCCCGACCAATGGTGGATGTTCGTCTTTCCCGGGGTCGCCATCTTCACCTCGATCATGGGGTTCAACTTCTTCGGCGACGCGCTGCGCGATGCCCTCGATCCGCGCACACGGTAGAGGTTGGACCTCAGACCAGAAGGCGCGGACGTACGTTGATCGTGCTCTCGCCGGAGTAATGCACCATGCCGGGCTTCCCACCCTTGATCCGGCGCACGTTCCGCACCGGCGCGTAATCCACCGGTACGGTAGTGGAGTCGCGGGCCCGGCTATGGTAGGCCGCCAGGGCCGCCGCGTCGTGGAGGGCCTCGGGGCTCGGCGACTGCCCCACTACTCGGAGGATGACGTGGGCACCGGGAATCTGGCGCGCGTGCAGCCAGATATCGCGCGGGCCGGCCAGCCGGAAGGTCAGTTCCTCGTTCTGGCGGGCGCTGCGTCCCACCAGGATCTCGGTGCCATCGGCGGCGCGCAGGCGGAGCGGCGTGGCCCGCGGCGGCGCCTGCCCGCCCGCGCCCTTCCCCTTCCCGCCCCGCCCCGGCTTGGCGCCCTTGCGGATCTTCCCCGCCGGTTCGGGCCCGGCCAGCACCTCGCGCGCCTCCCCGCGCACGGCGGCCAGCGATTGCGGATCGCTCGCCAGAGCGGCATGCAGCGCCAATTGGTCCAGATAGTCGAGATCCTGGCGCGCGGCCTCCAACAATCCCGGCGTGATTGCCGCGGCGTCCCGTGCCTTCTGATACCGCTTAAAGAACCGCTGGGCGTTTTCCAGGACGGTGAGCCCTGGGTCGAGAGGAATGGTAAGGCCCGTCTCCGGGACCGCCAGTTCACGCTGCCCCGGTTCGATCCCGTGCTGATAGGCCAGCACCATCTCCCCCTGATTCCGCAGTTCGGCCAGGCGCTCCGGGCCGACGATCGTCGATTCGAGGGAGGTGATTTTCCGCCGGAGCGCCGCTCGGTGCGGATCGATCAACGCCAGGAGCGCCGCGCGCGGGTGGGCGATCGGATCGGGGATCCGGGCTGGCTCGTACACGACATCAAGCAATTCCACCAGATCGCCATACAGGGTTGGCTCACTTCCGAACTGGCGTACGGGGTAGGGCGCGTACTCACGGAGCTTCTCTCCTTCCCACACCGCGCTGGGCGCCCCGCGGCCCGCGCCGTACCGCTCGCGGATCGCCGCCAGTAGCGCGGTGGCCGAGGCAAGGTCGCGCCGCCCTCCCACCACCGTGTCCACGGCACCAGTGGTCACATATACCACCTCGCGGGCCAGGGTGGGGCTCAGGCCGTCGACCAGATCGAGAAGCGCCTTCCACAGGAGAGCCTGATCCTCGAATATCGCGAGATCGGCCGCCAGGTCACCGCCCAGGGTATGCAGCGGATCGCGTTTGGGGCAATCCTGGTGGGGCGGAGGCTGCATGGGCATGGGCGGAGTGAGATAGGGGTGATGGGGCAGGGTAACCCGGAAGCGGTTTTGATCGGGGTGAATGTGCTTCAGGGCCCCCAGCACCACGAGTTCGGGGTCGGCCAGGATCAGGTTGCTATAGCGCCCCATCAGCTCGGCAATCAGGACCGACCGTACCGGCCCACCCTGGAAGGTAAGACGGAGCACCCGATCCACTCCTTGCTGCTCGACCGCGACCAGGCGCGAACCTTCCAGATATTTCCGAAGCAGCATGACCCATGACGTGGGCTCGCTGAAGGCGCTGGCCTGCTTCCGGGTAGTTCGCTGGACCCGTGCCTGCTGGGCATGAGCGGAGAGAACCAGCCACTGATTCTCCTGTTCGGCCCAAAAGAGCAGGGCCACCGCCATCGCTTCGGGCTGCATGATCTTGTCCACCCGCCCGCCGATCAGATGAAGGCGGAGATCGTCGGCCACGGCGCGGGTGGTAACGGAATCGAACGGCATGCATAGCAGTATAGCCCATGCGAGGCCGCGTCCCCGGCGAGGGCTTCACCGAACAGGGCAGGCCATGGTACCCTCCTTCCCAATCCATGGGGAAGCGAGAGAGGAGGGAGCATCAGGGTGGCGCGGGTGGAAATGGTGAATGTCGGCGCTCAGAACTATGTAGTAGCGGGACGCGTGGTGGCGGTGCTGGGGAGTGCCACGGCTCCGATCCGCCGGGTGATCCGTGATGGCAAGGAACGTGGCTTGTTGCTGGACGTGAGCCAACACCGCGAACTGCGGTCGGTGATCGTGCTTGATGACGGTCATATGGTAGCCAGTTTCCTGCCTCCGGCCCAGGTAATGCGCCGATTGGCCGAGCCGGCCGACTCCTTGGAGGAGCTGGACGCGGATGAATGAGCCGACTCCTGGTGGGCTGCTGTTCGTCCTGTCGGGTCCATCCGGCGTGGGTAAGGATGCGGCGATCGATTGCCTAAAAGCCAGCGGCTTCGATATTTACCATGTGATCACCGCCACCACGCGCGATCCACGGCCCACCGAGCGCGATGGCGTGGATTACTTCTTTTACTCCACCGCCGCCTTTCTCGATTTGCTTCACCGAGGAGAACTGCTGGAATCGGCCGATCTGTATAACAACATGTACGGCACCCCTCGGCAGCAGGTGCGCGACCAATTGGCGCTGGGGCGCGATGTGTTGCTGAAAATCGATGTACAGGGAGCCCGGCAAGTGAAGGCGCGGGTTCCGGAGGCCGTGTTCATCTTTCTCGCCCCGCCCTCCATTGAGGAACTGGTGGAACGGCTCAAGCAACGCCGCACCGAATCGGAGGCGCAGATCGCCCTCCGCATGCAAAAGGCGTATGTCGAGATGGCCGCCATGGAGGGATACGACTACATGGTAGTCAACCATCAGGACCAATTGAATCGCGCGGTCGAGCAGATCGGCTGCATCATTGAAGCGGAGCGCTGCCGGATGCGCCGCCGCGTGGTGACCCTCTGATGCGGGTGAAAGCCCGCTGTCGGGACCGCACCCGCGGCACATCGGACCGATCCGTCCGAATCTAGTGTCTAAAGCCACAGGAAGGAACGTGCCATGGCCATCCAGGTCACCGTTTGGAATGAAAACATCCACGACCGCGAGGATCCCCGCACCCAGGCGGTGTACCCTCACGGACTGCACGGCGCGATCGCCGACTCCCTGCGGACCACCCTGGGCAACCGGGCCGCGGTTCGCACGGCAACCCTTGAGCAACCCGAACATGGCCTGACCGCCGATGTGCTGGATCATACCGATGTGCTCACCTGGTGGGGCCACGTAGGCCACGAGCAGGTAGCGGACGCGGTGGTGGATCGCGTGCAGCAGCGCGTACTTTCCGGAATGGGGCTGATCGTGCTCCACTCCGGCCACCTCTCCAAACCGTTCCGACGCCTGATGGGCACCAGTTGCTCCCTGCGCTGGCGTGAGGCCGATGACCGCGAAATAGTGTGGACCGTGAATCCCGGCCATCCGATCGCCGCCGGAGTGCCGGCGGCGATCGTACTCCCCCGACAGGAGATGTACGGCGAATATTTCGATATCCCGCAGCCGGATGAACTGGTCTTTATCAGTTCCTTCACCGGCGGCGAGGTGTTCCGCGGCGGCTGTTGTTTCCAGCGCGGTCAGGGGCGTATCTTCTACTTCAGCCCTGGCCACGAAACCTATCCGATCTATCAGGATCCCAATATTGGGCGGGTTCTGGCCAACGCGGTCGAGTGGGCCGCCGCCGGCACGCGCGCCTCCTATGACACCACCATCAGCCCCAACGCGCCGACCGGCTGGTTCGAGAAACTGTAGCCCGATCCCGACAGTGGCCCTTCACGGGGCAGGGCCACTGTCGGGGCGTGGGAAACCGGGATGAGTGGCTAGAGGAGACGGCGACCGGCAAAACCGGCGTCGATCTCATGCCAATGGCTTAGGGTCTCCTCTCCGTCTTGCCAACAGAGAAATATGATCCGGTCGCCGCGGATACTGGGGAAATCGATCAGCGCGGGACTCAGACGTTTGATGATCACCCCAAGATCCTGGACGGCGCTCACCGCCTCCCGCATTTCGGCGGTGAGCGCGCCCAGCGCCTCGCGGCGGGCCCGGAGCGGACGCGCGAATTCGAGG
>DATBTL010000283.1:0-12179 GCA_036559345.1 Chloroflexota bacterium | reverse complement strand
CGCCGGGATACAGCAACCGCCAGTTAGTGATCAAGACGGTGGAAGCCAACTTCCACGTTCACATCGATCATTACGCCTGGATCGGCCTCCAAGGCTTTATCAATGTGGTCAACTCGCTGGGCGGCGTCGACGTGAACGTTATGCACCCGATGGTGGAAAACGACTTCCCCGACGATCTCAACCCCAATGGCGGCCTCTACGCCATTCGCCGCTTTTTCATCCCAGCCGGCCCGCAACATCTCGACGGCGTGACCGCGCTCCAATACGTGCGCGCCCGACATGCCGACCTGATCGGCGACTTTGGCCGCTCACAGCGCCAACAGCAGGTATTGCTGGCGATCCGGAAGAAGCTGAAGGGCATGGACCTGGGGACAGTGCCTTCGTTGGTCCAGGACATGGGTGATCAGTTCAAGACGGACCTCACTGTCCCCGAGATCCTTTCGCTGGCCGAGAGTACCCTGGGCATTCCATCGTCGTCCATCCACCAATACTACCCGACCGACGGGAATGGCTTCGCCACGGACGCGGTCAATGCCCGCGGAGACGTCCTGCTTGGTAATTGGCCGAAGATCAATGCCCTGTTTAGCTGTGTCATGTCGAACGCGGCGATCAACGGCTGCCCAACCTGATGGCTACCGAGGCACCGCCCGGGCCCGAACGCCAGAGCGGGCAATCGATCTGGGCCTATCTGAAACTGGGCGCCGCCCTCCTGGTCGCGGCCATCGTAGCCGTATTGATGCTGGGGAGCACGCAACCAAACGCGGTACCCGCCGCCCCGGACGCCACCTCAACTCCGGTGGGCATTGTTACTCCGCTGGTGGCGCCCCTCACGCCCACCGTGGTGACCACCGCCCCAACCCCCATTCTCCCCCCGGACGCCTATGTGCCTGGGCACTTGTATTATGTCAAGGGTCGAGCCATCTACTCTCTCCATCATACGGAGGCGCCCGTCTTCGTGACCACCGGTTCCGAACCGGCGATGTCGCCCGACGGCAAGCACCTGGCCTTCATTCTCTTCTCCAAGAACTATCAGGATCTCTGGCTCCTCGATCTCAAAACCCATGTGCTTACCAAGTTGGTGGACGACGCCCCGCGGAATCCCGTGAACGTGAGCACCGCCTATACGGCCGCCATGCCGGCCTGGACAAATGATGGCCAGAGCGTGGTGTTCTCCTGGAGCTACCCCGGCGCTCCGATTGCGGGCACCGCGAACTTCGATCGGCTCGGGTTTAGCATCACTCGTTGCGCGGTGACCACTCCCTGCGCGGAAGGGAACGCGGTTAAGCTCACCACGCCCGCCTTCGAGAGCGGAGGTGATTATGACTCGGCCCCGCGCCCCGGCGATCCCACGACCCTGGTCTATAGCAAATATCAGTATGAAACCGCGCGCGACCACACCAACCGCGCCCTTGCCTTCCTGCAGGCTCTGAACCTCACCACCGGGGCGCTCACTCCATTGACTCCCCTGCTCGATAACATCTCCCAGCCCACCTGGAGTCCGGATGGGAAAACCCTGGTCTTCCTTAAAACCTCCGACGATCAAAAGCAGACCTCGATCTGGGAAATGGACTTTCATTCTCCGGGCGATCTCAATGACTACGCCAAGGCGCATCTGCTGGTAACCGGCAATTCCTTCGCCTCCAATCCCGCGTTCTCCCCTGACGGGAAGGATCTAGCCTTCTTGCAAACCTCCGACGACGGCAGATTGCATCTATACATCTCCCAAATTCACCTCGGGCAGCATCCCGGCGTGGATCACATTCAGATGGTTCAGCGGGCCGGGGTGGTGGACGGCGATCGCCTGGTCTGGGCTCACTAGCCAACCACGTCTGGCCGAACGCGTCCCTTTCCCGTACCATGCGCTTGTCGCGAATGCGGTATCCCACGCCGTGGCTAAGGGTTAGGGGCGAGTGTTGGCTGTCGTGATCCTTTACACGCACCCCGAGCAGGCGGCTGAGTTTGAGCGCCGGTATCTGGAAGAGTACATGCCCTTGATTCGACGCCTCCCTGGGGTGACTGAGGTGACGACACAGCGCGTGGTTGGCGCCCCGCTCGGAGACCCGGCATATACGAGAATGGAAACCTGGCGCCTACGGGCCGGCACCAAACCCGAGACGGTGCTCGGGTCGGCCGAGTGGCGGACCGCCCAGGACGTTCTCCAGTTCGCCAGGGGATTGGCTACCATGATGTACGTTGAGGAGGAGACGACGAGTGGCTGAACCATTTCAGCATATTTTGGTCGAAGCCAAGACCGGGTACGCGGTGGTTCAATTGAATCGTCCGAAGGTGCTCAACGCCCTGAACAGCGCCCTGATCGGGGAGATGATAGCCGCCCTGGAGGCCCTGGACGCCGATCCTGCCTGCCGCTGCGCCGTGATTACGGGAAACGAGCGAGCCTTCGCCGCCGGGGCCGACATCGGCGAAATGGCCGGCGCGGAAGCGATTCCTTTCCTGCTGAACGACCAATTCGCCCAGTGGGATCGCTTCCGCAAAATCCATATGCCCTTGATCGCGGCGGTGAGCGGCTTCGCTCTCGGCGGCGGCTGCGAACTTGCCATGAACTGCGACCTGATCATCGCCTCCGAGACGGCCCAGTTCGGCCAGCCTGAAATCAACCTGGGAATCATGCCCGGAGCCGGCGGCACCCAGCGCCTGACCCGCGCGGTCGGCAAGGCGCGAGCCATGGAAATGATCCTCACCGGCGCCCCGATCACGGCCCAGGAGGCCCTGGACGCGGGGTTGATCAACCGAGTGGTGCCGGTTGAGTTGTATCTGCGAGAGGCCGAGGCGCTGGCCACCCGGATCGCGGCCAAAGCGCCGGTCGCGGTCCGCCTGGCTAAGGAGGCGGTGCTCAAGGCCCTGGATGCCTCGATCGCGGACGGGATCGATTTCGAGCGGAAGAATTTCTTTCTCCTCTTCGCCGGCTCCGACCAGAAGGAAGGCATGCGCGCTTTCCTGGAGAAACGCCAACCCCACTTCGAGGGGAGGTAGGACCGGGCAACCCCGGCCCAAATGCATATGGATGAGAATCAGGCTGTCTTGCTAACCGAACAGGTAGGCACTGTCCTAACCCTTACGCTCAATCGACCTGCTCGCTTCAATGCCCTCGACGACGACCTGAAGGATCGACTTCTGGCAGCTCTACAAGCCGCATCTCGGGAACCCAGCGTCCGTTGTCTCGTCCTTACCGGGGCCGGGAAGGGATTCTGCGCCGGTCAGGATCTGAACCAAGGGGATGATTTGCGGCCCGAGCAGGTGGGTGAGACGGTGCGGGGGAGCTACAACAAAATCGCCCGACTTCTCTACGGCATGGAGAAACCAATCATCGCCGCCGTGAACGGGGTCGCGGCGGGCGCCGGCATGAGCCTGGCCCTGGCATGCGACCTTCGCCTGCTGGGCGAGACATCCAGCCTCCGCCTGGCCTTCTCCAATATCGGCCTGATCCCGGATTGCGGGGCCACCTACAGCCTCGCTCATCTGCTGCCTCGCGGACTCTTCCTGGAAATCGCCTACACCGGGCGGGCAATCGCGGCGCCCGAGGCGCTCCGCCTGGGCTTGGCGAACCGAGTAGTACCGGATGCCGAGCTGCTTACCGAGACCACCGCCCTGGCCGCGAGCCTGGCCGCCCGTCCCACCCGCGCCCTGGGGCTGACCAAGCGGGCTTTCAACCGCTCGATGAACTCCACCCTGGAGGAAACGCTTGAGTACGAGGCGTACACACAGGAGATTGCCGCCAGCACGGCGGATTTTCAAGAGGGAGTCGCCGCGTTTCGCGCCAAGCGGCAGCCTCGATTCGAGGGTCGATAGATGGTAAAGCTTGGCATCGCCGGCGCCCGTGGGGTCGGCGCCTCCCTGGCCCAACTCGCCCTCCAACGCGGACATCGAGTCGTCCTGTTTGACCAAAGCTCCGAGAATCTGAACGAGGCCCGCCAACGAATTGCTCGCGTCCTCGAAGCCCCTCCGGTCGACGCCGAGAGCCCCGCGCGCGACCCCGGCTCCCTGCAACGGTTGGAGAGCGTGACCGAGATCGGCGGCCTCGCCGAAGCTGAGATCGTCATCGAAACCGTGGGGGACTCGCGTGAGAGCAAGCGGGCGGTGCTGTCCCGTTTGGCTGCCGCATGTCCCGAAACGGCTGTCGTGGTGACCACTACCGGTACCCTGAGCATTACCAATTTGGCGGCAATGATCGGCCACCCGGAACGGGTGATCGGGATTCACTTCCCTCGCCCGGTCGCGAGCACGGCAATCGCGGAAGTGGTGGCCGGCTTGAGAACCAACGAAAGCACGATCGCCCAGGCTCTGGCCCTGGTGCGTTCGTTGGATAAAACGCCAATCCAGGTAAAGAACCGGCCCGGTTTCCTGGTCAACCGCCTGGCCAATCTTTTCCGTCTGGAGGCGGTGCGGCTCCTTGAGGAAGAGGTTGCCGATTCGGTCACCGTTGATGCGCTGCTTACCGCCCTGGGCTTCAGTTCCGGCCCGCTGGCCCAGATGGACGCTCTTGGGGTGGATGCCTGCCTCGCCATGAGCCGGGCACTGTACGAGGGAAACCTCGGTGAACCTCGCTACCAGCCTTCGCTGCTCCAGGCGGAGATGGTTGATGCCGGATTGAACGGCCGGAAGGCCGGAAAGGGGTTTCATGAATACCCCGCGCGCTAGACCCCGCCAAACGCCCTTTCGCGTCCTGGACAGCAAGCCGGGTGCTCTCGTGGCGGGCACCAGGGCCGAGATCGAGGCATTCACTCCCTATCTGCGCAAGGCGGGCGTGGAGGTGATCGGGTTCCCTATCGATCCGCTCCGCTTCGACTTTGAGGTGGAAGCTCTGGAGGGTAATCTCACTGCCCTGGCGGGCGGGGCGAATCTGGCCCTGATGTTGGCCGACGTGGTCGGGGATGACCGTTTACCTTTGATTAACTGTATTGATGAGGCCCTACCATCGTCCAGCCCGCTGCTGGTTTCCTGCATGCAGGCCGGGGCACAAGAGCAGGCGGCGATCTGCGAGCATCCCGAGCGGGTGGTCGGAATTGGTCCTCTGGGAGTGATGAGTGGCAAGCAGGTGATTGAGCTGGCGCCCGCCTTTACCACCAGTCAGGTCGTGGCGGATCGCGCCCGCGCCTTCCTGGCGAGCGGAGGCTTGCAGGTCTATCAAGTCGGTGACCACCCCGGCCTGGTGCTGGCCCGTGCCCTGCTGCCCGTGGTCAATGAGGCGGCCTTCGCCTTGACCGAGCGCGTGGCGACTGCCGAGGACATCGACACCGCGGTGACCCTGGGCGCTGGCTTTCCCTTCGGCCCCCTAAGCTGGGCGGACGAAATCGGCATCGATAGGGTATTGCTCGGCCTCGAATACCTGGTCCAGGCAACCTATTCCGAGCGATACCGCCCTGCCCCCCTCCTGCGCCGCATGGCTCAGGCCGGCTGGACAGGGAAGGCGGCTGGACGCGGCTTCTTTACCTACGACGCGGGCGCCAAGGGATCACGCTGACCGGCGGTCGTCAACAGGCGCTCGTACTCCGCGTAATCGACGATGCCCACAATCCCATAGCCACGAGAGAGCCAGGTCGGCACCGCGACAATCCCCTGGGCCTGAGCATCGGTGCGCGACCGAGCCACGCGCTCCTTGTATGTCCCAGCACGCAATGCCGCCTCCAGGCCGTCGCGCAGCCCGTACTCCTCCGCCACCTCAAGGATTGTGGCGAGGGCGCCGATGTCACGCTGGTCGCGGTAGAACGCATCAAACAGGGCCCCGTGCAGACTATCCACCGCGCCGGCATCGCCGGTAGTGCTACGCACATGCTCGACGGCGCATAGGGCGAGATTGCTGTTGAGCAGCCGCTCCCGGATCCGCACGGTCAGCCCATACTGGTCCGCCAGCCGCTGGGCGCGGGCCGCTTCACCGCGCCGTACGAAGGCAGGATTTTGCGGCATTGCCCCCTTTGGCGGCAAGTAGTCAATCACCTCGAAAGGGAGCCAGGTTACGCTCAACGGGCGAGATTCCGCCAGGCGCACCACGATGGCGCGGGCAATGGCGCAGAAGGGACTGGCGAAGTCGTAATAGACAGTCAGTTCAAGTGGTCGGGCCTCGCTCATGCATCACCAGGTACGAGAGCGGCGTGCTCGTGTGCATGGTAGGAGCTACGCACCAGCGGCCCGGATTCCACATGGGTAAAGCCAAGGCTCATCCCGAAATCGCGCCATTCTTGAAACTCGTTCGGTGGGACAAAACGGTCCACGGCAAGGTGCTTCATGCTTGGTCGGAGGTACTGGCCAATGGTGATAATATCCACCCGCGACTCCCGTAAATCCCGCAGCGCGTCCTGAATTTCGTGTGCCTGCTCCCCCAGACCGAGCATAATCCCCGATTTGGTGAGCTTCCGCGGCGCCAACTCCTTGGCCCGGCGGAGCACCTGAAGCGACCTTCGATATTGGGCCCGCCGGCGCACTCGCCTGGTGAGCCGTTCCACGGTTTCCAGATTGTGGTTCAGAATATCGGGACCGGCCGCCAAAACGTTCCCGAGTGACTCCTCGACCCCCTCGAAGTCCGGGATCAACACCTCAATGGTACAGCCGGGATTGGCTGCCCGAACCTTCCGAATGGTGGCCGCGAACACCGCCGACCCTCCATCCGCCAAATCGTCACGATTCACGGAGGTGATCACTACATGGCGGAGGCCCATCCGCTGGACCGCCACGGCCACCCGTCCCGGTTCGTGGAGATCCAAGCCCACTGGTTTTCCGCTGGTCACGGCGCAAAAGCCACAGGCCCGCGTACAGACGTCCCCGAGGATCATGAAAGTAGCAGTCCGGTGTTCCCAGCACTCACCAATATTCGGACAGCGAGCCTCCTCGCAGACCGTGTGCAACGACTGCTCCCGCATGATCGTCTTTAACTCAGAATAATTGGGTCCACCGGGGACTCGTACCTTGAGCCACTCCGGCCGACGGGCCGGGGTGATCGGGGCCGTGCTGTCTATCACTGAATCATCCTCTTCCAATCAGGTACTTACACCGATCAGCATAGCAAGGGCGGAACATGCCGCCCATTCGGAGCATCACCTGGGTGACCGGCCCTCACGGATCAAATTCCCAACCACGAACCACAGATTCGCGGGACGCTCGGCCAGTCTCCGCGTAAGGTAAGGATACCATTGCGAGCCATAGGGTAAGTAGATCCGTACCCGATAGCCGGCGCGCGCAAGCTGCTCCTGCAAATCCCGCCGTACCCCGTAGAGCATCTGGAACTCAAACCGATCGGCACCGATTCCATGTGTGCGCGCGAATTCCCGCGCGTGCTCGATAATCGCGGGATCGTGGGTGGCGATCGCCGGCTGGGCATCGTGGCGCAAAAGGTACTCCATCAAGCGGACGAAGTTACGATCGGTGTCGCGTTTCCGCCGATAGGCGATATGCGGCGGCTCACTATAGGCGCCTTTGCAGAGACGAACCCGCCCGCCCAACCGCGTCACCGCTTCGACATCGGCGCGTGTGCGGTAGAGACAAGCTTGTAAGACAATGCCCACATTGTCGAACTGGGGCCGGAGCTCGCTAAACACCTCGATGATCGCCGACGTATAGCTCGAACCCTCCATGTCCAACCGCACGAACGCCTTGAGATCACGGGCCCGTTCAAGCAGACGAACCGCGTTGCCGACGGCAATGTGCCTGCCCACGTCCAGACCCAGTTGGGTGAGCTTGACTGAAAAATATGGGTCCAGGCCACGGGAAGAGACTGCCTCCAGGACGCGAAGCGCCTCGCACGTGGCGGCGTCCGCCTCTTCCTCGGAGCTCGTGTTTTCACCCAGGTAGGCCATGGCCACCGTGAATCCCGCGTCGTTCAGCGATCCCGCCGCCTCCATCGCCTCGTCCAGCGTTTCCCCCGCCACGAAGCGCCGCACCAATCCTCGGGCGATCGGTGAGTTGGTGACGGCGGCGGCCACCGTGGGCTGATTGGCGGCAGCGAGAATCAAGTGGCTGAACAGGCTACCGGCCATTCCCCGCCCTCCCATGCCGGAGGCGCCGTTCGGCTCGATAGGCGCGATCCAGAAGGTCCACCGGGTGGACCACGGTCATGGGCAATCCGCGTGCCCGAATCCCGGCCCCAATTTGGATTGCGCAGCCGGGGTTGGCCACCGCAAGGATGTCGGCACCCGTCGCCTGCACGGCGTCCATCTTCCGTTCCAGTAGTTCCCGGCTCAATTCCGGTTGGGTGAGATTGTAGATTCCGGCGCTCCCACAGCAGACGTCGCTGCCCGCCAGTTCCACCAAGGCCAGCCCAGGAATAGCCTTGAGTACCGCCCGCGGCTGCTCCCGTATCCGCTGGGCATGGACCAGGTGACAGGCATCCTGGTAAGTGACTCGCGCTTGAAGAGCCGCGCCGGGAATCCGCGCGGGCAAGCTCGCCAGCAGTTCATTGATATCGCGCACCCGCTGGGAAAAATCCTCGGCCCGGGCGGCATACACCGAGTCGTCCGCCAGCAAATGCCCGTACTCCTTGAGGGTCGAGCCGCAGCCGGCGGCATTGATCACGATCAGATCGGGCTTGAGGCTCATGATCGCATCGATCATCCGCCGCGCTAATTCCTGGGCCATGGCCCGATCGCCCGCGTGAACATGCAGAGCGCCGCAACACAGGGGGGCTGGAGGGGCCAGGACGGTGCAGCCATTCTCCACCAAGACCCGAGCGGTCGCCTCATTCGTCCGGGCGAAGAACTGCTGCATCACGCAGCCGCGGACCAGCGCCACCCGAGGACCGGATCCGCTCCGCGACTGGTACTCGGTGGCCCGCGCGCCCTGCCACACTGGCCCCTGGGCCTGGGGTAACAAGGCTTCCATGGCTGCCAATCCACCTGGCAGGCCCACCTTCCGCACCAGCCGCTGCGCTCCGGAGCGCTGATACGCCCGCATGGAGGCCCCAAACAGATCCAGCAATCGCGGGCGTGGGAATAGTCCCCGCAATACCAGCGCGCTCACCGCGGCTGCCTTGTGGCTGGACGGTGGCAGAGACGCGCGGGCGCCTTCAATAATTCTCCCGTACGGGACGCCGGACGGGCACGCGGTCTCGCAGGCCCGGCAGGCCAGGCAGAGCGATAGATGCTCCCGCAGGGCAGGTTCATCAAGCGCGATCTCTCCCCGCTTGGCCGCCTGCATCTGCATGATGCGTCCGCGCGGCGAATCCATTTCCACTCCCAGCACCTGATAGGTGGGGCAGGTGGGGAGGCAGAAGCCACAATGCACGCAGGTGCGCAAATCACGTAGGTTGACGAAGGGCAGCCTATCCACAACGGCCATCAAGACTCACAATCCATAGCAGAAGCGGCCAGGGTTAAGAGTGGCATGAGGATCCATTTTCGCCTTGATGGCCTTGGCGAGTCCAGCTCCGCCCGACGATCCGGCCCACGGGTCCACCGCTCGCCGGAGCGATACCGGCCCATCGGCCAGGACCAGATGCCCACCCAGCGGGCGCAAGGCAGCCCGCGCGGCGCCGATTGCCTCCACGATCGCCGGCTCAGCACCCCCAATGCGCGCGAGCACGGTGCCGACCCCCGTATCGGCCTGCCAGGCGACGGTCAACCGATGACGCGCGCAGGTCGTGGCAAGAGCCTCCAAAGCGCCGGCCAGGCGTCCGGGCGCTACCCCGATCCGGAGCAGGGCCGGCAAGGAGCCCGATTCCATCCGCCACTCCGTCAGGCGCCCAAGCAGATCGTCCACCTCGTCCGGATCGTCGGTGGAACGACAAGTACTCTGCTGAGTGGTGAAGGCTGAGCGCGCGGCGCCCAGGGCCGCCTGGACCGACGCGGTAAAGCCTTCGGCAACCACCACGAGCGACGGTTCCTCTGGTCCGTGCGCGAAGAGCGCGCTCCAGGCGTGGCTCTGGCCGGCCAGGGTCAAGCCAACTTCCAGGCAGGACCGCCAGTCGGTGAAGGCGCCAACCACGGCGGCGCGAACCCTGCACACCGGATGCACTCGGAAATTCGCCGAAACAATGACTCCCAGGGTGCCCAGTGAACCCACCCACAGTTTGCAAAGATCGTAGCCCGCCACGTTTTTCACCACCCGGCCGCCGGATTTGTAGAGGTCGCCGGACGGCAAGGCAACAGTCATACCAATCACCAGGTCCCGCGCGGCGCCGTACCGATAGCGGCGGATCGGTGGCGGATTGGCCGCGAGAATTCCGCCAAGGGTTGCCTGTCGCGCCCGAGGCACGTCAAATGGGAGGAACTGACCATGTGCGGCCAGAGCCACTTGCAGTTCCTCCAGGGTCGTCCCCGCCCGCGCGCTCACCGTAAGATCCTCGGGGGCGTAGGCGACGATTCCTGATAGTTTTGTGGTCTCGACCACCAGATCGCAGCGAGTTGGCGGTGACCCCAGACGTTGCTCGGTACCTCCGCCCCACGGCACTACCGCCAGACCGGCCTTGTCGGCTTCACGAAGTGCGCCCGCCACTTCCTCGGCTGTCTCAGGGGCCAGCCGGCGCGGCCGCCGACCAAGGCCAAGCACCTCCTCGGGCGCTTCGAGGTCAACTACGCCGTGTTCCTCCCGCGTTTTCACTCATTCAGTGTAACAGACCGGACCAGGGCTCTAGCCGCCGGCCCGGACGCCGCTCTCCGCGTTCATTCTGGCCAGGTCGGCGGCCAAACGCTGCACGACCCGCTGGCCCTCCATCCGTGACGCCTCCGAGACATCATGACCAAAAGCTCGGAGGAAATAGGAATCAAGCCGGCGCAGCGCCTCTTCCTCGGTGGCTGGACTCCCTTCCAGGCTTGCTTTTCGCCGCGTCATCTGCAAGAGTTTGCTCACCATCTCGGGCCCGATCGACTCCACTGGTATGGCATTGGGGCGGGTTGGCGGGCGCGTGGGGGGTGCGGCCTGCTCAACCACCGCCTCTCCGCTCGCCGCGCCACGCGGCGCCCGATCCGCCTCAGCCTTCGGCGGTACTCCTTGAGGGGTCGAAACCGCGTCCGCGACGGCCGAGCGTGGCCTCTCAGCGGCCTCCTGGAGCGGAGTGATCTCGGCCTCGTCGTGGGCGCCGGAAACCTGCGCCGGGGCCCGCGCGGTCGCGGGATTCCGGGAGGCCACCATCCGCGGCGCCGCCGGCACGGTGCCGCCGGCATCCGCGCGGGCGCGCTCCGCCTCCGCCCTGAGACGGCCCTCGACCGCGGATCGCGCGGAATCACCTGGCGGCAGGTCCGCCGCGCTCATAAAGCAAGGCTGCCCAACCGCGTCGCCCAGCGCCCGCGTCTTGGCTCGGATCTCCGCCACCGTCAAGGTGTGCTCGCGCTCCTCCGTGGGGAGGCGATCACGCGACGCCTCTCCCACGGCGCGGAACAGCCCACGGCTGGTACGTACCGTGGCCAGCACCACCGCCAGATACCCGTTTTGCTCTCCTGGAATCTGCACGATGGCGCAGTCCAATTCCTGCATCCCATCCGATAGTGCCGTGCGGAGCAACTCCGCGTAGCCACGCGCGCCGCTTGGGGTACTCACTAATCGCCCTCCTTGGTAGTTACCATACTAGAACTTTATTTCTATTGCAAGCGGATTATCCGCGCCGAGGGCCGCTCCTGGTACGATGACCTGAACGAGATACGGGAGGGTTGGGCTCACGGCACATATCGTGATCGACGTCAGAGTCACCCAGGGAGGGTATCCGGGAATCGGGCGAGCGACCGAAGGTATGGTCAAGGCGTTGCTCGCCGAGCCGGGTGCTCATTGCTTCTCGCTCCTGTACCAGACGACAAAGCCCTTGCCACCCGCGCTACAGGCAGCGGCCCGTCCCCCGCATCGTCTGCTGCCCATCGCGGCGGCGCTCCGGAGTCCGCGCGATCAAATGGAGACCCCACTGCGGCTGCGCCAAGCACGAGCGGACCTCTATCATGCCACGTACTACGCATCGGCGCTGAAGGCGGGAATCCCCACTGTCCTGACCGTGTACGACCTTATTCCAGAGCGCTATCCACGCTACTGGTCGTTCCTTGAAAGTCTGGTTATTCGGCACTGGCTGCGGGCGGCAGCTCATAGAGCGGGCCATATACTTGTCCCCTCCGTGGCCACCGGAGTCGATCTGGGGGCGCTCTATGAGATGGATGCGGCACGGCTCACCGTGGCCCCGCTCGCGGTCGACGACTGGCTGCTGGCGCCGGAATGCGAACGTCCTGACGGGGTAGGTGAACGACCGTTTCTCCTCT
>DATBTL010000282.1:0-5245 GCA_036559345.1 Chloroflexota bacterium | reverse complement strand
GACGAGGAGTTGGCGCGCGCCTTCTGGCAACTGGCCGAAAGCGCCGCCGGCTCGGCTCCCGTGCTGCTCTGCGATGGCGGTGACCGCTGGGCCCAGGCGGCGCTGCGGGCGGGCGCCCGCGGGGTGCTGCCGCGCGACGCGTCGGGCGAGGAGATCGTCGCCGCCGTGATCGCCGCCGCCGCGAACCTGCTGGTGCTCCATCCCACGGTGGCGCGGGCGCTCCTACCCGTGGAGATCCTCGCCTCGGCCCCAACGCTTGCCAACGACCTGATAGAGCCGCTCACCCCTCGCGAACTCGAGGTGCTCCGCCTCCTCAGCGAGGGCCTTGGCAACAAGGGGATATCGCGCCAGTTGCGCATCAGCGAGCACACGGTCAAGTTTCATGTGGGAGCGATTATGGCCAAGCTGGGAGCGGCCAGCCGGACCGAGGCGGTGACCCAGGCGGCTCGCCGGGGGCTGATCCTGTTGTGAGAGCACGGGGCTGTTCGTGCCCCGCGCTCATCACTCCATGTCGCCCTGACGATTCCGCCGTAGCTCCGCTTCCAACTGCGCAATGCGGCGCGCTTGCTCCTCGGCCTGCCGATCCGCTTCCTCTTTTTGCGCCTGCAGGCGGCGCGAATACTCCATCGCTTCCCGCTGTTCGCGGAGCAGCCGCCCGAACTCGGTGATCTGCGGCATCATCACCCCGTCGCCGTCCACTACCCGCAACAGCATACCCTCGACCTGAAACGAGATGCCGAGCACCCGACTGTGCCAGCGGCCATCACGGGCCGGCAACCACGGCTCGAAGCCGCGCCCGGTGGCGTGCCAGGCTTTGACGGCCGTACCAAGCCAGTCCCGAGTGGGATCAAACAGCAGATACTCCTGAACCCCCACCCGTGCATAGAAGCGGCGTTTGGCCCCCAGATCGTACCGATAGGTACGCTTGCTCGCTACCTCGATCACGAACGTCGGCACCCCATGCACCCGCGTATCAAACGAGAGCACTGGGACCACGCCCGCCGTGGGATGGACCGAGAGATCGGGACAGGGCCGCCAGTTTTTGCCGCCAATCAGGCCCATCAAGGTGGTCAACTGATTCCCAACGTGCCAGGGCAGCCCCCGCTCGGGGCCTACGAGCAACAGACCCTCGTTCGTGACCCGGATCGCGTCTTGGTGCCAGTCGGCCCCCACCAGATCCTCCCTGCGATCGTTGTGCAATTCAGCCAGGTCGGCGGTCAGTTCCGGGTCAAAAGCAAGATTGTGGATTGCCATGGCACTATGCCCTCCAGGTTCGCTGAGCTTAGGATAGCACAGGATCAACCTCATGCAAGGGATTGCGCCGCAACTCCTCGCGGAGCGCCGTCAGCAGCGATTCGGTGGCCGCTTGCAACTCCCCTTGTCGGCGCTGCCGGGTCCGCGCCAGATCCAACATCGTGCTCACGTCGCGCGCTCCCACGTAGGTGAGACTATCGGTGGCGGCCAGCACCTCGCGCTCCAGGGTGGCGACCCGCTCGGCCAGCCCGGCAATCGGCTCTTCCCAGGCCACTACGGGTTCGACCGCCGCGACCGCCGCGATAGGCGCGCGTGGGGCACGAGCCTTGCGGCGCGCGGTGGCCGTGGGAGCGGGGTCCGGCTCCTCGGGCTGATAACGGCCCTGTTCGCGGAGGGCCAGGTAGTCGTCGTAGTCGCCCGCGTAGATCCGTACCACCCCATCCTCCACCGCCCAGACCGTGTCGGCGACGGCGGAGATGAAATAGCGGTCATGGGACACCATGATCAAGGTACCCGGATAGTCATGGAGCACCCCTTCCAGCACTTGCCGGGCGTCGATATCCAGGTGATTGGTCGGTTCGTCCAGGAGCAGCAGGTTAGCCGGCTGCAAGGTCAGCTTGGCCAGGGCCACCCGGCTTCGCTCACCGCCGCTTAACTCGCCGACTCGTTTGAAGACCTCCTCGGCGGAGAAGAGATAGCGGGCCAGGAAGCTCCTGGCCTCTCCTTCCTCCATGGGGCGGGCCTCCAGAATCTCCTCCAGCACCGTATGACGGAGATTCAGGCCCTCGTGAGCCTGCGCGTAGTAGCCAAGCTGGACGTTATGGCCCCACTCAAACGCCCCTCCTAGAGGCGGTAGCTCCCCCATCAGGGTACGGAGCAGGGTGGACTTTCCCGAGCCGTTGGGACCGATCAGGGCCACCCTGCTCCCCCGCCGCAATTGCGTATTGGGGAGGCGGAGCAGTTGATGGTCCTTGAAGCCGATTCGCAGCCTGGTAGTAGCCAGCACCACCTGGCCGCTGGCCGAGGCGGCGGCCAGGCGGGGGCGGAGGTGCTCGCCGACCGGGGCGTCAACCAGCCGCTCCACGCGATCGAGGCGGGTCTGGCGCCCACGCGCCTCGCGGGCCCGCTGCCCGGCCCGGAAACGGCGGATGAACTCCTCCGTTTTGGCGATCTCTTCCTGTTGGGCCACGAACTCCTTGTGCCGGCGGGCATAGCGCTCGGCCCGGAGCGCCAGGTACCGGGTAAAGGGGGCGGGATAACTCTCCGCCATGCCACCCACCAGTTCGACCGTGCGGCGGGTGACCCGATCGAGGAAATAGCGGTCGTGTGAGACCACGACCAAGACCTCGGGCCAGCTCGCGAGGAAGTTCTCCAGCCACTCCGTGGTGGTCAGATCCAGGTGATTGGTTGGCTCGTCCAGGAGAAGAACCTCGGGTTCCTCCAGCAAGAGGCGGCCCAGGTGCGCGCGGGTACGCTGGCCTCCCGATAGCTCGCGGGCCGGGCGATCCCACCGCTCGCGCTCGAAGCCCAGTCCGCTGAGAATGCGCTCCACGCGCTGCTCGTAGTCGTAGCCGCCCTGATGCTCGAAGCGCTCCATCAGACTGGTGTATTGTTCGAGGGTCTCAGGGCTCCAGGCAGCGGGATTGCTCCCGGCGGCGGCAAACTCGGCCTCAAGCTCGCGCAGCCGCTCCTGCTGCCGGCGCAAGCCCGCGAACGCTTCCAGGAGGCCCTCGCGCAGCGTGCTCCGGCTCTGAAAATTGGCCTCCTGCGCCAGATAGCCCACGCGCAGGCGCCGCCCACGTTGCACCGTCCCGTCGTCGGGCGGTTCGCGACCGGCGATGATGCGCAGCAGGGTAGATTTCCCGGCCCCATTGGGGCCGACCAAGGCGATCCGCTCCTTGGGATCGATCTGGAGATCCACCCCGCGCAGCACCTCGTGGCCGCCGTAGGTCTTGGTTACCCCGCTTACCGTCACGATTGCCATGCGCGCGCCACCCGTTCCCCTTCAGTCAGAAGTGTAACACCCCCGCGGAGTATGCCCTGGCGAGCGCGTGCCGTCTATAACGGCGACTACAATGGGGAGCACCATAGTGCCCCGGACGGATCGGTCCGATCGGTCTGATCGGACCGATCCGTCGGATGGCTATGCTTTTTCTGGGTTTCCCTGCCTGCCCTATGAGCCCTCAAACACATGCGCCAGCGCGGCGGCATAGGCGGCGAGATCCGGGGCGCTGAAGAGCACGAAGGTGACCTCGACCAGCTTGGTGGGGCCACGGAGATGGGTCGCCACCGTCTCCAGGGCGATAGTGGCGGCCAGGCTGACCGGGTAACGATAGGCGCCGGTTCCCAGAGAGGGGAAGGCGAGGGTACGCACGTCGTGAGATTCGGCAAGGGCCAGACTGGCGGTATAGGCTCCACGGAGGAGATCGGGCTCGCCGTGCGCACCATCTTGATAGAAGGGCGCCACGGCGTGAATCACATACTTGGCGGGAAGCGAGCCAGCCCCAGTAATCACGGCGTCTCCGGTCGGGCAGCGGCCGATCTTCCGGCACTCCTCCATGATCGTGGGACCGCCTGCCCGGTGAATCACCCCATCCACCCCGCCACCGCCCGCCAGCCCGCTATTGGCGGCATTGACGAGTGCATCGGCCGTCACCCGCACGATGTTCCCCTGGATCAGGCGCAAGGTCGCGGCGCCGAATGTTGCTTCAGTCACGTACGGTTCTCTCATCCCTCGCGCCTCGGGAGCGCCCAGGCACGCCCGCCTGCCTTTCCTCTATGATACGTTCATCTCGGCAAGTAGACAGGGGTGAGATGAACATGGCGACAAAGAAGCGAATTGTGACGGGGACTGAGTGGGCGGCCGCGTACGGGCGAGCCGGAACGCTGGTGCCGGATGCGTTTGGTGACGAAGGGCGGGTTCTCAACCTGATCGAAGGTTCCTGGGGCTGGCCGGGCCACGGCAAACCGTTCCTCTCGCCCTGCGATGGCTCCCTTCTCGGCACCTTCCCCATGATCGACATGGAGACCGCCCGGCGAGCGGTGCATTTCGCCGCCGGCGAGCATGATGGATGGTCACGGGTGGGGCTGGACGAGCGGCGCGCGCGAGTCGAGGCATGTGTGGAGCGTCTGCGCGAGCACCGCGATCTCCTGGCCATCCTCCTCGCCTGGGAAATCGGCAAGCCATTCAGCCAAGCCCAGGTCAGCGTTGACCGCTGTATCTCGGGCGTGGAATGGTACATTCGCGGGATCGAGCCCATGCTGGAGGGACGGCAGCCGCTTGGGCTGGTCTCCAACATCGCCTCGTGGAATTACCCGCTCTCCGTGCTGGTCCATGCGATGTTGGTGCAGGTGCTGGCCGGCAACGCGGTGATCGCCAAGACCCCCAGTGACGGCGGCCTGTGCGCCCTGACCCTGGCGCTGGGGCTTGCCCGCCAATGTGATCTGCCGGTCTCCCTGGTCAGCGGCTCCGGCGGCCATCTCAGCGAGGCCCTGGTGCGCAACGAGGCCATCGCCTGCCTCTCTTTCGTGGGCGGCAAGGCCAAAGGGCGAGATATCGCGGCCAGCCTCTACGACCGCGAGAAGCGATACATGCTGGAGATGGAAGGGGTTAACGCCTACGGCATCTGGGACTTCTCGGATTGGCCTACCCTGGCCGCTCAAATCAAGAAGGGTTTTGAGTACGGGAAGCAGCGCTGCACCTCCTATCCCCGTTACGTGATCCAGCGCGAATTGTTCCCTCGCTTTCTCGATATGTACCTCCCCGTCCTGGCGTCATTGCGCATTGGCCATCCCTTGCTGGCGAAAGACGGCGAAGCGGCGCCGCCCCTTCTCGATTTCGGCCCCCTGATCAACGGCAAGGCGGTGGAAGAGTTGCGCGTCCTCTATAGTGAGGCCATCGGCAAGGGGGCGGTCAGCATCTTCGAGGGGAAGCTCGATGAATCGCTCCTCTTCCCTGAGCAGGACACCTCTACCTACATCGCCCCGGCGG